>NZ_JBSFRG010000009.1:0-180066 GCF_053589115.1 Rhodococcus sp. NPDC003383 | reverse complement strand
TCGTGGGTCGCGGAGATCGGGGCGCACGGGGTGGTGGCCGGTCCGGATTCGACGTTGCAGTCGCAGCCGGCGCGGGCGATCGCCAAGGCCTGTGCGCGGGAGGGCATCGACCCGGCCGAGCTGGATCTGGTGGAGATCAACGAGGCGTTCGCGGCGGTGGGGATCGTCTCGGCGCGCGAACTCGGGATCGATGCGGAGAAGGTGAACGTCAACGGTGGGGCGATCGCGATGGGGCATCCGTTGGGGATGTCCGGGGCGCGGATCGCGTTGCACCTGGCGTTGGAGCTGAAGCGTCGCGGTGGCGGGGTCGGTGCCGCGGCACTGTGTGGTGGTGGCGGTCAGGGTGACGCCCTGATCGTGCGCGTCCCCAAGGCCTGACCCCCAAGGCCTGACCCCCAAGGACTGATCGACAACTCGCTTCACCGGCGGGGCCCGGCGCACGGCTCGACCGCCGATCTCCGCCGGTGAGCGATCGCGCTTACGGTTGATTCATGACCCGAGCGACCCGATCGATCGCCCCCGCGACTGCAGGTGACGTGTTCGCGCTGGTGCGCGCCGGCACCGCGACCACTCGCACCGAGATCGGGCAGCTCACCGGGCTCTCCCGCACCGCGGTGGCCTCCCGGGTCTCGGCCTTGCAGGCGCTCGGGCTGGTCGTCGAATGCGAGGAGGGTCCGTCCACGGGCGGCCGTCCGCCGGCGACCCTCACGTTCGGGGTCGACGCCGGCATCGTCCTCGTCGCCGCGATCGGCCGCAGCCGCACCCAGCTCGCGGTCTGCGACCTGGCCGGTCGTCTGTTGTGTACCGACGACGTGGAACAGGAAATCGGCAACGACCCCGACGAACTGATGCCGCTCGTCGCCGCGTGTCTCGGGGCGCTGCGCGACACCCTCGGCCCGGAACGCCCGAAGACCGTCGGAATCGGTGTCGCTCTGCCCGGCACCGTCGACGTCGACCGGGGCTGCAGCCGCAACTCACCGACGATGGCCGGGTGGGACGGCGTGCCGCTGCAGCCCTATTTCGCCGCCCTCGGCGACGTGCCGATCTTCGTCGACAACGACGCCAACGCCATGGTGCTGGCCGAGCGTTTCGGTGAGCGGCGCAAGTTCCGCGACATGCTGCTCATCAAGGCCTCCACCGGGCTTCGTGCGGGCATCGTCTCCGGTGGTGTGCTGCAGCGCGGCGCGGTCGGCGCGGTGGGGGAGATCGGTCATACGAAAATCGCTGCGGCGCAAGGAGTCGTGTGCCGCTGCGGCAACGTCGGTTGTGTCGAGGCCGTGGCCGGCGGCTGGGCGCTGGTTCGCGACCTGGAGGCGCTGGGCCGCAGCGTCACCCACATCCGCGACGTCGTCGAACTCGCCGGAAACGGAGACTCCGAGGCGCGCAGACTGATCCGCGACAGCGGCAGACGCATCGGCGAGGTGGTCGCGGGCGCGGTCAACCTGCTCGACCCCGAGGTGCTCGTGGTCGGGGGAGACATGGCCGGCGCCTACGACGTCTTCGTCGCGGGCATGCGGGAAACCTTGTACGGCAACGCGATTTCCACGGCGACGCAGACGTTGCAGATCCTGCCCTGGGCGTACGGCGACCGGTCCGGCATGATCGGGTGCGCCTCCATGACGCTGGATCAGGTGCTCAGCGTCGGGGCCGTCGACCGGATGGTCGCGGACCTCGTACGGCGGTGACCGGCCGGCGCGTTCAGCTCATCTCGGCTCGCGCCCGTTCGCTCAGTTCGATCAACTGCACGTAGTTGCCGTCCGGGTCCACCACCGTGCCGAACCAGCTGCCGTCGCGGTCTTCCAGCGGCGACAGCCAGGTCGCACCGAGGTCGTCGAGCCGTGCCGCGATCGCCGGAGCGTCGGTGACCTCGATGTTGAGGATCATCCGCCCGGGCTCGGGGTTCTTGCCGCCGACGTCGTCGCGCCGGTCGAGCATGAGGTAGTAGCCGTCGAAGTCGAGCACGTCGTACGCGGGTTCGCCCGGGGTGCGTTCGACCTTCGGCGCCAGTGCCGCGACGTACCAGTCGCGGAGCCGTTCCGGGTTGCTGCTGGCCAGAAGGATGCTGCCGATCGTGGGTGCGCTCATGTCCGCTCCTCGTCGCTCGGGCACGGCCGGTGCCGTGCGCCTCGTACAGGAACAGACCGGCGACCGGAGCGGAACTCATCGCGCCGGACCGGTCGTCACTCCGAGGCGAAGAGCCTCCGCCACCAGGAGATGCGCGCGGGAGGCGCCGGCACCGGATTCGCCGCGGGCCGATCCACGCGCTGTGCGATCGCGGCACGCCGATCCGCGCGCCACTGCTGCACCGTGTCGTCGGCGTCGACCATGTGCAGCGGTACCGGCAGCCGGTCGGGTGCGCGCAGGCAGTCGACGATGCGCCGGTTCAGTTCCGCGACGACCTCGCGCACACCGTCCTCGGTCGGGATGTCCCGCACGGTTTCCGGCAGCCGTTCGATCTCCTTGCGCAGCTGCAGCGGCGGCGGGAGCAGCGCCTCGGTGGACAGGCCTTCCCGGCGCAGGTAGTCCTTGACCCACCACAGCTCGTCGTCGCCGTAGTGGGGGATCGGCTTACCCGCGCCGGGCAGGTTGTCGAAGTCGCCGCGTTCCTGGGCGACGCGGATCTGTCGCTCGACCCACGACTCGAAGGTGATGTCCGGACGCTTGCGCTCGGTCATGAGGCCATTGTCCGCGACACACGATCAGTCGGCGATGTCCTGGTACTCGGGGTGCTTCTCGATGTAGGAGTGCACGAAGGGGCAGATCGGAACGATCCGCTTGCCCTGTTCGCGTACGTCGTCGAGGGCGAAGCGCACGAGTTTGCCGGACAGACCCCGGCCCGAGTAGGCGCCGTCGACCTCGGTGTGGTCGAACACGAGCTGGACATCGCCGTCCGGGTGGTACTGGGTGTAGCCGATGACGGTGTCGCCGTCGCGCAGTTCGTATCGCTGCAGGTCCGGGTTGTGGACGGTGATCACGGACGAGTCGCTCATGAATTTCCCCTAGCCGTTTCCGAGCAGGTGCTTGCGCATCGCGGTGAAGGAGCCGCCGAACCGCGTGACGTCCTCCGCGCTGAGCAGGTCGAACATACTCGAACGCACCGCTTCGACATGTCCGGGGCTGGCTTCGTCCAGCTTGGCGGCGCCCTCGTCGGTCAGTTCGGCCAGCGTGCCGCGTTTGTCCTCGGGGCATTCGACCCGGCGGACCAGTCCGGCGTCGACGAGGCGGGCGATCGCGCGGGTGGCCCCGCTGCGGGTCGTGACCACGGCGTCGGCCAGGGCGCTCATGCGCATGCGTCCACCCGGCGCCTCCGACAGGGCGACGAGCAGTTCGTAGTCCGTCAGCGAGAGGCCGGAGTCGCGGACGAGTTGCCGGTCGAGGGCCGCCATGAGCAGGCGCGTGGCGTCGAGATAGGCGCGCCACGCGCGTTGCTCGTTGTCGTCGAGCCACCTCGGAGTGTCCATATCGCCAGGATACGCGATATGGTTGCGCGATCAACGACTGTGGCGGCCCTCGGGGCGATTACTCCGGTGGGGAGACGTGCACGGAGATGTACAGCGGCTCACCCAGCTGCTCGAGCAGTGCGAGCTGGGTTTCGAGGTAGTCGATGTGTTCTTCCTCCTCGGCGAGGATCGACTCGAAGATGTTCGCCGACGTGATGTCGCTGACCGAGCGCATGTACTCGGACCCCTTCCGCAAGCGGTCGCGAGCCTCGATCTCCACCTGTAAGTCGGCTTCGAACATCTCCTTCACGGTCTGTCCGATGCGGATCGACCCGAGCCGCTGGTAGTTCGGCAGGCCGTCGAGGAACAGAATCCGATCGGTGAGAGTTTCGGCGTGACGCATCTCTTCGAACGACTCGGCGCGCGTGTGTGACGCGAGCTTCGCCCACCCGTTGTTGTCCTGCATCTTCGAGTGCAGGAAATACTGGTTGATCGCGGTGAGTTCGGCAGTCAGCTGCTCGTTGAGATACTCCAGGACTTTCTTGTCGCCCTTCATGGAACCTCCCGGGGTGGAACCATCGAGTTCACCGCCGGGTAGGGGCTGGCTACACGGCGGTCTCGAGTTCGATGTTCTCACTCTGGCGGGCGGCCCGCAGGATCGCCGAGATATTGCGTACGCAACCGCCGCAGTCGGTACCCGCCCGGCATGCCGCGCTGATTTCCCGGGTACAGCGCGCGCCTGCAGCGATCTCAGCCTCGATGTGATTGTGAGTGAGAGCGTGGCAGCTGCAGACGTACATGCGGTCGACCAATCTGGAGCGGTGGTACTTAGGATGTCCAAACCTTACCGTACTAAGGCCTGGCTACCCTGTGATCGTAATCACATTGCGACCGCTTCTGCGTCGGGAAAATGCCCAGCCTCCACCCAGGGCACTCAGAACTGTTGCTGCTGTTGCAGTTGCGACGACACCGCATGATTGATGCGTTGCAGTCCGCTGTTCGTCAGCCCCGGCAGCTGTCCTTCGATCATCCGGACCACCGAACTGTCGTCGATCACCTTCTCGCTGGACTGGATGAGCACCGTCCCCGCGCCGGTGAAATCGAACTGCCGCTCCTCGCCGGACTGCACGCCGAACATGCGCGCACCGGCCGCGACGAACCCGGTCACCCAGGACTCGTCGAAGTGATGGCTGGGGGACGGGCAGTCCGCCCAGCCCACCAGCGCCTCCGGGTCCACCCGCAACGGCGGCTCCGCGAAGATCACCGGGCCGTTCGACGACGCCAGGAACTTGCCGGTTCCGATCAACGTGAGGAAACCGGGCACGATCGACTGGTTCAGCGACAATCCCGGCTCGAACGCCAGCAGGTTCGCGGCCCGGATGGTCAGGTTGCCGTCGTCGAGATCGTAGGAGTTGATGTCGTAGCCGCGGTCGCCGAGGATCAGCTTTCCGTAGCCCTCGGCGACCACGTAGTCACCCAGATACAACGGTGCCGAGAACTGGTGGGCCACCATCTGCAACAGCTGACCCTGCAGCCCGTGGGTGAGCGCGGTGAACTGGATCTGGCCGTAGTAGGCGATCATCGCGCCCTTCGACAGGAACCACGGGCTCTGCAGATCGATGCAGTACGCGTAGTTGTTGCCGGGCACGTTGTCGTTGCCGACGAGATGCGACGGATTCAGAACGACACTCACAGCTTCTCCTCCGATGCCTGCACGTAGACGATGCCCTGCCCGGTGCATTCGAGCTGCAGACTCTCACCCCCGGTCCGGCCGGCGTTGCGCCAGCTCATCGTCGACTTCAGGTCGGTCCGCACCGGCCCGAGCGCCGCGACGAACGACTGTGGATCGACGAACACCGGTGCCGGTCCACCGACCTGCAGCTCGATGATCCCGCCGTGGGCCAGCAGCACCGCCGCCCCGTAACCCGACAA
The DNA here is from genome assembly GCF_053589115.1 of Rhodococcus sp. NPDC003383. NCBI lineage: Bacteria > Bacillati > Actinomycetota > Actinomycetes > Mycobacteriales > Nocardiaceae > Rhodococcus > Rhodococcus sp. NPDC003383. Next base: position 174,694 of record NZ_JBSFRG010000009.1, on the reverse strand, counting down.
CTGGGTGGTGAACATGCCGGTGCCCGTCACCATGCCGGTGGCCGCGCCGCGCAGCGCCCCGAGCAGACCGCCGCCACCGCCGCCCGCGGCCGCGGGAGCGGCGGACGCCTGCACGACCGCGCTCTGCAGGCCCGAGGTGTGCGCGAGCAGTCGGGACGCCTCCACCCGCAGTTCCCCACCGGCGGACATGTCCACGATGTGGGTTTCGAGGCCACGGAATCCGTAGTGCACGACGCCGTTGCCCTGCGCGACCATCGTCGCCTCGTGCTCGCCCTGCATCATGCGTCCGGCCATCGCCACGATCCCGCCCGGGCCGGGCATACCGCCGGCACCGGGAACCTGATGCGGGCTGAAATGTACTGTCCCCGTGTAGAAGAGCATCGCGCCGCGGCGTGCAACGACGGGCCCCGACTGGTTCAGGTCGACGCGGACGACCTTGTTGTTGACCTTGGTGAAAGTCATCGTCTTCCTACCGTTCCGCCGGCTGGATGGACACGACACCCATCCCGTCCCACTTGAGCGAGAAGGCTTCGCCGCTGCCCTGACCGATCGCGGACCGCCACGACACGTCGGTGACGAACGACTGCGTCAACTGTCCCTTCGCGCAGACGAAGGCATCCGGGTCCACGACCAGTGGGTACTGGGGAGAGACCTCGAGGTGGATCAGCGGCCCGCCCGACGACAGCAGTGCGACCTGTCCGGTGCCCGTGACCGTCGTGGTGAACAGTCCCTGACCGCTCATGCCGCCCCGGACCCCGGCGAACGCGACATTGGTGGAGAGGTTCCCGTTCAGAGCCAGCAACTGCTCGGACTCGACCTGCAGCGTCTCGTTGTTCAGGTCGAGCACGGTCACGTTCCGGCCCCGATGCGCGAGATAGACGACGCCGGTGCCGCTGGCCTCCATCAGAGACAGCCCCTCACCGGTCGCGCGCTGCCGCAGACCCGCGAGCACGCCCTCGCCGCCGCCGAACCCGGCCGACTTGAAGCTCACCTGGCCTTCGTAGGCCACCATCGAGCCCGACAGGGCGCGGATGCTGGTGTTGCTCAGCTGGGCCTCGATGACCCGTTTCGATTTCTCGAGCAGTCGCATGGCGCGAAACGATAGCGGGTGCAGGTCGTGCGCGCCTAGCGGCAGTCGACTGTCGAATGCGCTGCTCGTCCCGAACGGGATCCGGCCCGGTCCGCGTGTGGCGGGCCGGGCCGGATTTCGTCGTACCTGTGGGGGTTCTACAGGCCGAGATCCTTGGCGATGATCGTCTTCATGACCTCGCTGGTGCCGCCGTAGATGCGGCTGACGCGCGTGTCCGCGTACAGGCGCGCGATCGGGTACTCGGTGATGTAGCCGTAGCCACCGTGCAGCTGCAGGCACTTGTCGATGATGCGTCCGGCCACTTCGGTGCCGAACAGCTTCGCGCGGGCGGCGTCGGGCACGGTGAGCTCACCGCGGTCGTGCAGTTCGAGGGCGTTGTCGACCATCAGCTGCAGGGCCTGCAGCTCCGTCGAGCATTCGGCGAGCACGAACTTCGTGTTCTGGAACGCGGCGACCGGCTTGCCGAACACCTTGCGGTCCTTGGTGTATGCGAGCGCGTGCTGCACCGCCGCCGCCGCGGTCGCCGACGCACCGAACGCGATGGTGAGCCGCTCCTGCGCGAGGTTGTGGGTCAGGTACTGGAAGCCCTTGCCCTCCTCGCCCAGCAGGTCCTCGACAGGAACCTTGACGTCGGAGTACGACAGCTCCGCGGTGTCGGAGGTCTTCAGGCCGATCTTGTTGAGCTTGCGGCCCACCGAGAATCCCTCGGAGGTGGTGTCGACGACGAGGATCGACAGGCCGGCGCGCCGGTTCTCCGGATCGAACGGCGCGGTGCGGCAGACCGTGAGGATGCGGTCGGCGAGCGCGCCGCCGGTGATGAACGTCTTCGCGCCGTTGATCACGTAGTGGGTGCCGTCCTCGGACAGCTTGGCGGTGGTGGCGATGTTCGCGAGGTCCGAACCGGTGCCCGGCTCGGTCATGGCGATCGCGAACATCAGGTCACCGGAGCAGAATCCCGGGATCCAGCGCTGCTTCTGCTCCTCGGTTCCGTACTCCAACAGGTACGGCAGGATGAGATTCGAGTGCACCGAGTACGAGCCGAAGGTCACACCGGCGGCCGAGCATTCCTCGGCGACAACGGCATTGAACTTGATGGACGACTCGCCGCCGCCGCCGTACTCCTCCGGTGCCTGGATGCCGAGGATGCCCAGCTCGCCGAGACGGTTGTAGAACTTGCGCGGGGGATGCCCGTCGGCCTCCCACTCGTGGTACACCGGCGCGACTTCCTTCGCGATGAAGTCGCGCACCGTCTCGCGGAACGCCTCGTGATCCTCGTTGTACACCGTACGCTGCACGGTCGAACTCCCTCTGGTTGTCCGGTTGGTCGAATTACAGTGCGTAACTACGCAGTACACCCTTGCTGATGATCGTCTTCTGGATCTCGCTGGTGCCTTCGCCGATGAGCAGGAACGGCGCTTCGCGCATGAGCCGTTCGATCTCGTATTCCTTGGAGTAGCCGTAGCCGCCGTGGATGCGGAAGCTGGCCTGGGTGACCTCCGAGCAGTACTCGCTGGTGAGGTACTTGGCCATGCCGGCCGCGACGTCGTTGCGTTCGCCCGAATCCTTCAGGCGCGCAGCGTTGACCATCATCAGGTGGGCTGCCTCGACCTTGGTGGCCATCTCCGCGAGGGAGAACCCGATCGCCTGGTGCTGTGCGATGGGCTTGCCGAAGGTGGTGCGCTGCTGGGCGTACTGCGCGGCGAGCTCGAACGCGCGGATCGCGACACCGCACGCGCGGGCCGAGACGTTGACGCGGCCGACCTCGACGCCGTCCATCATCTGGAAGAAGCCCTTGCCGGGGACGCCGCCGAGAATGTCGGTGGCCTTGGCCTTGTAGTTGTCGAAGATGAGCTCGGTGGTGTCGATGCCCTTGTAGCCCATCTTGTCGATCTTGCCGGGGATGGTGACCCCGGGGACGACCTCGCCGAATCCGGCGGGCTTCTCGACCAGGAAGGTGGTCAGGTTCTGGTGCGCCTTCTCGGCGTCCTCCTCGGTCTTGACCAGCGCGGCGACCAGCGTCGAGCTGCCGCCGTTGGTCAGCCACATCTTCTGGCCGTTGATGACGTAGTCGCCGCTGTCGTCGCGCTTGGCCTTGGTGCGGATCGCGGCGACGTCCGAGCCGAGTTCGGGCTCGGACATGGAGAAGGCACCGCGGGTCTCACCGGTGGCCATCTTCGGCAGGTAGTAGTTCTTCTGCTCGTCGGTGCCGTGCTGGCGCAGCATGTACGCGACGATGAAGTGGGTGTTGATGACGCCGGAGACGCTCATCCAGCCGCGGGCGAGTTCCTCGACGCACAGCGCGTAGGTGAGCAGCGACTCGCCGAGGCCGCCGTACTCCTCGGGGATCATCAGGCCGAACAGGCCCATCTCCCGCATCTGGTCGACGATCGCCTGCGGGTAGGTGTCCGAATGCTCGAGTTCCTGCGCGTTCGGGATGATCTCGCGGTCGACGAATGTGCGGACGGTGTCCAGGATTTCGGTCTGGAACTCGGTCAGGCCGATCGTCTGGGCGAGGCGGGTCATGCGTGATCCTTCTGGTTGATGCGGACGGTGCCGGCTGCGGCGAGGGCGTCGACCTCGTCGCCGGTGAGACCGAGGTGCTCGACGAGCACGTCGGCGGTGTCGTCACCGTTGGCGGGAGCAGGGCGGACGGCCGGGTACCCGCCGTCGAACGACATGGGGACCGCGGCCGCGGAGTAGGTGCCGATACGCGGCTGGTCGAGCTGCTGGAACATCGGATTGTCCGTCACGCGCGGGTCGGCGGCGAGCTCGGCGAACGTGCGGTAGCGCTCGTGCAGGATGGAGGTCCCGTCGAGCGCGGCCTCGACCTCGGCTGCGGTCCGGGCACCGAACCACCCGGCGAACAGGCCGTTCAGTACCGCGCGGTGCTTGTAGCGTTCGCCCTCGATGCGGAAGTCGGCGCCGATCGCGGCTTCGACGGCGGTGACGGCCGCGGTCGTGCCGGTCAGTTCCGTCAGGTCGCGGAAGTGTCGCGGGGTCAGCGCGACGATCATGAAGCGGGCACCGTCGGAGGTGGCGAAGTCGCAGCCGTAGGTGCCGTAGACGGCGTTGCCGACGCGGCCGCGGCCGGTGAGGCCCAGCTGCGCCTCGGCGATGTAGCCGAGATTGCCCACCGTCGCGAACGCGACATCCTCCAGCGGCAGAACGATCTTGGTGCCGGCTCCGGTGACCTCGCGGCGGTACACCGCGGACGCCACCGACAGCGCGGCGTACAGACCGCACGAGACGTCCCATGCGGGCAGCACGTGGTTGACCGGGCCGTCGAGATTCTCCGGACCGGTGACCTGCGGGAAGCCGGCGGCGGCGTTGACGGTGTAGTCGACGGCGCCGGTGCCGTCGGCACGTCCGAGCACCTGCACGTGGATCAGGTCGGGACGGATCGCGGCCAGGGCGTCGTAGTCCAGCCAGTCGCGGCCGGCGGCGTTGGTGACGACGATCCCGGCGTCGATGATCAGGTCGCGGATCAGCTTGTGCGCGTTCGGATCACGGAAGTCCGCGGCGAACGAGCGCTTGCCCTTGTTCAGGTTCGCCCAGTAGATCGACTCGCCGTCCTCGGTCAGCGGCCACCGCTTGTAGTCGGCGGCTCCACCGATCGGGTCGATGCGGATCACGTCGGCGCCGAGGGCGGCGAGGGTCATTCCGCACAACGGCGCGGCCACGAAGCTCGACACCTCGATCACGCGCACACCGGCCAGGGGTGCCGTGGACGAAGGGAGCTCGTCGGTGGAAGCGGTGGAGTTCATGCGTTGCCTGTCCTCGTCACGAGGTCCGGGCACACCTGTCCCGAACCGATTGCCACGTCAGAATGCAACACATCTCACCTACGGAACCAGGACCGTTCGGCTATCGGACGGTTAGCGCACACCAATGAGCTGATCGTCGAACTGAGCGCGGGTCACAACTGCTTTCGGTCCGGTTGTGATCTTTCATAGGTACGAGTGATCGATCCGTTCACATACGGCTCTTTGCGGTCCGTGAGATGGGTCACGTTCAATGTGTACGGACGCCAGGCGTGATGTTCCACGTAGAGGCCGGGGTAGGTCCCCGCTTCTCACCCTCCGAGTTCTGAAGGGACTCCCCAGTGACTACAGGCGAAATCGTCAACGGCAGATCTGACACTCCTGATGCCGCGAGGGCGAAAGCCCCCGCCTTCAAGGTGACCGCGGGCCGCGCATGGGGGATGACCGGGCTGGTCATCTTCCTCTACGTCGTCAACTACGCGGACAAGGCCGTCCTCGGCATCATCGCGAAGCCGCTGAAGGAAGACCTCGGCCTCACCTCGTCGCAGATCGGCCTGGTCGGTTCGCTCTTCTTCGTGACGTTCACGATCGGCGGGTTCCTCGCAGGCCCGCTCAACAAGTACCTGACCCTGCGGTGGGCGCTGCTGGCACTCGGCGTGATCTGGTCGGTCGTCATGCTCCCGCTCGTCGTCTCGGCGTCGCTCGTGTTGCTGATCGTGTGCCGCATGCTCCTCGGTCTGGCCGAAGGACCGAGCTCGGCACTCATGCATGCCGCGACCTACTCGTGGCATCCGCCGGCCAAGCGTGGTCTGCCGGGCGCGTTCCTCGCCGGCTCGGCGTCGGTTGCGAAGATCGCCCTCGCGCCCGTGCTCACGTACATCACGGTCGAGTACGGCTGGAAGATGGCGCTGATCGCGCTCTCGGTCCTCGGTGGCGTGTGGGTCCTGTCGTGGCTGTCGGGCTGGAAGGAAGGTCCCTACACCGCGAAGGTCGTCAAGGGTGGTGACGCCGCGAGCGCATCCACCGAGCCGTCCGTGCCGTGGAGCAAGATCTTCCTCAACCGCACATTCGCGAGCTGCGCACTTCTGATCATCGTCGTCTACGCGCTGACCACCGTCGTCCTGACCTGGCTTCCCTCGTACTTCCAGGACGGCCTCGGCTACAGCCAGCTCCAGGCCGGTTCCATGTTCGCCTTCCCGTCGATCGTCGGCCTGTTCCTCATGATCGTCTCCGGATCCGTCACCGACCGCCTGGCCGGCAAGGGCACCAGCTCCCGGGTCGTCCGCATCATCGTGCCGTGCGTCGGCGTGCTCATCTGCGGTGCCGTGCTGGTCTTCCTCCCGTACATCGGGACGCCGGCCCTCGCTGTCGCCGCGGTCTCCATCGGCTACGGCTTCGGTGCGATCGTGTTCCCGCTGATCAACGCCGCGATCTCGGAGCTGTGCCCGCCGCAGCAGACCGCGGGCACCATGGGTGTGTTCCTCGCGCTCATGGCGATCGGTGGCCTGGTCGCCCCGTACGCGACCGGTGTCATCGTCGACAACGCCGCGACTCCGGCCGAGGGTTACGCCACCGCGTTCCAGGTCATCGGTGTGCTCGGTGTGATCGCCGCGGTGCTGGTGCTGGCACTCGCGAACCCCGATCGCGACCGCAAGCTGATCCGCAGCGAGGCCTGACGAAAGTAGTGGCATAGCTTCCACCTAACGGAAGCTTCCGCCGAAAGACTTTCCCTCACCGGCCGGGTGCGTGGTCTCCTCGAATGTGAGGACCACCACCCGGCCGGTCATCGTTTTCCCTTCGCCACGGTTGCCCGGCAACCGTGTCCCCGCAACAGCAAAGGACCGATTCGCATGCGCGATGCCGTGATCGTCGACGCCGTCCGGACCCCCATCGGGCGTCGCGGTGGCGCACTGTCCGAGATCCACCCCGTCAACCTGTCCGCACACGTGCTGACGGCGCTCGCCGAGCGGACCGGCCTCGACCCCGCCACCATCGACGACGTCCAGTGGGGCTGCGTCAGCCAGGTTGGCGACCAGGCCGGAATCGTCTCGCGCAGCGCGGTGTTCGCGGCAGGATGGCCGGTCACCGTGCCCGCCACCACGATCAACCGCGCGTGCGGCTCCAGCCAGCAGGCCGTGTCCTTCGCCGCCGCGACCGTCATCTCCGGCCAGAACGACGTCGTGGTCGCCGGTGGTGTCGAGTCCATGAGCCGCGTGCCGATGGGCAGCGCCAGCAAGGACGGCCAGCACTTCCCGCAGAACGTGCGCGACCGCTTCGGTGTCGAGGGCTTCAGCCAGGGCATCGGCGCCGAGATGATCGCCGAGAAGTGGGGCTTCTCGCGCACCGCGCTCGACGAGTTCTCGCTGCGCTCGCACGAGCTGTCCGCCGCCGCGACCGACGCGGGCGCCTTCACCGGCCAGATCGCCCCCGTCGGCGACTTCGCCACGGACGAGGGCATCCGCCGCGGCGGCACCCTCGAATCGCTCGGCAAGCTCAAGACCGTGTTCAAGGAGGACGGCGTCATCCACGCCGGCAACTCCTCGCAGATCTCCGACGGTGCCGGCGCCCTGCTCATCACCACCAGCGAATACGCCGCGGCGCAGGGCTGGACCCCGCTCGCCCGCATCCACACCGCCGTCGTCGCCGCCGACGACCCGGTCGTCATGCTCACCGGCCCGATCCCCGCGACCGAGAAGGCGCTGAAGCGTTCCGGTCTGTCGATCGACGACATCGGCGCCTTCGAGATCAACGAGGCGTTCGCCCCGGTGCCGCTCGCGTGGCAGGCCGAGACCGGCGCCAAGCTCGACCGTCTCAACCCGCTCGGCGGTGCCATCGGCGTCGGTCACCCGCTCGGTGGCTCCGGTACGATCCTCATGACGCGTCTCGTGCACCACATGCGCGACAACGGAATCCGCTACGGCCTGCAGTCCATGTGCGAGGCCGGCGGCATGGCCAACGCCACCATCCTCGAACTCCTCTGACCTGACCCGCATCGACCGAAGGAAATCGAACACCATGGAACTCAAGGGACTTTCGATCGCGATCACCGGTGGCGCCTCGGGCCTCGGCCTCGCCACCGCGCGCCGCGTCCTCGACGCGGGCGGCACCGTCACCCTCATCGACCTGCCCACCTCCAACGGTGCGGACGTCGCGGCCGAACTCGGTGACGCTGCGGTCTTCGCCCCCGCCGACGTCACCGACGCCGACCAGTTCGCCGCCGCCCTCGACGTCGCGCACGAGCGCGGCGGGCTGCGCGGCGTCGTCCACTGCGCCGGTGCCGGCCGCAAGATGCGCGTGCTCGACAAGGAAGGCAAGGCCGGGTCGCTCGAGGACTTCGAGTTCGTGATCCGTCTCAACCTCATCGGCTCGTTCAACGCACTGCGCCTCGGCGCCGAGCGCATGGCGCAGCTCGAGCCGATCGACGGTGAGCGTGGCGCGGTCGTCATGACCGCTTCGGTCGCGGCGTTCGAGGGCCAGATCGGGCAGATCAACTACTCGGCGTCGAAGGCCGGCATCGTCGGCATGACGATCGTCGCCGCCCGCGACCTGGCCAGCAAGGGCATCCGCGTCAACACGATCGCCCCCGGCATCATGGACACCCCGCTGCTCGCCCGCCTGCGCGAGGACGTGCGCGCGTCGCTCGAGGCGACCGTCCCGAACCCGTCCCGCCTGGGCCGCCCGGACGAGTTCGGCCGCCTCGCGGCGTCGATCCTCGAGAACGGCTACATCAACGGCGAGACCATCCGCCTCGACGGTGCCATCCGCATGGCACCGCGGTAACGGCTGTATCGCAATGGATCTCAGCACTCTTACCCAGATGCACCTGACCTACCCGCAGGTGTCCATGGCCGTGTGGGCGCAGAGCATGGGTGCTCGCTACGGGGACCGGCTCGCCATCGTCGACGGTGACCGCACCTGCACGTACCGCGAACTCGACGAGCGGTCCGCGCAGTTCGCGAGCGCGCTCGCCGCGTCCGGTGTGCGGCCGCGAGATGTGGTGCTGCTGCACATCGGCAACTGCATCGAGTTCGTCGTCGCCTACTACGGCACGCTGCGGGCCGGTGCGACCGTCACCCCGGTCAACCCGCTGCAGCCGCTGCCGGGTCTGCGTCGCCAGATCGAGGAGACCGGCGCGGTCGTCGGTGTCAGCCAGCCCGCGCAGGCACAGACCCTGCGGGACGCCGCGGCCGGTACGTCGCTCACGACGGTGGTCGTCGCTGGTGACGGGGTCGTCGCGGACGGCCCGGTCGTCGGGTTCGACGCGTTCCTCGCCGGGCAACCCACCGAGTTCGCGGCGGCCGAGGTCACCGGCGACGACGTCGCGCACCTCGCCTTCACCGGCGGTACGACCGGCATCTCGAAGGGCGTGCGGGTACTGCACCGCAACGTCGTCGGCAACGTCACCCAGATGTGCGCGTGGCGCGCGGGGCACGCCGTCCGGGAGACCCCCGACGGCCTGGTCACGCTCGACCCGATCGAGGAGCTCGACATCTACGGCGTCCAGCCCGGCACGGGTTCGACGGTCGTGGTGTCGCCGCTGTTCCACGCGCACGCGCTGATCAACACGTCGTTCCTGCTGATGTGCGGGTTGACGCAGGTGATGGCCGGTCGCTTCGATCCCGCGCGCATGCTCGAGCTCATCGAGAAGCACGAGGCGAGCTACATCACGGGCAGCCCCGCGATGTGGCATTCGCTGGCCACCCATCCGGATGTCGCCACCCGCGACACCTCGACGGTGCGGGTCGTCTCGTCCGGTGCCGCGCCGATCGACCGCGGCACGCTCGACGCGCTGGTCACGGCGTTCCCCAATGCGCGGGTGACCGAGGGCTACGGCCTGACCGAGGCGACGTGTGTGGTCACGGCCAACCCGCTGGGCGTCGGCACGGACTACCGCCTCGGCAGTGTCGGGATCCCGATCTTCGACACCGAAGTGCAGATCCGCGCGCAGGGCACCACGACCGAGGTCGGTCCCGGGGAGCACGGTGTGCTGTGGGTCCGCGGACCGCAGGTCACCGACGGTTACCTGAACCATCCCGACATCACGGCGCAGCAGTACGTCGACGGATGGCTCGACACCGGTGACATCGCCTACAAGGACGAGGACGGCTACGTGTTCATCGCGGACCGCGCGAAGGACATGCTGATCTACAAGGGCTACAACGTGTATCCGCGTGAGCTCGAGGAGATCCTGGTGTCGCACCCGTCGGTGTCGACGGCCGCGGTGATCGGCCGCGACGCCGGCGCGGTCGGGCAGGAGCCCATCGCGTTCGTGGTCCCGCGTGACGGCGCCGACGTCGACGAGGCGGAACTGATGACGTTCGTCGCCGAACAGGTGTTGCCGTACAAGAAGATTCGCGATGTCGTGGTGGTCGATGCGCTGCCGACGTCGGCGGCCGGCAAGATCCTCAAGACGGATCTGCGGTCGCGGCTGGCGGAGGTGTCGCAGCCGAGCTGACAGGCGAAACCCCTCCCTCGTATCCGATCCCGTGTATCCGAGCGAACGGCACGCTCGGTCGGTTGAAGGAGACGAGCGGTACATTCGCTCGGTCACGGGGGAGGGTTACCCGACGATGCAGACCGGTGGCGGCGTCCCTCGATGGGACGCCGCCACTCGGCGTCTTCGGGCACCGTTGGTGAGGTAAGGCTTAATTAACGGAGTTTTTTCCTCTATTCTCGTGATCATGTACGAGTCGACCGCTACGCACGACACGGGGAAAACATCGCGGAGCCGCACGGGAGCGGCGGTGGTCGCGGCGTCGGTGATCGTATCGGTGTGCGCGGTGATCGTGGCGATCGCCGCCGTCGTCGTCGCGGTGCGCTTTCCCGGTGATTCGGGTGAGCGGGAGGCCGATCCGTCGCTGAGTGCGGCGATTCTCGCGGCCCTGCAGGCGAACGCGTCCGACGTCGGCGCGGGTGCCGCTCCGGCCCCGGCGCCCGCCGAGCCCGGGGTCCCGGCGGACGAGGCGCCTGCGGAAGCGGCTCCCGCGCCGATCGCACCGGCCCCGGCCGCGTCACTCCCGGAACCGGCTGCCGCTCCCGCCCCTGCCGCGGCACCCGAACCGGTCGCCGAAGCGCCGGCGGCTCCCGCCGCGGTCGCGGCCCCGTCGGGCGCCGAACTGACCGCTGTCCTGCGGTCCGCCGTCGATCCGGCCAACCCCGCATCGGTCCGCCAGTCGTACGTCGAGCGCGGCTCGGAAGCGGCGGGCGTGCTCGAACAGATCAGCGGCCGGGCCGGGCAGATGCTCGCGGTCGTGAACCCGACCGTCGTCGACCCGATCTCGGTCGACGGCAACACCGCGTCCGGACGTCTGCAGGTGATGTTCGCCGGTGCCGCCGGTCCGCAGACCCCGCTGCGTCTGACCTTCGTGAACGACGGCTCCGGGTGGAAGCTGTCCGCGCGCAGCGTGTGCGACGTCGCGTCGTTCAACGGTTTTTCGTGTCCGTCGGGGTACGCGCGCTGACGGCACCCTCACCCGGCGAGAACAATGCGCTCCACCGTCCCACCAGGAAGCGGATCGCGACGTCCACGACGAGCGCGGCGCCGATGATCGTCAGGGCCCACGCGAACAGTTCGGGCGTCTGCAGCAACGTCCGAGCCTGTGCGATCGCCGCGCCGACACCGTCGGGCGCGGACAGCAGCTCCGCCATCACCGCGACGCGCACGGCACCGGACGCGACCGCGCCGGCCGCACCCACGATCGGCGGCAGCACCGCCGGGCCTATCACGAACACGATCCGGCGGGTCCGCGAAAGACGCAGTCCCGCAGCCAGTTCCCTCAGGTGGGGGTCGACGGCGCGCAGTGCCGCGGTGGTCGCGGCGGCCACCACCGGTGTCATGACGGTCGCGGTCACCACGATCGTGATGGCGGGGTCGCTGCCGAACCACAGCACCAGGCACACGATCAGCACGATCGGTGGCAGGCCCTGCAGGATCGCGCGCAGCGGCGCCAGGAATCCGTCCGCGACGGCGGACACCGAGGCGGCCCAGCCGATCAGCACTCCCACGACCAGTGCCGCGCCGGTCGCCGCCGCCCGGCCCAGGGTGATCGCCAGTTCCACGGCGAGCGTTCCGTCGACGAGCAGGTCCCACCACGCGGTGAGCGTCTCGGCCGGGCTCGGCATCACGGCGGGGGAGCGGCCCAGTGACAGCTGATGCCAGCCCGCGACCAGGGCGACGATGCACGCCGTCGCGCCGAGCAGATACCGCGGCGTGCTCACCCCGCCGAGCCCGCGTAGAACCCGTCCGCGGGCAGTTCACCTCCGACGGATGCGGGCACGTTCTCGAGCAGCGACGAGTACAGCAGTTCGGTGTCGGCGCGACCCTCCGCGGCCGGCAGGTACACCGGACGCAGACCGGGCAGGACCCGGCCCACGACGTCCGCGGGCACCGGGATCCGCGCGGCGACCTCCGCCGCCCCCCGGGCGGGCGAGGAGACGACGGACACCACCGAGGAGACGAGGTTCGCCTGCAGTGCCGCCACCAGGTCGGGACGGGTGCGGGCCAGTTCGCCGCGCAGGACGAACCCGGCGAACGGCAGCGCCGTCGCGTCGGTGCGTTCGGTCCACAGCTGTTCGAGCCCGACCGCTTTGCCGACCGAGTCGGAGGTGTCCGCGACGACCGTCGCCAAATGTTCGGGCAGCACCGCGTACGTCATGGACCCGCTGGTCAGGCCGGTGGCGATGTCCAGGGGTGTGGGGTGGTACTCGAGCGTGACGTCCGGGTTCTCGCCGTCGTACGTCAATCCCGCGGAGTCGAGGATCTGCTGCATCGTCAGGTCGAGGATGTCCCCGGGGAAGGGAATGTGCACGACCTGGCCGCGCAGGTCGTCGAGCGTAGTCCCTTCCGGGCCCATGAGCTGGACGTTGTTGCCGCTCACGGTGCCGACCAGCACAAGATCGATACCCTGGGCGCACAGGTTCGCCGCGACGTTCACGGGCATCGCGGCCAGGTCGTATCGGCCGGCGATGAAGTTGGTCCGCAACTCCTCGGGGGTGCTCGCCGTCGAGACGGTCGTCTCCGCGATGCCCAGTTCGTCGAGCCGGGTCAGCGGCACGGCCATCGCAATGTTGTTGGCGACCCCGACGTTCAGCGTGTCGGGCAGGCCCGGGACCGGATCACCCGCGGCCGGGGCGGTGCCGCACGCGGTCGCGGCCTCGTCGCTGCCGCACGCGACGAGCCCGGCGGTCAGTACACCGGCGGCAGCAGCCGCGACGAGCGGACGGAACAGGAGGCGGACATGGGGTCGGTTCACGCGGATCCTTCCATCGAGGCGGGGGAGCGCAACGAACCCCGGATCGGGTTCGACGACGTGACGATCGTCCGGGGCGGCCGGAAGATCGTGGAGCGGCTCACCTTTCGGGTCGCCGCGGGAGAAATTCTGGCGCTGCTCGGTCCGTCCGGGCGCGGCAAGACCAGCGTGCTGCACGCCGGTGCCGGCCTGCTGCGCCCGGCGTCCGGGACGGTGGAGCGCCGCACCGAGGCGCAGTCCGTGCTGTTCCAGGAGGCCCGGTTGCTGCCGTGGATGAGTGTGGGACGCAACGTGCGCCTGGGCGCGCGGGACCGCTCGGTGTATTCGCTGCGCCCGTGCCCACGTGTCGACGAGGCCCTCGCCGAGGTCGGGTTGGCGGGCCATGCGGGGTCGGCGCCGTCCCGGTTGTCCGGCGGGATGCAACGCAGGGCCGCGCTGGCCCGGGTTCTGTACAGCGAACCGCAGGTGGTGTTCGGCGGACGAACCGTTCGCGCATCTCGATGCGCAGTCGGCCGGTCTCGTCGCGTCGGCATTGCGCCGCCTCGCGGATTCGGGTGCTGCGGTGCTGATCACAGCCCACGAGGAGACCGCCGTGTTCCCACTCATGGGAAATTACCGTACATTATTCCTCTAAAGTAAGCCTTAGCTGATTTGAGGACGACATGAGCGACGACAAGAGCACCGCAGGATCCTCGGGAGAACTCCCCCTCGCCGAACGCGACGCCGCGCACGTGCCGGGGCACTGGCTGCTCGCCCGTCTGGGCAAGCGCGTTCTGCGCCCGGGTGGCAAGGAACTGACCGAGCGGATGCTCGCCGACGCGAAACTCGCCGGCGCCGACGTCGTCGAGCTCGCTCCCGGTCTCGGCCGCACCGCTCAGGACATCGTCGCCGCCGGACCGAAGAGCTACGTCGGCATCGAATCCGACCCCAAGGCAGCCGATCTCACGCGCCGCGCGATCGCCGGCAACGGCACGGTCGTGTCCGGTGACGCCGCAGAAACCGGTCTCGACGATGCCTCGGCCGACGTCGTCGTCGGCGAGGCCATGCTGACCATGCAGACCGACAAGCACAAGGCGGAGATCGCCGCCGAGGCGCATCGCGTGCTGCGCGACGGCGGCCGCTACGTCATCCACGAACTCGCGATCGAACCGGACAACGTCGACGACGAGGTCAAGACCGAGATCCGCAGGGCGCTGGCCCGTTCCATCAAGGTCAACGCCCGCCCGCTGACCGCGCAGGAGTGGAAGGACCTGCTCGTCGAGGCCGGCTTCGAGGTCGACGTCGTCGGCTTCGCCCCCATGAAGCTGCTGGACCCGTCCCGGATCGTCGCCGACGAGGGCCTGCTCGGCACGCTGAAGTTCGTTTCGAATGTGCTGCGCGACTCGGACGCTCGTGCCCGGGTGCTGCAGATGCGGTCCACGTTCACCAAGTACCGCAACCATCTCGTCGCGATCGAGGTCGTCGCCCGCAAGAAGGCCGCCTGGCGCTCTCTCTAGCAGATCGTTAACTCCAGCGCACCTGCCCGGTGACCGGCGCCGGTGAACCGAGCGGGAGGTTGTGCGCGAAATCTTCGGGAATATCGCACACAACCTCCCTCTCGGTGGACTCTCATGTCACCGGAGACGAACCTTCCCTACACGACACAGCCCCGGCGCCATCCGCGTGAGCGGACAGCGCCGGGGCTGTGTGTTGTTCTGTTACAGCAGGATTCAGCCGCGCTGAGCCTGCTTGACGAGCCCGCCGCCGATGATCAGGCGCTGGATCTCGCTGGTGCCCTCGTACAGGCGCAGCAGACGCACGTCGCGGTAGATGCGCTCGACCGGAACCTCGCGCATGTAGCCGGTGCCGCCGTGGATCTGCACCGCGAGATCGGCCACCTTGCCGACCATTTCGGTGCAGAACAGCTTCGCGACCGACGGAGCGATGCGGCGGTCGGTCTCCTCGACCCACGCCTTCGCGGCGTCGCGGACGAGCGCGCGACCGGCCATCACTCCGGTCTGCTGATCGGCGATCATCGCCTGCACCAGCTGGAAGTTGCCGATCGGGGTGCCGCCCTGGGTTGCGGTGGCCGCGTAGGCAACCGACTCGTCGAGCGCGCGCTGCGCCTGACCGACGGACAGCGCGGCGATGTGCACGCGACCGCGGGCGAGCGAGACCATCGCGGCCTTGTAGCCGACGTCCTCGCTGCCGCCGACGAGCGCGGAGTTCGGCACGCGCACATCGGTGAACGCGACGTCCGCGGTCCAGGCGCCTTCCTGGCCCATCTTGGCGTCCTTGTTGCCGACCTGCACACCCGGAGTGTCCGCGGGCACGAGGAACACCGCGATGCCGGTGCCGTTCTCGTCGGCCGGACGGGTGCGGGCGAACACGACGAACAGGTTCGCCAGCGGCGCGTTGGTGATGAAACGCTTCTCGCCGTTGATCACCCAGTCGTCACCGTCGCGCACGGCCTTGGTGCGCAGGCCCGACGGGTTGGATCCGGCGCCGGGCTCGGTGAGCGCGAACGACGCGACGACCTCGCCGGAGGCGATGCCCTCGAGCCACTGTGCCTTCTGCTCGTCGGTACCGAAGTTGACGAGGACCTGCCCGGCGATGCCGTTGTTGGTGCCGAACATCGAGCGCAGCGACAGGGTGGTATAGCCGAGTTCCATGGCCAGTTCCGCGTCCTGCTGCAGGTTCAGGCCGAGGCCGCCCCACGCCTGGGGGATCGCGTATCCGAACAGGCCCATGTCCTTGGCCGCCTGGCGGATGTCGTCCGGGATCGCGTTGGTGTCGGCGATCTCCTGTTCACGGGGCACCACCACATTGCGCACGAAGGCACGCGTCTGCGCGAGGATCTCCTGGAAGTCGTCGTCGTCGACCTCGGGGGCCGGAACGGACTTGGTGGCTGTCGACGAAGTGGTCATGGCAACAACGATCGATCGTTCCGGGCGGCCTGTCCAATACGAATGGGGTATCTCCACATAGGCACTGTCGATGGTTCCGACGGGGTCGACGGCACGGTTCCGCCGTTATATTCGGATCATCAACTCGTGCGGACTGTCCGCACCTGCCGCTCGTGTGCCTTCCACCGATCCTCTCGGAAGGTCGCATGCCGAAAGGATTCGCATGTCTTTGCTGGAGAACCGTACTGCCGTCATCACCGGTGGGGCCCAGGGCATCGGTTTCGCGATCGCCCAGTCCTTCGTCGAGCAGGGAGCCAAGGTCGTCATCGGCGACCTCGACCTCGATGCCGCGACCGCCGCGGCCGAGAAGCTCGGTGGCCGTGACGTCGCGCGTGCCGTGAAGGCGAACGTCGTCGAGTCCTCCGACTGGGACACGCTCCTCGCCGAGGCCGTCGACGGATTCGGTTCGCTCGACGTCGTCGTCAACAACGCGGGCATCACCCGCGACGCGACGATGCGGACGATGACCGAAGAGGACTTCGACCTGGTGATCGCGGTGCACCTGAAGGGCACCTGGCACGGCACCCGCAAGGCGTCGGCGATCATGCGTGAAGCCAAGCGCGGTGCGATCGTGAACATCTCGTCGCTGTCCGGCAAGGTCGGCATGGTCGGCCAGACCAACTACTCGGCCGCGAAGGCCGGCATCGTCGGCCTGACCAAGGCCGCCGCCAAGGAGATGGCGCACCACGGCGTGCGTGTCAACGCGATCCAGCCCGGCCTGATCCGGTCCGCGATGACCGAGGCCATGCCGCAGAAGGCATGGGACCAGAAGATGAGCGAGATCCCGATGGGCCGCCCGGGTGAGGTCGACGAAATCGCTTCCGTCGCACTGTTCCTCGCGTCCGACATGTCCTCCTACATGACCGGCACGGTCCTCGAGGTCACCGGCGGCCGCTTCATGTGATCGCGTCCCGCGACGCCATCCATCTCCCTCTCGAAAGGTCATCATGCGCGACGTAGTCATCTGCGAACCGGTTCGTACCCCGATCGGCCGCTACGGCGGAATGTTCAAGTCCCTCACCGCAGTCGACCTCGGCGTTGCGGCGCTGAAGGGTCTGCTCGACCGGACCGGGATCGCACCGGACGTGATCGAGGACGTCATCCTCGGCCACTGCAACGGCAACAGCGAGGCCCCCGCGATCGGTCGCGTCGTCGCGCTCGACGCCGGACTGCCGATCACCGTGCCGGGCATGCACATCGACCGCCGCTGCGGGTCGGGTCTGCAGGCCGTGATCCAGGCCGCGCTCCAGGTGGGCAACGGCGACAACGACGTCGTGGTCGCCGGTGGCGCCGAGTCGATGTCCAACGCCGCGTTCTACTCCGTCGACATGCGCTGGGGCGGCGCCCGCACCGGTGTGCGGATGCACGACGGTCTGGTCCGTGCTCGCGAGACGGCCGGCGGCAAGTTCTACCCGGTGCCCGGCGGCATGATCGAGACCGCGGAGAACCTGCGCCGCGAGTACTCGATCTCCCGCGCCGAGCAGGACGAGCTCGCCCTGAACTCGCACCTGCGGGCCGTCGCCGCCCAGAAGAACGGGATCCTCGCCGAGGAGATCGTCCCGGTGACCGTGACCAGCCGCAAGGGCGACCAGGTCATCGACACCGACGAGCACCCGCGCGCCGACATCAGCCTCGAGTCGCTCGCCGCGCTCAAGCCGATCATGGGCAAGCAGGACCCCGAGGCGACCGTCACCGCCGGCAACGCCAGCGGCCAGAACGACGCCGCGTCGATGGCGATCGTCACCACCCCGGAGAAGGCCGCCGAGCTGGGGCTGACCCCGCTGGTGCGGATCGTCTCGTGGGGTCTGGCCGGCGTCGCACCGAAGATCATGGGCATCGGCCCGGTCCCGGCGACCGAGAAGGCGCTCGCAAAGGCGGGCATCACCCTCGCCGACGTCGACGTCATCGAGCTGAACGAGGCCTTCGCGGCCCAGGCGCTCGCCTGCACCCGCGAGTGGAAGTTCGTCGAGTCGGACTTCGAGCGCACCAACATCCACGGTTCCGGCATCTCGCTGGGCCACCCGGTCGGCGCGACCGGTGGGCGCATGCTCGCGACCCTCGCGCGTGAGCTGCACCGCCGCGACGGCCGCTACGCGCTCGAGACCATGTGCATCGGCGGCGGGCAGGGCCTGGCCGCGATCTTCGAGCGCGTGGCCTGATCCGACGCAGGCAGCCGGGTCAGGCGTTCGCCGACCGCACCAGGTCGACGAACGCCTGACCCACCGCCGACAACGAATCGGGATCGAACACGAGCCCGAACGCGCGGGTGAACGTGGGGTCGCAGGGCCGCACCACCGCGTGGTCCCGCGCGGATTCCGCGAGTTGCCGTTCGACGAGCGAACCACCGAGACCGGCCAGCACCATCGGCAGCCGGGCCTCGCGATGATCGGTCACCACGCCGACGTCGAGACGCACACCGGCCCGCCGCATCGCGGAGTCGATGCTGTCACCCATCGCGCCGCCGCCGCGGGGAACGAGCACCATCGGAATGTCCGGCATGGCGGCGAGCGGCACGGGGCCTTCCGGAAGGTCGGTGCCCGGGGGATACGCGAGCCAGTACTCCTGCTCGCCGAGCTCGATCACCTCGAGTCCGTAGCCCCCTTCGATCGGGAGGTGGGACACCACGAACTCGCAGTGACCGTCCCGGATGAGCGAGGCGGCGGTCTCCTCGGCGCGGAACTCCCCGAACCGGACCGCCACCTTCGGGTGGGCCTTGCGGAACTGGGCGACGAGATCGACGAGCGGGTCGATCGCCAGCGCCGGGAACACCGCCATGTCGAGACGGCCGGTGATCTCCCCTTCCAGCGACGTGAACAGGTCTTCCACGCCTCCCACATCGCGCAGGATCTGGCGGCTCGGGCCGATGAGGCTGTGCCCGGCCGCGGTGAGCACCATCCCGCGTCCGATCCGGTGGAACAACTGCACGCCGAGTTCGCGTTCGAGGCTGCGCAGCGCCTGCGAGACCGTCGGCTGTGCGACGCCGAGCGCGGCCGCAGCACCGTTGATGCCGTCGTTCTCCACCACGGCGAGGAAGTATTCGACCTGTCGGAATTCCATGTGCGACTACGCTCCCGTCGTCCCGTTGGTGGCGATCGCGACGAACGCGGCGGCCGCCGGTGACGGTTCCCCGGCGCGCAGCACGAGGCCCACCGGCCGCGACATCGGCGGATCGAGCGACCGCACTTCGGCCGTGGGCATCTGTGCTTCGGCGACCTGCCGGGGAGCGATCGTCGCGCCGGTTCCCCGCATCACCAGTTCCCAGGTGGCCGAGGGATGCGCACAGTCGACCGCGATGTCGAGGTCCTTGCCGTCGGTGAGTTCCCCCGACTGCATCGCGTCGGTCCGGTTCGTGAGGTCGACGACCAGGGGGATCGAGGGGAGCAGCGAACGAGGCACCGGATTCGGGAGGCCGTCGGCGAGGTTCGGCGGTACCGCGAGCACCAGTTCCTGCTCGACCACCGGCACGGTGATCATGCCCGCGTGTTCGACGGACAGGTCGGTCACACCGATCTCCGCCTCCCCGCGCCGCAGCGCGGTGTGCACGCCGGCCGGGCCGTCGGTGGCGACGACCCGCACGAGGATGCCGGGATAGCGGCTGCGGAAGCGACGCACCAGCTCGATGACGGGGTGGATGGAGAACGCCGAATAGGTGACGATCTCGATGCGGCCGGCGGCGAGTTCGCGGACCGCGGCGACCTTGCTCTTCGCGCGGTCCACGTCGGCGAGGATGCGGCGTGCGGCGACCTCGAAGGATCTACCCTCGTCGGTCAGTGTCAGGCGGCGACCGGTGCGGTCGAACAGCGTCGTGCCCAGGCGGCGCTCGAGCGTGCGGATCGCCTGGGACAGCGACGGTTGCGAGATGTAGAGGGACTGCGCGGCTTTCGTGATCCCACCGTGGTCGACGACAGCGACGAAGTAGGTCACGAGATGCAGGTCCACGCGGCTATCCTATGCGATCACGTAACCTGCCAGTTACCGGTGAACGCCGGAGGACGCTTCTCGACGAACGCGCGGATCGCGCCGGGCGCGTCGGTCGCGAGGTTTACGGCCTGGGATCGGGCCTCGTTGTCGAGGGCTTCGCGGAGCGTCGACGTCGAGCCTTCCTCCAGCAGACGTGCCGACAGACTCACCGCGACGGGCGGCGCCTCGGCCAGCCGGACGGCCAGCTCGATCGTTCGGGTACCGAGGTCGGCGGGTTCGACCAGCTCTGTCACCAGCCCGAGCGCGAACGCCTCCTCGGCGTCCACGATGTCGGCGAGCATGACCAGCCGCTTCGCCTGGTGCAGGCCGACGAGGCGCGGCAGGATCCAGGAGCCGCCGAAGTCCACGGACATGCCGCGCCGAGCGAAGATCTGGCTGAACTTCGCGGTACGGGACGCCACGACGACATCGCACAGCAACGCCAGGTTCCAGCCGGCGCCGACCGCATAGCCCTCGACCGACGCGATCACCGGTTTCGAGAACTCCGCGACCGCCAGTGCCGCCGAATTGACCTCCCGCATGCGCTCGAGGGGATGCATGCTGTCGCGCCGGTCCATGTCGGCGCCGCTGCAGAAGTTGCCGCCCGCGCCGGTGAGGACGACCGCCCTCACCGAGTCGTCGCGCTGAAGCTCGTGGAAGGCATCCCGCAGCGCGGTCCACGAGTCGAGCGTCATCGCGTTCTTGCGATCGGGACGGTGGAGCGCGACGGTCGCGACCGCGCCGTCCCGCTCCACCGCGATGCCGGGCAAACTCACTCGCCCTTCCAGACGGGTGCACGCTTCTCGGCGAACGCGCGGGCACCTTCCTGGGCGTCGGCGGAGGCGAAGACCGGCTCGATGAACTTGCGCTGCGCGACGAACGCGTCGGGGTCGGTGTAATTGGCGGACATCGCCACGACCTGCTTGGTGGCGCGCACGGCGAGCGGTCCGTTCGCGGCGACGCGCGCGGCGAGTTCCTTCGCCACGGCCAGGGCCTCGCCCGGTTCGGTGAGTCGGTTGACGAGGCCGTGCTGGTGGGCGACCTCTGCCGTGAGCGGATCGCCGGTGATCGCCATCTCCATGGCCAGCGGGTAGGGGAGGATCTTCGGCAGGCGCAGCAGGCCACCCGCGGCGGCCGCCAGACCGCGCTTGACCTCGGGGATTCCGAACTTCGCCTCACGGGAGGCGACGATCAGGTCGGCGGACAGGGCGAGCTCGCAGCCACCGGCCAGCGCCCACCCCTCGACGGCAGCGATCAGCGGCTTGGTCGGGGGTGCCTCGGTGAGACCACCGAAACCGCGACCCGGGATCGACGGACGCTCACCGCGAGCGAACGCCTTCAGATCCATTCCGGCGCAGAATGTTCCGCCGGCACCGGTGAGGATGCCGATGGTCAGGTCCGGGCGAGCTTCGAACTCGTCGATCGCGGCGGCGAGCGCCTTCGAGACCTCCAGGTCGACGGCGTTCTTCGCTTCGGGCCGGTTCAGCGTGAAAACGGCTACACCGTCGGAGAATTCGGTCAGGACAACGCTCATGTCAGATTTCCTTCGTGTCTGTGCGGACGAGTGACCATCGTGCGGGAACACCGCCGTCGGAACGGATCTCACCGCGGTCGGCGAGAACGATGAGGTGCGCCTGCGTTTCCCGGACGGCGAGACGCCGCAGGCGGGGGGACATCACGTCGACCGGTCGCGACCACGTGATGCGCGTGGTGACCTCCCACGCGGTGGATTCCGGGTGCGCGTCGACGGCCGAACGGATCTCGTCGAGCCGCTCGTCGTGGTGTGCCATCAGCCGGCGCGCGCGGTCGGCGACACCGCGGAACCGGTACTCGTGGGCGGGCAGCACCTCGCATTCCGGCAGCGCGGTGGTCGCGTGCAGCGACAGCAGGTAGCGGTGGAGCGGATTCTCCAGCTCGCCGGGACCGGACGAGATGTTCGGGCTGATCCGCGGCAGCATGTGGTCGCCGCTGAACAGCAGATCGTGGTCGCGGTCCAGGAACGCCAGGTGACCTGGGGTGTGGCCCGGCGTCCAGACCGCTTCGATGTTCCATCCGGGCAGGTCGAGCCGGTCCCCGCCGGACAGCACGACGTCGGCGGACTCACCGGCCGGGAACCGGACGATCTCGAAGCGCGGTGCCTCGGCGACCTCGTCAGGTGCGCCGAGTTCGGTCATGTCCACCCGCCACGCTTCGGCTTCCGCAGCGACATCGGCCGGGGTGAAGTGTCCGAGCGCTGCGGCTTCGGCAGCGTGCATCGCGAGGACGGCACCGGTCGTCTCGCGCAGGCGCGGAGCCAGACCGAAATGATCCGGATGCAGATGGGTGATCGCGGCATAGCGGACGTCGGAGATGTGGTGACCGGTTTCGGCGATGCCGTCGACCAGGGCGTTCCACGATTCCTCGGTGTCCATGCCGACATCGACGAGGGCGAGACCGTCGTCGATCGCAAAGGCGTAGACGAGGACGTACCGCAGCGGATTGCGGGGCATGGGAACGGGAATCGACCACAGGCCGTCCCGGACCTGCTCGACGGGCGGAAGGATTCCGGCCGCCCACGCCTCGCGCTGCAGCACGCCGATGTCGTCGGTGACGCTCATGGTTGCGCTCCGGGGACGCGCGTACCCAAGGTGCTGCGCAGGGTGCGCTTGAGGATCTTGCCGCTCGCGTTGCGCGGCAGTTCCGGCACGAAATGGATGTGCTGCGGCTTCTTGTAGGAGGCGAGGCGTTCGACGGTGAACTGCAGCAGTTCCGCCTCGGTGGGGACGGGGGCGCCCTCGGCGATGCGGACGACGGCGGTGACGGCCTCGCCCCACTTGTCGTCGGGCAGACCGACGACGGCGACCTCCGCAACCGAAGGATGTTCGGCCAGAACGGATTCGACCTCGATCGGGTACACGTTCTCCCCGCCGGTGATGATCATGTCCTTCACGCGGTCGGTGACGAACAGATAGCCGTGCTCGTCGAGATGGCCGGCGTCCCCGGTACGCAGAAAGCCGTCTTCGGTGAACAATTCGGCGTTCTCGGCGTCCCGCCGCCAGTATCCGACGGTGTTGTTGCGCGAGCGGCAGACGATCTCACCGGTCGCTCCGATCGGCAGGATCTCCCCCGTGGCGATGTCCCGGATCTGCACGTCGACCCCGGGCAGCGCGGTACCGGCCGAACGCAGCAGGTAGGAGCGGGGACCGTGCGGATCGTGGTCGTCGGCGCGCAGGGCGGTGAGCGCACCGGTGGTTTCGGTCATCCCGTAGCGCTGGACGAACCGGCAACCCAGGGTGTCCATCGCGCGGGCGAGCTGTGCCGGCGTGATCGGGGATGCGCCGTACGCGACGAGGTGCAGGCTCGACAGGTCGTAGTCCGCGAGATTCGGCATCTCGAGCAGCATGCCGATCGCGGACGGGACGAGGAACGCGTGGGTGACGCCGTAGTCGGAGATCGCCGCGGCGACCAGCGCCGGGCGCATCTCGCCGAGCAGTACCAGGTGCAGCCCCGCGGACAGGCTCGTGCTCATCCATCCGGCGCCCGCGATGTGGAACAGCGGCAGCGCATTCAGCGAAACCGAGTCCTCGGCGAACTCGTAGAGCTCGAAGTTCTCGGGCACGTTGTAGAGATTGCGATGCACGGACACAACGCCTTTGGGGCGACCGGTCGTGCCGGAGGTGTAGAGCTGCAGTGCTTCGCACTCCGGGTCGTCGCCGAAACCGGGGTCGATTCCGTCGCCGGATTCGACGAACTGCTCCCAGGACTGTGCGCCCGGAACGACCGAGGGGTCACCGACGACGACGATGTGCACGTCGGGCAGCACACGCGCGACCGCCCGGGCGGCGTCGGCGAAGTCGGCGTCGACGACGAGGATGCCCAGCTGTGCGTCCTCGGCGATGGCGGCGGCCTCGTCCGGCGTCAGCCGCCAGTTCAGCGGGGTGAACACCAAGCCGGCCTTCGTGCACCCGACGAACATGGCAGCGCCGGGCAGGCTCATGCGCAGCAGCGCTCCGACGCGCCCCGACGCGGACCCGATCGCGGCGAGTGCCGAGCCGACCTTGTTCGTGTACTCGTCGAACTCGCGGTACGTCAGGGTCGTCCCGCCGGCGGTCAACGCGGGACGGTTCGGGCGCTCGGCCGCGAAGTGCCGAATGCGATTGGGAAGATGCAGCCCACTCGACAGCAGTCCACCTGACAAAGGAAGCTCCCGGTCCCCGTGATTTGTCACGAACCCGGCCGGGCCCGCACAGCCCAGTCGACCATCACGGTGGCCTCGACCACAAAGACGGGGCGCCGCACGAACCGTTAGGGAAGACCTATATCTCTTGCCGGCGGCATTCCAGCGACCGCACCACGGCCCGGATCCGTTCCGGATCCGACGGCCCGGTGTCGGACACGAACTGCCAGTCGGTCCGGGTCCACGGATCGACGAATCGGCCTTCGTCCGAGGGGACGTGCTGGGCGGCCTCGGCGAGGATCCGATACGCCGGGCTGTCGACGCCCTCGTCCTCCGTGCCCGTCATGACAAGCGAAATCTGTTGTGCGGCAGCGAGTTGCGTCAGGCGGACCAGGTGCAGGAGGTCGTCGCTGCCGTATCCGTGGGGAAGACCGGAGACCACCAGCACCCGCGGTTCGGGGTGGTGCGCGTCGCCCGCGGACGCGGCCAGCGCATCCAGGTCCGCGGCGTCGGCGAGACCCTTCAGCTTCGCACGGACACCCGCGACCTCGTGGACCGGCGGACCGGCCAGGAGCGAGCCGGCGAGGTCGGTGAGCTGCCGCATCGCACCCGCCGGATCGACGACGTGGAGGAGGGAACCCGGCCGCGATGCGAGCAGCCGGAGCGCGAGCGCCGACGCCACCGGGGCAGCGGCCTCGGCGTCACCGTCCACCCACAACGGCCGCCCCAGCGGCACGGGGACACAGAACGGCACCCGCAACGGTCCGCGGTCGGGTGCCGTGACCTCGCCGATCCGCACGCCGTCCGCGACCTCACCCGGCCGCCGCCACACGGGTGCATCCCACGAGGCGAGCGCCGCCGGCAGCGCCCCTTCGAGCGCAGCCAGCTCGGAGATCAGCTGCTCGGAATCGTCGGTGTAGCGGACCTCGGCCGCGGCGATCAGCTCGTCACAGCGCCGATGCGCCCGGGCCCGGGCCTGCTCGGCGGCGTCACCGGTGCGGGCCGAGGGATCGGCGACCGCGGCGGACAGTTCCTCGTCCAGCCGGTGATGCGCGTACTCGTGCGCCGAGACGTATGCCGCGGCCGACCGGGAGGCGTCCTCGAAGATCTGCCACATCCGAACGCACGTCGCCCCGGTTTCGAGGGGCGGCACTTCCTGCGGCGCGGGCGGGGTGGCCGGCTCGGGATCGTCGACCTCGACGCCGTGCGCGGTGAACAACTCGGCCAGGCCACCCGCATAGCCCTGCCCGAGCGCGCGGATCTTCCAGTCGCCGCCGCGCCGGTAGATCTCCCAGCACAGCAGCGCCGTCTCTCCGGCGACCGGTTCGATGCGGAACGTCGCCAGCGGTGTGCCCGCAGTATCGGTGAGGGTGGTGTCCACCGGGGTGGCCTGCTCGGTGCCGAGGGCACACAGCACCCTGTCGGCGTCCGGCCGCAACCGCCCCGGTTCGACGACGAGTGCGTCACCGTCGAGCCGGACACCCGCGGTCTGCGGCTGGTTGTAGAACACGACGTCCTGCGACGACGCGACCTGCAGGTGGGTGTCGACGACGAGGGCGCACAGATCCACCGGGACCGACGCGGTCGCCGTGAAGCGGACCGACGGCGCCGCGAGCGGGGCGTTCTGCCCCGCCCGGAACTCGACGGCCATCGGTTACGTCGCCAGGAACCGGCCGAGTTGCGGCGCGGCCTCACCCGGATGCTTGGCCTGGATGCCCTCGCCGATCGCCTGCAGCTTCCACTCCGGTCCCTGCCGGTACACCTTCGCCATCACCATGCCGGTGAACGGCATGCCGCCCTGCAGCGTGTAGCGGGCCAGCTCGGCGTTGGTGGTGCCGTCCACGAGGCGGCAGAACGCGTTCCTGACCTGCTCGAACGTGTGGCCCTTGTACGAGGTGACGATGAACATCACGGTGTTGACGTGCGGCGGGATCCGCGTCAGGTCGACGAGCACGACCTCGTCGTCACCGGCGCCCTCACCGGTGAGGTTGTCGCCCTGGTGCTGGATGGATCCGTCCTTCGACGTCAACTGTCCGTAGTACGCGACGTCGACGATGTTGTGGTCGGCGAACAGGACCGCCGAGGCGTCGAGGTCGACGTCCACCGAGCGGTTGCCGAACAGGCCGCGCTTCTCGACCGGATCCCATCCGAGGCCCATGCGCAGGAACGTCAGCGCGACGCCGCCCTCCTTGCGCAAGGTCACCTTCTGGCCCTTGACCAGGCTGACCGGGCGGTTCTTGGTGAGACTCACCTCGGCGGGGGGAGCGGCCGGCGCAGGGACCTGCTGGGCGGGCGCGGGCTGCCCGTAGGGCTGGGGAGGCGCGGTCTGCGGGTACTGCGGCGCGGGTGCCGGCTGACCGTACGGCTGGGGAGGTGCGGGCTGCGTGTACTGGGGCTGCGCGTACTGCGGTTGGGGCGCCGCCGGCTGGGCGTACGGCTGGGGAGCTGCGGGCTGCGGTGCCGACTGGACGGGCTGCGGTGCCGGGGCCGGGGCGGCGGGTGCATCGTCGACCGACACCCCGTGGTCGGTGACCAGCGCGGCGAAACCACCGGCGTAGCCCTGACCGACGGCCCGGACCTTCCACGCACCCTGGCGGCGGTACAGCTCGAGAGCGATGACGATCGATTCGCTGCTCAGGCCCTCGATCCGGTACTCGTACAGCACCGCGCCGGTGGCGTCGGAGACCCGCGCGGTGGGCGGCGCGAACTGCCCGAAGGTGCTCGACGCGTCGTCGAGGGTGATCACGGCACGGACCTGTTCGATGTCGGCGGGGACCGCACCGAGCGACACCGCCAGGGACGCCGCCTGCCCCGGAGCACCGGGAACCAGACGCACGCCCGGACCGGAGGGCTGGTTGAAGAACACGAAGTCGGCGTCCGACCGGACCTTGCCGTCGGCCTTCACCAGCAGAGCAGACAGGTCGGCCGGAGTGGTCAGCTCGAGCGAGACGACCACGTCGGAGGCGGTGATCGGGCCGTTCTGGCCCTTGGCGAGCGAAGTGGTCACGTCAATCGTCCTCACTGGATAGGCGTGCCGAAGGCGGCACTCGGTTGGGATCGGTCGAGTTCGGTCCCACTCTACGAACCGGACGGGATCCGGGTGGAACCGGCAAACCAGGCGAGGATCTCCTCGCCCGCGGAGACACCCGACTCCTCGGTGACGGCGACGGTCGGATGCTGCCAGTTCAGCGCCTCGAGTTCCCCGTGACACGGACGGATCGCGGCGTCGGCCGCCTCGAGCATCGGGGCGTCGAGTGCGCCGTCGCCCGCGGCGAACACCGGCGAGTCCTCGCTGAGCACCCCGTCGCCCACGAGCCGACGGTGCACCTCGGCGACCGCGTGGCTCTTGCACACGCTGTCGGGGACGGTGTAGATCTTCCGGCCCTGCTGGGACGCACCCCAGCCGTGCGCGCGGCACCACTCGTCCCACTCGACGAGGAAGTCTGCGGGCTGCGCGTCCACGTCGACGACGAGATAGCAGAACAGGTCGTCGGCGATCCGCAGCTTGCGCACCCAGTCCGGTGAGATACGCGCCCGCAGCGCGGTGAGCACCTCGTCGAGCCCGGCGCCGCCGGCCCGCACCGCGCGGTCGAGCCCTTCGCGCCAGGCGGGGTCCGGTTCGCCGTCGACGAGGATCGCGCCACCGTTGCTGGTGATCGCGTACCGCCACGGCCCGCCCGGCAGCGCGATGCGCCGGAACTGCGCCGGGGTGCGGGTCGTCGTCGGGACGAGTTGTGCGGTCGTGCTCAGTTCCCGCAGGCGCTGCGCGGACGTTTCCGTCAGGTACGACAGCGGGGCGCCCTTGTGGTACTCGACGCACAGCAGATCGTCGCGGTCGAACTGGGCCCGCGTCATCGCCGCCCGCGAATAGATCAGGGTGCGGTCGAGGTCCGAGGCGATCAGCGCGGTGGTCACGGCAGGTCCTTGATCAGGCCCATGCAGGAATAGGCGAGGTCGGGGACCTCCACGACCGGGACACCGCGCGCTGCGGCGAGCATCCGGATGTGCGCGTGCTCGGGGGCGTCGGCCTCGCGCACGAGAACCTTCCACGGCACACGCCGCAGCAGCACCCGCGTCGTCTCTCCCACACCGGGTTTGACGAAGTTCACGGTGGAGATCCCGTACCGGGCCCGGATCAGTTCCACCGACGCCCAGCCCGCCCACGTCGGGGTGCGGTCGGAGTTCATGACCAATCGGGCGTCGGCGACCGCGCTCTCGCGATCGCCGAACTCCGCGCACACCGCGTCGATCAGCGTCGTCGACACGTCCTCGCCGGCGAGTTCGGCGTAGAACTTCGCGCCGTGGAACTCACCCGGCCCGATCAGGGTGTCGTTGAGGACTGTGCGTGAGATCAGCCCGGACACAGTGGAATTCAGGCACGCGGAGGCGATGAGGAAATCGTCGCGGGTGCCGTAGGTGCGCACGCACTGCCCAGGATCGGCCAGAACCGCGAGATCGTCGGACAGCGCCGGGCCACCGGCCGCCGCGTACTCGGCCAGCGCCGCGGACAACTCGCGGGCGATCGCACCCTTGCCGGTCCACCCGTCGACGAAGACCACCGACGCCGGATCGTGCCGCGCGGTGATGTGGTCGAGCGCGGCGGCGTCGATGCCACGGCCCCGCACGATCGACACCGCGTAGTGCGGCAACGACAGTCCGTGATGGTGCTGAGCCCACCGCCGGATCAGGATGCCGACGGGCGTGCCGGCACGGGCCAACGACACGAGCGTCAGGTCCGGCCCGCGTTCTGCCAGAAGGAGTTCGGTGACGGTGCCGACCGCGCGCGCCAGCCGCCCGGAGGTCTCGGCGAGCACCTTGTCGAACAGTTCGCGGTAGGCCGCGTCGGGCCGGTACTCCACCGGCAGCGACTCGGCGTAGTGCGCAAGCCCCGCCTGGATTCGTTGCTCCCGCTCGGCGATGTCGGCTTCGAGGTCGACGTGCGAGAGGTCCTTGAGCAGCCAGGTCACGTCGTCCGGCGCATACGACCCGAATCCGGGCCCGGTCAACGGTGCCGTCACAGTGCCTCCCTGCTGATACGAAGCGCGACCGGGTCGGTCGCGGGAACCGTCGCGACGAGCACGTCCTCACCGGCGGCGGTGAGGACGTCGACGAGTCCTCCGGTCGCGCGGAGCCGGTCGGTGTCCGCGGGGCTGTCGACCACCAGCACGAGCGCGGGCCGCCGGTCGGCGTCCGGCCACTGCGCGTTGTACAGATACCGGGGTGCCTCGGTTTCGTGCGTCTCCGGCACGTGTTCCGGTGCGAGGAAGGTGAATCCGCGGCGCAGCGGATAGCCGGGGACGTCGAGGACGTAACCGGGGGAGCGGGTGGTGGTCTGGAATCGAGTGGCCGTGCCACGGGTCGCGAGGGTGTCGGCGAGCCGCAGCGGCAGGTACATCAGTTCCTCGTGCCCGACGACGACGGCCGGACGACCGGGTTCGAGCGCTGCCGCGAGGGCGTCGGCCGCCACGGCGATCGCAGCGTCGAAACCCGCGGTGTCGGTGCTCAGGAATCCGTGCCGACCCCCGTCGGGAACCGTTGCCGGCCAAGGAAGTTCGACGAACTCCGCGGTTCCGCGATGCGGCGCGCGGGGGTTCAGCACCGGATCGGTCAGTGCCGTCACACGTTCGGTGGTGCCCTCGGGAATCACGGCCCGTCCGGACGCGAGCGACACGTGCTCGATCCGTGCGCCGAGATCACCGGCGGCCTCCGCGACCGCACGCTGGTGCTCCTCGGCGCGCATGTCGACGAGGGAGGCGATCACGTACCGGCTGCGCGGGTGGTGCCGGTGCAGCGCGCGAATGGCATCGAGCGCGGTTGTCCCGGTCGAGATCTCGTCGTCGACGAGGACGAGTGGGGCAGGGTTCGCGAACAGGTCCGGGGAGGTCGGCTGGAGCAGATGGAAGGTCGCGTGGGAGTGTCCCTCCTCGAAACCGGCGAACGTGTCGGCGCCCGGAACGTCGCGGCGGGTGGAATGCAGGTAGCAGGCCGCGCCGATACGCGCGGCGACACAATGCCCCAGGCCCGTCGCGGTCTCGGCGAAGCCCAGGACGACCGCCGTCGACGCGTCCTCGCCGAGCAGCTCGGCCACCAGATCGCCGAGCCGGTCGCCGGCGGCGATCACGACCGCGGGATCGGTCGGCACGTGCTTGCCCAGCACGGTGGACACCAGCAGGTGCGCGCGGCGCGGATTGCGGCGCAGCCCGGGGTGGACCAGCTCCGGCACGCGGTACCCGGTGGCCGAATCGTGGTGGTGCAGCGTCAGGCCGAACTCCTGCGTCGCCCAGGGAATCCGAACGTCCTCGGCGACGCCGGCCGGAGCGGCGGCGCTCACCGGTCCACCAGTGCGGTCAGCAGGTCCACGAACGTGACTCCTTTGTTGGTGACACCGAACACCGACGCGCGCAGCACCGTCTGCTGCGCCCACGTGCGATGCGGGCGGCGTTCGTTCATCTTGTTGCGATATCCGGAGGCGCGGACGCCGCCGGTGTCGCCGCCGAGGATGTCGACGGCGTCGTGGTATTCCTCGTGGGTCACCGCGGACAGTGCGTGCACCGCGGCCACGTGCGACGGATGGATCACCGTCTTGCCCTGGATGCCGTTGGCCCGGTCCAGCGCGATCTCCCGGAGCAGCCCGTCGAGGTCGCGGCTCACGAGCTGCTGGCGGAACAGCACCGCATCGTGTTCCTCGAACGGGGTGGCCCGCAGCATCGGCCGGAACATGCGTTCGTGGTCGGCGAAGTACTCCCACACCGGACCGGTGATGACGAACCCGGTGCCGTCGGTGCGGCCCAGGTAGTTGACGACATCGGCGATGACGTCGACGACGACCCGCACGTCGTAGATGGTCAGGTCGCGGTCGCGTCGGATGCCGAACGTGCCGCACATGTCGGTCGCGCCGATCCGCACGGCCAGCACCCGCTGCCGGTGCTCGGCGAGCAGCGCCGACACCGCCTGCAGTTCGTCGTCGCGGGTCTGACGATGGACGAGCTCACTGGACTCGAGCACCGGCATCGCATACAGGTGTTTGCCGAGCCGTTCCGACGCCGCGGCGACCGCGTCGAGGAATGCGCGCCCGGTGCTCGCCCCGAACTTCGGTAGCACGAAGCCGGTGAGGGCGCCGACGCCCGTGCCGAGCTCGGCGGCGATGCGGTCGACGCCGTCGGGTGTGCGCACCCGGACGAACAGCAGCATGCCCGCCGCATCCGTCCCGGCCAGCCGGTCGAGGGTGCCGACGGTGTTGCGCAGGCCTTCCTCCACCTCGTCGTCGGCGACGGCGTCCTCCAGGTCCAGAACCATCGAGGTGACCCCCTCGGCGGCGCGGCGCAGCACGGTCGCGGCCAGATCCGGACGGGTTGCCGGCACGTAGAGGGTTGCGCCGAGCGCGAGCGCCAGGCGTTCACGGTCGTCGCTGTCGTCGAACGGTTGGGGGTGGTGCAGGAACAAGGTGTCCCGTGTGGCCGGATCCAGGTGCCGGAAGTGGCATGTGCCACGCACCTGCGTGAAGGTCCCCCCGCTCATGGGCTGTCCGTCCGTCCTCTCATTCGTTGCACCACCCCGGTGATGAAGTCCGTCACCGCGTCCAGATCGCGCACGTACGCCCAGTAGTCCGGGTGGATTCCTGTCAGCGAATCGACGGCTCTGTCGATCCGGGCGAGTTGTGCGTCGAGTACCGAGCCCCATTCTGCGGTCAATCCACGCTGCACCGCGAGGTGCTGCGCGTCACGCAGTCGGAAGCGCACGGCATCGACTTTCGCTCCTGGATTCTCCCGTACGGCGCGCAGGGTTGCGAGTCGGCTGGTGACGGCGTCGACGTTGTGTTCGGCGACCGACAACTGCGAGCGTGCCGCGTTCGCGTGATCGAGGGCCTCCTCGGGTCGGCCTGCCGACAACGCCGCCCGTGCCGCGGCCAGGCTCTCCTCGGCTTTCGCGAGCATTTCGGTGGCGCGCCGGTCGTTGCCGGTCAGGTCGGCGGAACTTGCCGCGTTGAATTCGCGCAACAGCGCCGAGTACGCCGGTGCGAGACCCTCGAGCCGGGTACGGACCGCGCCTATCCGGGTGGTGACGGACGCAAGGGTGTTCCGGGCCCGCTCCGACTGCGCGGGTGCCTGGTCCAGGGCCGCTCGCAGCGCCGCCGTCGCCTGTTCGACCTGCCCGGCCTGCTTCCGGATCGCGCCTGCCCCGGCAGCGGCGCCGAGCGCGTCCAGCGCGGCGTCCAGTGCGCGCGCCGCGGCCCGCACCGACGGATAGTCGGCGAACGCGGCATTCTCCGGCGACTGCAGTGCCTGTGCGACGGCATGCGCCTCGGTGCGGGCACGGTGCGCGAGTTGCGGAGTGGCCGCAGCGACGGCCATCGCGTGTTCGAGATGCGCGCGATGGGCGCCGTAGAACTCGTCCAGAGTTCTTGTCGCGGAACCGATCCGATGGATCGCCTGCTCGTACTCGGCGGCGCTCGCCAGGGGCTGCTCCGGTTCGGTACGGGAGAGCCGCAGGTAGATCTCGGCGGCCTCGTAACACGCCTCGCGGATCGGTGTCCACATGCGGATCAGGCCCCGCTCGGGTTCCAGTTCGTGCGACGCGGTGACCGCAGCCTCGGCGACCGACTGCCGCCGGTCCATGTCGAGGAAGGCGGCCACCATCGTGTCGTGGGCGTGCCGGGCTGCTGGATCCTCGGTAGGCCCACCCCCGAAGAGTCGGCGCGTGAATCGGCTCGCCACGACCCGAATGGTACTGGTCGGTCCGACTCGGCCGCGGGTCGGCGAGGAGGGCGGGAGCGCAGCCGCGGGTATCCGTTTAGGCTGGAGAGAACACGCGCAAATCGGGCGGGTCCGTTCGGGCCCGCCGACCCACGATCGAAAGGACCCCGCATGGGCGTCAGCTTGACCAAGGGCGGAAACGTTTCCCTCACCAAGGAAGCGCCGAACCTGACCGCTGTGGCCGTCGGCCTCGGCTGGGATGTCCGCACGACGACAGGCACCGACTTCGACCTCGACGCCAGCGCGATCGCAACCGGTGCCGACAAGAAGGTCGTGTCCGACCAGCACTTCGTGTTCTTCAACAACCTGAAGTCGCCCGACGGCTCGATCGAGCACGTCGGTGACAACCGCACCGGTGAGGGTGAGGGCGACGACGAGGTCATCAACGTCGACCTCGCGGCGGTCCCGGCCAACATCGACAGCATCTTCTTCCCGGTGTCGATCTACGACGCCGAGGCCCGCAGCCAGTCGTTCGGTCAGGTCCGCAACGCCTACATCCGCGTCGTCAACCGCGCGAACGGCACCGAACTGGCCCGCTACGACCTCACCGAGGATGCCTCCACCGAGACCGCCATGGTGTTCGGTGAGCTCTACCGGCACGGCGCCGAGTGGAAGTTCCGCGCGATCGGTCAGGGATACGCGTCCGGCCTGGCGGGGATCGCCCGCGACTACGGCGTCAACGTCTAGCTCGTTCGATGAACTCGATCCGGTCCCGGCCGTCCGTAGCCGGGACCGGACTCGTCTTCCTGGCTTTTGCAGTACCTCGCTGCATCGACCTGACTACTGATCAAGAAAGGCCGCAGTCGTGATACTGCGAATATTCGGGGCGTCGTTCGCCGTCACCGTTGTCTCCCTCGTCGTCGCCTTCCTGTACGGCGGCCCCCAAGCTCTGTTCCTCGCCGCCATCCTCGGCGTCCTCGAGGTCTCGCTGTCGTTCGACAACGCGGTCATCAACGCGACCGTGTTGCAGCGGATGAGCGATTTCTGGCAGAAGATCTTCCTCACCGTCGGCATCCTCATCGCCGTCTTCGGCATGCGCCTGGTGTTCCCGCTGGTCATCGTGTGGGCCGCGTCGGGCCTCGGGCCCGTCGAGGCGCTGAGACTCGCCCTGAATCCGCCGGCCGACGGCGCCGCGTACTTCCCCGACGGCAGCCCCAGCTACGAAACGCTCATCACCGACGCACATCCGCAGATCGCTGCGTTCGGTGGCATGTTCCTGTTGATGTTGTTCCTGCACTTCATCTTCGAGGAACGCGAAATCAAGTGGCTGCAGTGGATCGAGCGCCCCCTCGCGAAGGCCGGCAAGCTCGACCAGCTCGAGGTCGTCGTCGCGTCGGCGCTGCTGCTGATCACGGCGACGGTCATCGCGCCCGACGACAAGGTCTCGACGGTGATGATCGCCGGCGTGCTGGGCATGATCACCTACATCGCGGTCAACGGACTCGGTGAGATGTTCCACATCCCCGAGGAGGACGAGGAGTCCGCGGGCGGGCCGTCCGCCCTGGCCAAGGCCACCGGTAAGGCCGGCTTCTTCCTGTTCCTCTACCTCGAGGTTCTCGACGCGTCGTTCTCGTTCGACGGCGTCATCGGCGCGTTCGCGATCACGTCCGACCCGATCATCATCGCCCTGGGCCTCGGCTTCATCGGCGCGATGTTCGTCCGCTCGATCACGATCTTCCTGGTCCGCAAGGGCACGCTGTCGGAGTACGTGTACCTCGAGCACGGCGCCCACTGGGCGATCGGTGCGCTCGCGCTGATCCTGCTGTACTCGATCGGCACGCACGTCCCCGAGATCGTCACCGGCCTCGTCGGTATCGCGCTGATCGGCGCGGCCTTCGCGTCCAGCGTCTACCGCAACCGCAAGTTGAAGGCGCGGGAGGCCCTCGTCACTTCCTGACCCGGGCTGCCGCACCTCACGGTGAAGGGCACGTTCGACCGGTCCAACCGGTCGAAACGTGCCCTTCACTCGTTTCTGGGCGGGCGGCGTTGCGGCGTGTCGTACGAACAGATGATTGTTGCTATTTCAACGAGTATCACCCTTCGTTTCACCCTGTCCCGCGGATAACGGAGGCGGGACGAGCCTCGACAGTGCTGCTGAGTACAACTCGTTGCCCGTCCGGCCGGCGACACCGAAAAGCCGGGTCACGCGTGGTGGTGTGCGTTCTCCGAAGGGCTGCGGCACTTACGAACCCGCGAACCGGATCGGGGTGCGCTGCCGCCGTGCGGGGCGGAGCGCATCGCAGTGAGATGAGGGACAGATGGTTGTGGATGCAGTTGCCGACGACCTCGGCGTAGTGCGGAAAGCGGAAGTGCGCCTGGCGGAGGCGCACGAGCTGGCCAGGTGGGACGAACTCGTCGCCGCGAATCCCGACGGGGGTTCGGTCTGGCGTGGCCGGGAGTACTCCGAACACGAACGTGTCCTGGGCTTCACTCCGGTCTATCTGATGGTCGACGACATCGCCTGCACCGTGCTCGAGCGGCGCATCCCGCTGTTGGGGCGGTTGTGGCATCTGCCGGCGGGTCCGGGCGTACTCGACGTCAGCACCCTCATGCGGGTGTCCGATGCGCTGGCGGAGTTCGCGGCCGAGCAGGGTGTGTTCACCGTGCGGATCGAACCGCTGATCCGCGACGATGCTGCCGAGCGGGAGCGTCTGCTCGCGGCGGGGTATCGGCGCGTGCCCGGGTGGGCGCCGTCGCACACGATCGTCGTGGACATCACCGGATCGGAGGACGACGTGCTGGCCCGGTTCGGGCAGCGGGCACGCCGCTGGATCCGCAAGGCGGCCCGGGTCGGTGTCGTCGTCGAACGGGTCGAGGCGACCGACGAGAACGGCCGCATCCTCTACGACCTGCTGACCGCGACGGCCGACGGACGGTTCCCGATCCGGACCTTCGAGCATGTCCGCAGCCTCTACCAGCGGCTGCAGGCCAGCGGCAACGGCCAGTTGTTCCTCGCGCGTCTCGACGGGAAGGTCGTGGCCGGCGCCTACGCGATGCTCGTGGGTGACAACGCGCTGTACCTGACCGGGGCATCGGTGCGGAAGGAGCCGGGGCGGTCCGAGGAGAACGGTCTCGGCGCGCACGGGGTCGGCCATGCGGTGCAGTGGGAACTGATGCGGTGGGCGCGGGAACACGGGGCCGTGCGGTACGACATGTGCGGGACCCCGCCGTCGTGGGAGGCGGACGATCCGGCGCATCCGCTGCACGGCGTCGGTCAGTTCAAGTTGAGTTTCGACAAGACCATCGTCGACTACATCGGTGCCTACGACGTCCCGGCGCGGCGGATCCGGGCGAACCTCCTGTACGGCTACGAGCGGATGCTGATCGCGGCGGCGGAGCGCCCCCTGTTCCGCAGGTTCCTCACCTGACCGGGTGACGGCGTCGTCGCGGGAAGGCCGTCGGTCGCGGGAACGCTTCGGAGTCAGGGAGTTCGGAACAGTCCCTCGCGCAGAAGTGTTTCCGCGTCGGCGAAAGCGCGGGCGCGGCGCGTGATGGTGGGAGCGCCCGGCGGGTTGCCGCTCCACTGGTCGAACAGTGTGCTCAGGCTCAACGCCAGCCGTTCAGGCGCATGCCACGAACTCCATCGCCCGAATTCGTTGCTGCGCACTATTTCTCGCGCCGCCTGCCGCACGGAGGTCCCGCGCTCGTAGTGGACGCGGCCGACGTCGCGCAGCCACAACCAGTAGTCGCGGAGTGCGCGCAGGTCGTCGACGGTCCCGGTCGACCCGTGACCGGGAACGTACACCGCGGCGTCCCACCCGATGAGGCGGTCGAGGGCAGCGAACCAGTTGTCGAGCGGACCGTTCCACAGGATCGGGGTGGATCCGACCCACAACAGGTCGCCGGTGAACACCACGCCCGCGTCGGGCACGTGCACGACGACGTCGCCCGCGGTGTGGCACGGGCCCAGGCGCTCGAGGTCCACCGTGCGATCGCCGACCGTCAGCCGGAGGGTCGTGTCGAAGGTGCGGTCCGGCAAACGTGGTGTGCGACGGGGGAATCGGGCCCCCGCTCGCACCCGTGCCGAGTAGGCCACAGCCGCACTCACCGGCCCCGGCATGCGGCCGATCAACTCGCCCGCGGTCGCCAGCGCCCTCAAGCCGGCGGGCGGCAGGTCCTCGTGCATCGCGTCCAACGCCGCCGCACTGGTGGTGATCCGCGCCGTCGGGGGCAGGGTGTCGTTGCCCCACCAGTGATCTCCGTCGGAATGGGTGTTGACCGCTTCCGTGACGGGAGCGTCGATGACGAGCGGTTGCTGTACGTCGGAAATGCGCTGGGCCCACGCCACATCCCAGACGGTGTCCACGACCAGGGATGCCGCGCCGGGGGAGACGACGAGCCCGGTGTTCGCTTCGCCCCATCCGCCGCCCGGGCGCACGAACGCCCACACCGCGTCTCCGATCTGCGTCAGACCACCGTGTTCCATATCCGTCCCCCTGATCTGTATGGACCATCCACGCTACCGCCCGAAGTGCGTGGGTTTCGGCCGGAGGGTGTACGGGTAAGTCGCACGGGGCAACTGTGTCGGAGACGCACGGGGCAACTGTGTCGGAGACGCACGGGGCAACTGTGTCGAGGAGAGGTGGGTGTGGGGCATGAGACCAGCAACGGTACTGGGAACCACAGCGGCGACGGCGATCACCGCTTTCGTCGGGTCCGTCGCGTCCCGGGGATCGTATTCCCGCTGGTACCGCCGCCTCCGTAAGCCGTCGTTCCAGCCGCCGGCCTCGGCTTTCCCCATAGTCTGGACCGCGTTGTACGCCGACATCGCGGTCACGTCCGCAGCGGCGATCGACGAACTGACCCGGCGTCGCGAACTCGATGCGCGACGCGCGTACGTCGCCGCGCTCGCCGCGAATCTCGTGCTCAACGGCTCGTGGTCGTGGGTGTTCTTCAAGGGCGGACGGCTCATCCCGGCGACGGTGGTCGCGGCACTGCTCGCCGCCAGCAGTGCCGACCTCGTACGACGCACCGCCGACGCCGTGCCCATCGCGGGTGCGGCACTGGCACCCTATGCGGCGTGGACCGGGTTCGCGACGGTGCTGAGCGGGCGGATCGCGCAGCTCAACCG
Source organism: Rhodococcus sp. NPDC003383 (assembly GCF_053589115.1). Lineage (NCBI taxonomy): Bacteria > Bacillati > Actinomycetota > Actinomycetes > Mycobacteriales > Nocardiaceae > Rhodococcus > Rhodococcus sp. NPDC003383. Next base: position 136,709 of record NZ_JBSFRG010000009.1, on the reverse strand, counting down.
GTGACGTGCTTCACCCGGCGCAGGTGCACGGCGACCGTGACTTCGGCATACGCGATGATGGGGGCATGCTCGAAACACCCGTGATGATCGGCATCGTCTCCATCTGCATCGGATTCGTGTTCTTCATGCTTGCCGCGACCGGAACCCGGAGCAAGTGGGACAAGAAGGTGACGATCACGCTGTTCGCCGTCGCGATCGTGTTCATGACGATCATCCCGGTGATCGGTGCGGTCGGATTCGCGGCCTGACCGCACGTCTCACGGCCGGGTGAGTGCATCGCGCAGCACGGCGGCGAACTTCTCGGGCTGCTCGACGAATCCGGCGTGACCTCCGGGAAACTCCTTCGGTGTCAAGGAAAGTGCCTCGGCCAGGGCGATCGACGTCGCGTACGTCACGAGCCCCCGCGACTCGGTGCCGATGCCGACCACGAGTCGTGCGGGCGTCGCCGTCAACGCGGCGAGGTCGGGCAGATAGCGGGTGGTTCCCCGGATCTCGTGGGCGAAGAAGCGGGCGCCGTCGGCGAGGTCCTGGTCCGGTGACTCTCCCGGCGGGGGACCGGAGGGTTGTTCGTCGGGTCCGGCAGCGCCGGAGTCGAATCCGGCGAAGGCCATGAACGCGGCCCACGCCGCACCGAGGCCGTCACGGTGGAAGGTGTCGACCATCGCATCCACCGCGGCGCGTCGCTCGGCGGCGTCGTGCAGCAGCTCGAGCAGCGGCGGTTCGTGAGCGACCAGTGTGCGTACCCGCTTCGGGTGCAGTGTCACGAGGGCGAGACCGGTGACCGCGCCTCCGCTGGTGCCGAAGACGTCGGCGGCCTCCGCATCGAGGGCGTCGAGGACGGCGACGAGGTCGGCGGCGCGCAGGTCGGGGGTCGAATCGGAGTGCGGGTCGTCGAGGACACTGCGCCCGATACCGCGCGGGTCGTGGGTGACGACGGTGTGGTCGTCCGCGAGGACCTCGGCGAACGGGGCCAGGGCCGCGGCGCCCATCGGGGCGCCGGTCAGGATCAGCAGGGGGCCGGCGCCGCGAACCTCGCAGTGCAGCCGGCCGCCGGACACGGGAACGGTGTGTGTGATGGTCATGCACGAACAGACCCGCGCGGACGTGGTTTCTCATCGCCCGCCAATTGGTGACCGAAGTTGTCCGCAATCGCTCTTACCGTGGATTACATCATCACCACGACGGAAGGGCAGTGGACATGACCGACAATTCCCGAACCGGAGAACGCGCGGACATCCTCGACATCCTCGCGGAGCAGCGCGAGATGCTGCTGATCACCGCCCGCAACCTGACCGACGAACAGGCCCGCACGCGCAGCACCGTCAGTGATCTCACGGTCGGTGGTTTGATCAAGCACGTCACGGCGACGGAGAAGACCTGGATCGAGACGATCCGCAACCTCGACGACACCACCACGTTCGACATGGAATCGGCGATGGTGCAGTACTACATGAACGACGACGAGACCCTCGCCGGCCTGCTCGAGGCGTACGCCGAGGTCGCGCGGGAGACCGAACGGTTCGTCCTGGCACTCGACGATCTCGACTTGCAGGTGCCGCTGCCCACCGCGCCCTGGGCGCCGGAGCGGGAGTGGTGGAGTGCGCGAAAGGTGTTGCTGCACATCATTCGTGAGACCGCACACCACAGCGGCCACGCGGACATCATCCGCGAATCGCTCGACGGCGCGAACAGCACCATGCAGCGCGGCGCCGACGCCGGCATGACCTTCGACTAGCCGTCCCTCCCCGCCCTCCTTTTTCCGAGCGAATGTATCCCTCGTCTCCTTCAATCGACTGAATGTACCGCTCGCTCGGAAAAAGAGGGGGAGGGACGCACCGCCGCCCTGCGCGCGGAGTCGAGTGCGAAAAGGTTTTCGTCCCATCCGGATTCGAGTGGTCCGAAGAAGTGGAAGCGCACCTGCTTGACCTTGTACAGCCAGCGGCCGTCGATCTTGACGACCTCGTCCGTGTACCGGCCGGCGGCGACGCTCGCGACCCCGTCGGTGACGCACGGCTGCCACAGGAACGAGCGGACGGTCGCGCGGTCGCCGTCGAGGTCGATCTCCAGGTTGGTGATGAAGTGCCAGAAGGCGGTCAGGCCGCCGTCGGCGAGGCCGGCGAAGAACTCGCGCATCTCGGCCTTCCCGCGCGGGTGGGACAGGCCGTCGAATTCACCGTCGTCGGTGAACAGGTCCATCAGCGCGTCCCAGTCCCCGTCGTCGAGGTGGCGGCAGTAGCGGGCGTCGAGCAAGCGGATTGCCTCGAGGTCCTCGAGGCGGGCGATGCGGTCGGCGAGAGTGGCCTCGCCGGTGAACTCCATGGCGGTCACAGCGTGATCCTCCGAGATCGATAATCGACGGTGATTAACGCACGTTCATGTGATGTGGACCATATTCCAGGGGTTATCGGGTGGTCAAGTCGGGGTTCTTGCTGGTCGTTTGTTCGACCTCTACGCTCCGATACATGAACACTCGGTCGGTTGGTGTGCAGGTGGGGGTGCGCGAACGCATTCTGGAGACGGCGCTCGACGAGTTCTATGCGTCCGGATTCCACGGTGCGACGATGCGCAATATCGCCAACAGTGCAGGTTGCAGCGCTGCGAACGTCTACAACCACTTCGAGAACAAGTCCGAACTGCTCGTCGAGATCCTGCGACGGGCCAGTGACGAACAGTTCACCGTCACCCGCAATGCCCTGCGCAAGGCCGGCCCGCATCCGGTCGATCGCTGGCGCGCCGCGGTCGTGGCGCACGCCCTGTACACCGCCCGCAATCCCCGCGCCTGCCTGGTGGCCAACTCCGAACTGCGCTACCTCGGCGAAGTGGACCGCAAGCGTGTCGTCGGCTCCCGCGACGCGCAGGAACAGCTGTTCGTCGACATTGCTCGAGACGGCGTCGACCAGGGTGTTTTCTCGGTTCCGCATGTTCACCAGGCCGTCACGGCGGTGCTGACGATGTGCGCCGGCATCCCACTCTGGTTCCGGCCCGAGGGTCCGCTCACGGCCCAGCAGGTCGCCGACGACTACGGCGTCTACGCCCTCAACCTCGTCGGATACCGGCCTTCGTAGCGTTCAGCCGTTGACGGGGTGACGGAGGTCATGCTGTACTGGGTGAACAAGCGTTAATGCCTTGCTTGCCCGCCTGCCCGGCCCATCGAGGGAGTGTCCATGACCCACCGGCCGTCCCAGCCACGCACCGATACCCCGCGCTACCTCACCGAGGAACGCCTCGCCATCCGCGACCTCGCGCGGGACTTCGCGATGACGAAGGTGCTGCCCATCGCCAACGAACTCGACCCCGTCCAGGGCACGATCCCGGATTCGCTGAAGAAGGAAATGGCCGACATCGGTTTCTTCGGCATCATGATCCCGGAGGAGCACGGGGGCCTCGGGCTCGGCGTCTTCGAGTACTGCCTCGTCGCCGAAGAGTTGTCCCGTGCCTGGATGAGCGTGTCGGGCCTGCTCGCCCGCGGCAACGGCATGGGCGGCGGCTTCACCCCGGAGCAGGAGGCGGCACTGCTGCCGAAGGTCGCCCGCGGCGAATACCTCGGCGCCTACGCGCTCTCGGAGGCCGAAGCCGGATCCGACGTCGCCAACATCTCGTGCCGCGCCACCCGCGACGGCGACGAGTGGGTCGTCAACGGCACCAAGATGTGGTGCACCTACGCCGACGAAGCCGACTACCTGGTTCTGTTCGCCCGCACCGACCCGAACAAGGACCCCGCCAAGCCGCACCGCGGCATCAGCGCGTTCCTCGTCGAGAAGGAACGCGGCGTATTCCCGGAAGGGATCTCCGGTACGAAGGTCCGCAAGATCGGCTACTTCGGGTGGAACACGTGGGAGCTGTCGTTCGACAACTTCCGCATCCCGGCGTCGGCGATGCTCGGCGAGGAGGGCAAGGGCTTCTACCTCGCCGTGTCGGGACTCGAGGTCGGCCGCGCGCACACCGCGGCGCGGGCGATCGGCCTGGCGCGGGCCGCGCTCGAGGACTCCATCGCGTACGTCCACACCCGCCGCCAGTTCGGCCGCCCCATCGGCGATTTCCAGCACCTCCGGTTCAAGATCGCGAAGATGGCGGCCGACATCGAAGCGGCCCGCCAGCTCATGTACTCGGTCGCCACCGACATCGACACCGGGCGGCGCTGCTCGCTCGAGGCGTCGATGTGCAAACTCGTCGCCACCGAGATGGCCGAGCAGGTCACCAGTGAGGCCGTGCAGATCCACGGCGGCGCCGGCTACACCACCGATTTCCAGGTCGAACGGCACTGGCGGGATGCGCGCCTGACGAAGATCTTCGAGGGCACCAGCGAGATCCAGATGCGCATCATCTCCGACGAACTGCTCGGAAGGGTCGAAGACTGATGACCCTCACAACATCCGATCTCGTCACCGTCGGCGACCGAATCGCCGGAGCAGCACGGGAACTCGCCCCGCTGCTCGCCGAAGCCGGCATCGCCCTGCCCGGCGGCAGTGCGCTCGCGGGCGCGATCGCCGCCGAACTGCTGACACCGCCCATCCCCGGCGCAACCCGGACCGGCATCACCTGGTCCACGAGCCGTCCGGTCACCCACGACGACGCCGTTCACGCGGACGTGCTGGTCACGCGCATCGCCGACGGCATCGTCGACCGGTACGTCCGGCTCGTCGACGACACCGGGACCGTGCGGGAGTGCGGAACCGAAACCTGGCGGCTCGACGATCCGACCGCCGCCCCGGCGCGTCCGGAGCTGGACTTCTGCACCGCGGCGTGGGGTGAGCTGCTGCGCGCACGTCTCGACGAGGACGCGGAGTTCGCGTCGTCGTTGTCGAGCTGGGACGGCACGATCGGCCTGCGCTGCGACGACCGGGAACTGCACCTGCGGATCTACAAGGGCCGCATCGTCGACGTCACGCGGCGCACCCCGCACGGCGCGACCTTCACCTTCGTTGCGCCGGCGCATCTTTGGGTCGAGGTGGTGCTCGCCGAACGCGACGACTTCATGCGCCGTGCCATCGGCGGCGAATTCTCCTCCAGCGGAGACGGATACGAGTACCTGCGACTCACCAAACCGCTCAACATCGTCATCGCGCACGCGCGCGCACTCGTCCAGGAGGTCCGGCCGTGATCGAAGCGCGCTACCTCGAGATCGCCGGTGCCCTCGGGTTCGTCGAGATCGTCACTCCCGATGCGCATCCCGCGCCGGATACGTTGCCGACCGTGCTCTGCATCCATACCGCGGGACAGAGCGGCGTGCAGTACCGTCACGTCGCCCGCGACCTCGCCGCCCGCGGATACCGCGTCATCGTGCCCGATCTGCCGGGCCACGGACGCTCCGATCCGGCCCCGGGCGGACCGGTCACGTCGCTGACCGCGTACGGCGACTGGCTCTGCGCCGTCCTCGACGAACTCGAGATCGAGCGCCCGTATGTGGTCGGCTGTTCCATCGGCGGCAAGCTCACCCTCGAACTGTCCGTCCGCCCGGAACGTCCGCTGGCCGGCGCCGTCGCGATGGAGGCCGAGGCCGGTCCGGGGCGCGTCAACGTTGCCGGACTACGGCGGGAACTCGAGGACGTCGCCGGCCCGGCCCGCGCCGAACGCACCTATCTCGGAACCCTGGCGTCGGTGGGCACCTCGGTGCCCGACGACAAGGCACGCGTGATCGCGACGATGCACAAGCGCGAGGACCCCGAGATCTCCTCGTCCGACCTGATCGGCTGGGGCAGCCACGACGTCCGAGACCGTCTGCACCTCATCGACGCACCCATCCATCTCGTCGCCGGCCTCGACGATCCGTGGATCCGCGCCGCCGAGGTCGAGCAGGTGGCCGTCCGCATCAACGAGGCGCATCCCGGCCTCGCGCGGTACACCGGGCTGGCCGGGATCGGTCACTACCCGATGGAGGAAGTCGACGACTTCGCTGCCCTCGTCGACACCTGGTTCCGTGAACTCGGCGAAACTGTTTCCCCAGTAAGGATTTCCGAGGAGGTCGCGTTGTGACCACCACCGACACCACCTCGCTGACCGGACTCCTCGCGGAGTTGATCGCCACCGACCCGGACGCGCCGCTCGCCTTCGACGTCGTCGGTGACGAGATCCGCACCTGCACCCGCGCCCGTTTCGGTGAACAGGTCGATGCCCTGCGCACCGAACTCGCGGATGCCGGAATCGAATCCGGCCAGTGCATCGCCGCGATGCTGCCGAACTGGTCCGACGCGCTGGTGTGGCAGTTTGCCGCGTCGTCGCTCGGCGCCCACGTCATCGGCGTCAACACCCGCTACAACACCGGCGAGGTCGCGCACATCCTCGTCGCCGCCCGCCCGGCGGTGGTCGCCGTGGCCGCGTCCTTCCACGGTCTCGATCTGTTCGGAACACTGAGTGCCGCAGCTGAATCGGCTTCGGAGGTCGCCACCCCGGCCGTCGCGGTAGTCACCGGTCCGTCCGCACCGGCCACACCCGTCGACCCGGCGGGATTCGACCTCGGCGGCGGAGCATGGCTCGTCGGCAGCGGCGACATCCGCGGCACCCGTGTACCCCGTACCCCGGTCACCGCGACGGTCACCGCCGCCGGTGCGGTCGCCGATCCGTCGGACCTGCTTGCGGCGGCGTTCACGACCTCCGGGTCCACCGGCACGCCCAAGCTTGCCGCGCACCGGGATTCGGCGGTGGTGCGGCACGGTCGCGCCGACGCCGCGATCATGGGAGTGGTCCCCGGCGATGTGACGTTGTGCGTGCTGCCGGTGTCCGGAGTGTTCGGATTCAGCACCGCCATGGCGACGCTCGCCGGTGGTGGAAGCCTGCTCATGGAGCCGGTGTTCGACGCCGCCGCGGTGCTCCGCCGCATGCAGGAGTTGAAGGTCACCCACGTGGTGGGCGGCGACGACCTGTTCGGACGGCTGTACGACACCTGGCACACGGAGCAACGTTCCGACCTGTCGGCTCTGAAGTGGCTCGGTATCGCCGACTTCCTGGGTCGATCCCACGACGTCGCCCGCTGGGCCCGCGACGAATTCGGTGCCCTCACCTCCGGTGTCTTCGGTTCGTCCGAGGTCTTCGCGCTCACACTGCTGTGGTCTGCCGAGGATCCGGAGTCGGTGCGCTGGAACGGCGGCGGACGGCCCGTGGCACCGTGGATCGAAGCGCGGATCGTCGATCCGGTGGACGACCGCGTCCTTCCCGACGGCGAGCAGGGCGAGCTGCAGTTGCGCGGCCCCAACGTCGTCGACGCCTATCTCGGCAACCCGGAGGCAGCGCAGCGCGCGTTCACGGCCGACGGCTGGTTCCGGAGCGGCGACCTTGCGGTCGCGACCGGTGACGGCGCTTATCGATTCGTGTGCCGCATGGGAGATGTGCTGCGGCTGCGTGGATTCCTCGTCGATCCCGCGGAGATCGAGCACCGCCTCGCGCAGCACCCCGACGTGGGGATCGTCAAGGTCGTCGGGATCACCGGCGACGGCGGCTACACACAGGCCGTCGCGTTCGTCGTCCCCACCGACGACGCGTCCGCCGACACCGATGCCGACGTTCTGAAGCGCTGGTGCCGTGAGGAACTCGCTGCGTTCAAGGTGCCGTCGGCAGTGCACATCGTCGATCACCTGCCCACCACCGTGGGCGGAAACGGAACGAAGATCAGGGCCGTCGAGCTGCGCGAGTGGGCGCAGAACTGGACCGATCGCGAAAGGGACTACCGCCGTGACTGATTCCACCGCCAGCGCCACCGATGTGGTGATCTGCGAACCGCTGCGCACCCCCGTCGGCCGATACGGCGGCATGTTCGTCGACGTGCCCGCCACCGATCTCGCCGCCCGCGTCGTGTCGGAGTTGGTGTCCCGCACCGGCATCGACCCCGAGCAGATCGACGACGTGATCTTCGGCCAGTGCTACCCCAACGGGGAGGCTCCGGCGATGGGCCGGGTCGCCGCGCTCGACGCCGGCCTGCCCGTCACCGTCCCCGGGCTGCAGCTCGACCGTCGTTGCGGCTCGGGCCTGCAGGCGGTGCTCGACGCGGCGATGCGCGTCCAGACCGGTGTCGCCGACATCGTGATCGCCGGTGGCGTCGAATCCATGAGCCGCGCCGAGTACTACACCGAATCGATGCGCTGGGGCGCCAAGGGTGCCCCCGCGGCCCTGCACGACCGGCTCGCCCGCGGGCGCGTCACAGCCGGCGGACGCAACCATCCGGTCCCGGGCGGCATGCTCGAGACCGCGGAGAACCTGCGGCGCAAGTACGGCATCTCCCGCCTCGAACAGGACGAACTCGCCGTCGAATCGCACCGCCGCGCGGTCGCGGCCATCGACTCCGGCAAGTTCGCGGAGGAGATCGTGCCGGTCACCGTGCCGCAACGCAAGGGCGAGTCGAAGGTGATCGATCGCGACGAACACCCGCGCGCCGACACCACCGTCGAGACCCTCGCGAAACTGCGCCCGATCATGGGCAGGCAGGATCCCGACGCGACCGTCACCGCGGGCAACGCGAGTGGCCAGAACGACGGTGCCGCAGCCTGTGTCGTCACCGGCCGTGCCACCGCAGAGCGTCTCGGGTTGCGGCCGCTGGGCCGGCTCGTGACCTGGGCTGCCGCGGGCGTCGCCCCGTCCGAGATGGGTATCGGTCCGGTGCCGTCCACCGAGAAGGCGCTGAAGCGTGCCGGTCTGTCCCTCGCCGACATCGACCTGATCGAACTCAACGAGGCGTTCGCCGCGCAGGCACTCGCGGTGACCCGCGAATGGAATTTCACCGCAGCGGATTTCGATCGCACCAACGTCAACGGCTCCGGTATCTCGCTGGGGCATCCGGTCGGCGCGACCGGTGTGCGCATCCTCGCGACCCTGCTGCGTGAACTCGACCGCCGTGGTGCCCGCTACGGCCTCGAGACGATGTGCATCGGCGGTGGCCAGGGTCTGACCGCGATCTTCGAGCGGGTGTCGTGACCGCGCGCCCCCTCGACGGCGTCCAGGTCGTCGACCTGTCGAGTTTCGTCGCCGGTCCCACCGCGGGACGCATGCTCGCCGAACTCGGTGCCGACGTCATCCGCGTCGACCCGGTCGGCGGGGCCGTCGACGGTGGGCGCTGGCCGCTCACCGACGACGGCGAGAGCCTCTACTGGACCGGGCTCAACCAGGCGAAACGGTCCCTGGCGGTGGATCTGCGCAGCGACGAGGGCCGCGCGGTGGTCGTCGATCTGATCGTCCGGGCGGGCATCGTCCTCGAGAACGCCGCGCATGCCCCTTGGCTCGCGCACGCGGCGCTGGCCGCTCGCCGGCCCGACCTGATCCACCTGCACATCGCCGGCAACGCGGACGGAAGCCCGGCCGTCGATTACACCGTCAACGCAGCCGTCGGACTGCCGTCGATGACCGGACCGGCCGAGCACACCGCGCCGGTGAACCACGTGTTGCCCGCGTGGGACCTGATCACCGGTGTCCACGCCGCGCTCGGCATCGTCACGGCACTGCACCGGCGTGACCGGACCGGTGAGGGCAGCTACCTGGAACTCGCCCTCGACGACGTCGCGGTCTCCGCGGTCGCGAGCATGGGCTGGCTCGCCGAGGCCGAGGCGCGTGGGTCCGGTCGCGACCGGATCGGGAACGCGTTGTTCGGCAGCTACGGCTCCGACTTCCCGACGAGCGACGGTCGTTCGGTGATGATCGTCGGCCTGACGCCGGGGCAGTGGCGGGCGCTGGTCGAGGTCACCGGAACCGCGGATGTGTTCGCGGCGCTCGAGAAGCAACGCGGCCTCGATCTGACCGCGGAAGGTGATCGGTTCGAGGCGCGGGATGCGATCACCGCGATCCTCGCCCCGTGGTTCTCGTCGCGCACCCTCGCGCAGGTCGAAGCGGACCTTGCGGGCACCCGAGTGCTGTGGGCGCCGTACCGGACGATGGACGAGGTCGCCGCCGATCTCGCGGCCCGCCCGGACGCGGTGGTGCAGTACGTCGACCAGCCCGGGATCGGGCCCGTCCTGACCGCACGATCGCCACTGCGCTGGAACGGTCGGTACACCGAGGCGCGGCCGGCACCTCGGCACGGGCAGCACACCGACGAGATCCTCGCAGCGCTGTCGGACTGACGATCCCACCGGTTCGATTGGGATCGAACCGGATTCGCCCTCCGGGCTCGTTGTGGGTCTGTGTGTCGCATGCTACCGTCACGCGTGTATATACCGAGGTTGCTTGTGTATATACAGAACAACGGTCGGGGCATCACCGGCAAGGACAGGCCGGTCGACGGACGGAGCTGCCATGCCGCTTGCCTTGTGCGCCTCGTCGCACTCGCCGCTGATCGGCCTGCACGATCCGGCGGCGGACGTCGTGCGCGAAGTGCGCGAACAACTAGCCGGAGCCAGGGCTTTCGTGGAAGCCTTCGATCCCGAACTCGTGCTCGTCTTCGCCCCCGACCATTACAACGGATTCCTGTACGACCTGATGCCGTCGTTCTGCGTCGGTGCAGCAGCGGCATCCGTGGGTGACTACGGCCTGCCGAGCGGGCCGCTCCCGGTGGACCGCGACGCCGCCTATGCGATCGCGCGGCATGCTCTCGATTCGGGTGTCGACGTCGCGTTGTCCGAAGCGATGCAGGTCGACCACGGTTTCGTCCAGCCCCTGCTCTTCCTGTTCGGGTCGGTGGACGAGATCCCGCCCGTGGTTCCGGTGTTCGTCAACTGTGTGGCCGAGCCGCTCGGCCCGGCGAGCCGAGCCCGTCTGCTGGGGGAGGCGGCAGGGCGGGTCCTGGGGGAATCCGGGAAGAGAGTACTCGTCGTCGGGTCCGGTGGTCTCTCGCACGATCCGCCTGTTCCGCGGCTGGAGGGTGCGACTCCGGAGGTCGCCGCGCGGATCACGCACGGGCGCAACCCGACTGCAGAGCAACGGCGGGAGCGGGAGTCTCGTACCGTGGCCGCCGCCGGGGCGTTCGCTGCGGGATCGGCGGACTTCCACGACCTCAATCCGGAGTGGGATGCCCTGGTGCTCGATGCGTTCGAGTCGGGCGACATCGCCGCGTTCGACGAGAAGCCGAACGACTGGTTCACCGGGGAGGCCGGCCGCTCCGCTCACGAGATCCGTACCTGGATCGCGGCTTACGCGGCCCTGTCCACGCAGGGTTCCTACGAGATGACCAGCCGGTACTACCGGCCGATCAAGGAATGGTTCGCCGGGTTCGCCGTCACCACGGCAATGCAGAAGGAGGCTGGTGCGCGATGACGATGTGGGACGACCTCGGCTCGGTGGCTCATACGATCGAGTACCGCGAGATCGACGGATGGCGAACCCGTGTGCTGCGGGCGGGATCCGGGCCTGCGCTGGTGCTCATGCACGGCACGGGAGGTCACCTGGAGGCCTACTCGCGCAACATACCGGCGCTCGCCGAGCACTTCTCCGTCGTCGCCTACGACTTCCCGGGGCAGGGCTACACGACTCCGGCCGATCGCGACCTCGAACTCGACGCCTACGTCGACCATCTCGCCGCGTTGCTCGATGATCTCGGTCTGGAGCGGGCGCACCTGTGCGGCGAGTCGCTCGGCGGCTGGGTAGCGATCAAATTCGCTGTCGCGCATCCTGATCGGCTGCGCCGGATCGTGCTCAACACACCCGGGGGAACCATGGCAGCCCCCGAGGTGATGGCGCGGATCCGGGACCTGAGTCAGGCCGCCGCCGACGAACCGACCCACGAGCGCATCCGGGCGCGTCTCGAGTGGCTCATGGCCGATCCCGCCAGTGTCACAGACGAACTTGTCGGGTGTCGCCGGGCGATCTATTCGCAGCCGGGGTTTGCGGAGTCGATGCGCCACGTCCTGTGTCTGCAGGATCCCGAGGTGCGCCGGCGCAACATGGTGACCGACGCCGACCTGGCGGCGGTGACGGTGCCGGTGCTGGTGATCTGGACCAGCAACGACCCGTCCGGACCCGCTGCGGCCGGGATGGACATGGCCGACAAACTGCCGGACGGGCAGTTCCTCTTCATCGACGGCGCGGGGCACTGGCCCCAGTGGGAGCAGCGGGAGACCTGCGACAAGGCCGTGATCGGGTTCCTGTGCGACGACGCGGGACGGTGAGTCTCGTACGCCAGACGCTCAGGCGTCGAGTATCGCTCGGGCGATTTCCTCTGCGGCCCGTACGACTTCCGGTGAGGCTGCGGTCAGCTGCTCCTCGCGGTGGCTCATGAGAGTGAGGCACGCGGTGGGGTGCGAGTTCGCGATGGGCGCCGCGACCGCGTAGACACCGGATTCGATTTCGCCCGCGCTCGTGGCGTATCCGCGTCGGCGCGCCTCGGTGACGGCCTCGGGTTCGTCGGGCAGCGCCGGGCCGGCCGACAGGAGGGCGTAGGCGGCCGCTCCGCGATCCAGCGTCGTGCGCATCCCGGCGCGGAAGGAGATGTGCTGGGGGACGGTGACCGGCTCGACGACCTCGATGGAGACGGCTTCGTCCCGCTCGGCGACGAACAGGTGGACGGTGCATCCGGCATGGTCGGCGAGACGCCGCATCACCGGGGTGGCGATCTCGCGCAACGCCGGCAGATAGGCTGTCGAGAGCGAGGCCAGACGTGAGCCGGGGCGGTACACGCCGTCCGAGCCGGGTGTCACGAATCCGAAGTCGCGTAGCGTCTGCAGGATTCGGTACGCGATCGAACGGTGGACTCCGAGCTCTGCGGCAAGCTGCTGAACGGTCATGCCGGTGGGTGAATCCACCACCGCGAGCAGTGCGGTGAGTCCGCGAGCCAGCGTCTGGCTTCCGACCTGGGGCTGGGGCCGGGAGCGTGCGTCGGAAGTCGTCATGCCGGACCGGACCCGGTCGAGACACAGCCGCGCATGTGCGAATAAAGCAACATGCAATTCATTATATACACCATTCCCGCTCCGCCTGTTGACACGGTTACCTCGCGTTCGCCATAGTCTGTGTGTATATAGAAGCGGCACGTTCGATAATTACTACACTCATCCAGGGGGCGACGTGACCGACGCTCGAGAACGATCCGCCGCGGTGCCTGCCGCCGTCGACGTCCTCGTTGTGGGGGCCGGGCCCGTCGGGCTCACCCTGGCGAACATCCTGGGAGCGCGAGGGCTGCAGGTTCTCGTCGTCGAAGCGCGGGACGTGCTCATCGACTACCCGCGTGGCGTCGGTCTGGACGACGAGTCCATGCGCGCGTTCCAGAGCATCGGACTGGCGAAACATGTTGAACGACACCTGATCCCGAATCAAATCCTGAGGTTCGTCAACGGCAGGGGTGAGCTTCTCGCGGAGATGGCGCCGAGTGAAGCGCAGTTCGGCTGGCCGCGGCGCAACGGATTCGTCCAGCCGCTCGTGGATGCAGAACTCCTGGACGGACTTCGGCGCTTCGCCACCGTCGAGGTGTGCTGGTCCACCTCGATGCAGACCATGCGGGAGGTGGACGACGGTGTCGTGGTCGAACTCCTCGAGGACGATCGTCCGCGCCGGGTGCGCGCGCGATACGTGGTCGGCTGCGACGGTGGCCGGAGCCGCACCCGACGGATCATCGGCACGTCGTTCGACGGTGTCACGTCGTCGACGCGCTGGCTCGTCGTGGACCTCGCCCACGACCCCCTCGGTTCGCCGAACAGCTACGTCGGCGCCGACCCGGTGCGGCCCTACGCCTCCATCTCGATCGCCCACGGCATCCGGCGCTTCGAATTCATGCTGATGGACGACGAGTCCGACACCGAGGTCGACGATCTCGGATTCGTGCGGAAGCTCCTGGGCCGGCACATCCCGCGCCCGGAGGACGCCGAGATCATCGCGTACCGCATCTACACCCACCACTCGCGGATCGCGGGGGAGTTCGGTCGCGGACGCATCTTCCTCGCGGGCGACGCGGCGCATCTGATGCCGGTCTGGCAGGGGCAGGGATACAACAGCGGCGTGCGCGACGCCGTGAACCTCGGCTGGAAGCTCGCGGCGGTGTGTTCGGGTCAGGCCGAATCCGATCTGCTGAGGACCTACGACGAAGAGCGACGGGGCCACGCACGAGCGATGATCGACCTGTCCACCATGGTCGGACGGGTGATCTCGGTGCGGAACGAGCGCCTCGCCTGGCTCCGCGACAGGGTGCTCCGCTCGGCGTCCGCGCTCCCCACGCTGAAGCGATACATCCTGGAGATGCGGTTCAAGCCGATGCCGCGGTACGAGACCGGCGCCGTCGTCCCTCGCCCCGGCAAGACCTCGCCGGTAGGACGGATGTTCATCCAGCCCGAGGTGGTCACCGAGAACGGGCGATGCCTGCTCGACGAGGTGCTCGGGAGCTGGTTCGCGGTGCTCTGCTGGAACAACGACCCCACCGCGGTCCTCGACAAACGCAGCGTGGAGGCGTGGCGCGCGATCGGCGCCCGACTCGTCGCCGTTGTGCCGGCAGCTCAGATCGGGCAGACCTCGTACGGCGACGACGTGACCGTGGTCGGCGACCCGGGGCAGCTGAAGAAGTGGTTCGACGCCCACAGCGAATCCGTCCTGTTCCTGCGCCCGGACCGTTTCGTGGCTGCCGCGGGCATCGCCCAGGACGCCGGTCTGCTGTCGGCGCAACTGCTGAGCGTTCTGGGCATGGACAAGTACCTGGTGGACGACGTTTCGGACGCGGCCGCAGGCTGACGGCCGGAACTCTCACCGCACCTGCCGGGTGCCGTTCTCCGCCTGACGATTTCGGCGGATCGGCCAACTGTCTGCGCGGCCGGGTGTGAGGATGCTCGAGACGGTCGCGCTTCCGGCTCGCGGCCGACCGGAACAGCAGCATCACCGGACCACAAGAGGAGTAAGAGGATGTCGAAGAGCGAACCTCCGTCGGCAGAGGAAATCGTCCGCTACGAGAAGGACCCGGCAACGAAGATCGCGACGATCACGTTGAATCGACCGGACCGGCTGAATGCGCCGACGGTCGAGGCACGCCTGCGGTATGCCGACCTCCTGCATCGAGCGAACATCGACGACGACGTGAAGGTGCTGGTGGTGCGGGGCGAGGGGGACGATTTCGGAAGTGGAGTCGATTTGCCGGACTTCATGGAAGGCGTCGAGAACGGGGACTCCGCCGAGCGGCTCAAGGAGTTCGAGATCGACGACCCCGATGTCGTTTATCCGCCGAAGGATTCGTACCGCAACATGGGTAACTACGGACCGTGGTTCGCCAATGCCCGCTCCGGCTGCCGGAGTCTGCAGGAGTTCAGCAAGATCAGCATCGTGGAGGTCAAGGGGTACTGCTACGGGTGGCACTTCTATCAGGCCGCCGACGCCGACCTCGTGATCGCCTCCGACGACGCGCTGTTCGGGCATGCCGCGTTCCGCTATGTGGGCTGGGGACCGCGCATGTGGACCTGGGCGATGACGATGGGGATCCGGCGCTTCCAGGAGATGGTGTTCACCGGGCGGCCGTTCACCGCCGACGAGATGTACGAGTGCGGGTTCCTCAACAAGGTCGTGACCCGCGACCGTCTCGAGTCCGAGGTGCAGACGTACGCCCAGGCGTGCGCGCGCAACCGTCCGACGGACACGGTGGTCATCCAGAAGATGTTCTTCCAGATGATGAAACAGCATCAGGGGGAGTACATGGGAAGTCTGCTCACCGGCATGGTCGAGTCGATGGGGCGGCTGGTCCGTCCGGACGAGCACGAGTTCCATCTCAATTCCGCGATGATGGAGGCGGGACTGACCACATCGGTCAAGGCCAACGACGAGAACTTCCCTCCGGAGTTCCGGCTCAGCAAGGCCGCCCGGAAGCGGCCCTAGTTTTCGGTTGTGTCTGTTTCGGTTGCGTCGAACGTTCTGCGCAGTGCGGCGTGGACGTCGTCGAGAAATCGCCGGGTCTGTGGCGTGCGGGGTTGTGCGACGAATCCGCCGTGGATCACCCCGGGGTAGACGTGGAGTTCGACCGGGACCCCGGCACGGGACAACTGTGCGGCGTAGAGCAGGTTGGAGTCGAGCAGCGCGTCCACGTCGCCGATACCGATGAATGCGGGTGCTACGCCGCGCAATTCGCTGGGCCTCGCCCGTCCGGGTACGGCCGTTGCCGGTGGTGTCGCGCCGTCGAGCCCGCCGAGATAGGCCTGCCACGTGAGGCGCTCGGCCTCGAGCCGCCACAGACCCCAATGACCGGCGCCGCCCTCGAGCGCCCGGACGGATCCGTGCTCACGGTCGTCGAGCATGGGATAGACCAGGAGCTGGAGTGCGGGTTGGGGCAGGCCGACCTGGGCGAGTCGGATGCACAGTGCGGTGGCGAGCCCTGCGCCGGCGCTCGCGCCGCCGACGACCAGCCTGTCCGGGTCCACGCCGAGGGCGTCGGCGTGGTCGTGGATGTGGCGCCATACGGTTTCGGCATCGTCGAGTCCGGCCGGGTAGGGATTCTCGGGTGCCAGGCGATAGTCGACGGATACGACGGCGCAACCGAGTTCGGCAGCCATGCGATCGAGGCGGTCGTCGTTCTCGGCGAGGCTGCCCATGATGTAGGCGCCGCCGTGGAAGTAGATCAACGCCGGGAGTTGCCCCGTGGCCGCGCGAGGCCGGTACCACCGGACGGGCACACCGGGCCGTCCGTCCGTACCCGGGACGACGTCGTCGACGCGTGCGACGTGCTCGCTCACCGGGGTCGGAGGTGGGGTGACCTTGGAATAGCCGGCGCGGATGGTCTCGATGTCGGTGGTGTCCCATCGGGTCAGGAGGTCGAGCCGGGCGAGTGTCGCCGGCTCGACCCGGCGGTGGACCGCGATGGCCGGTTCCATCGGACCCCGGACCGCGGGAAGTGCCCCGAGCGAGGCGCGCAGGCTCGCCGCTGTCCGGGCGGCCTCCGAGGTGGGCGTGAATGCCTGGGCGAGAACGGGGGGTTCCTTCCGGACCCTCACCCGTTCCGCGAGTTCGGTGGCGAGGAGTTCGGACCCCGGGGCCCCGAGTACTCCGATGCGGCCCGGATCGGCACCGAAGGTGTCGGTGGCCACCGAACGAGCCCACTGCAGGGCGCGATCGCAGTCGTCGAGTGCGCTGCCGGGACGGGTGCGGACCTCGACGATCACGAGTCCTTCGTCGGCGAGCTTCCGGTACACGTCCGCGAAATCGGCTGTGCCGTCGAGGAGGACGAGTGCCAGGTGCGCGGTGTCCTCCGGAAACGCTGCCGCCCGGCTCGGCGCGAAGCTGCGGACGGTCAGTCCTGCCCCCACGTCGTGGGAGTCGCAGTCCGCCACCTCGACCTCCGAATCAAATAATGAACACCGAGATTCGAAAAATACACAGAAACGGTAACCGACGGCGTGGTACCCCACAAGGCTCCCGGCCGGAGCCTTGACGACGACCTAGCCTCCCGACAGAATGTGTGTATATAGAATCGTACCGTTCGTTAATTACAACATCCTGGGTCGTGTGACGGTGAAGGAGCCGGAACTGATGACGGACGCTCGGCACAGCACAGCCGGTGAGATCGATGTTGCAGACGCGGGAGAAGTCTTCGCCGCCTGGCTCACGGAGTTCGCTGCCGCGCTCGGCACGGGCTCGGAGGTCGAGCTCGAAGCATGCCTCCATCCCGATGCCACCTGGCGCGACTTCATGGCCTTCCCGTGGGACTTCCACCACGCTGTCGGCCGTGAGCAGTCGGCTGCGCGGCTGACCGAACTGGCGAAGGAATGGAGCGCGTCGGGATTCTCCGTGAGTGCCGAGCAGGAACCCTTCGTCTCCGGCGACGACATCATGGGATTCTTCGACTTCACGACCAGCGACCGGATCAACCGCGGATTCGCCCGGCTCGTGCGTGACGGCTCTCGATTCGTCGCCTTCACCCTGCAGACCCAGGTCGTGTCGCTTGCGGCGTTTCCGGAGCGGACTCGTCACCGCCGCCCCGAGGGCAAGGTCTACGGCGTCGTCCCGGGCCGCACCCGCTGGGCCGACGACCGGAACGAGGAATCGTCCTTCGAAAACTGCGACCCCGCAGTCCTCGTGCTCGGCGCCGGCCACAATGGCCTCGCGCTGGCGGCGCGCCTCGGTGCGCTCGACGTTCCGACGCTGGTGATCGACCGCGAGGCACGCATCGGCGACACCTGGCGCAAGCGTTACGCGTCGCTCGCGCTGCACAGCACTGTCTACGGCGACCACCTGCCCTATCTCCCGCTGCCCGTGACGTGGCCGGCGCACACCCCGAAGGACAAATTCGCGAACTGGCTCGAGACGTACGCGACCACGCTCGACCTCAACGTGTGGACCAGCACGACGTTCCTGGGTGGCCACTACGACGAGGCCACGGAACGGTGGACGATCCGCGTGCAGATGGGCGACGGCTCGATCCGCGAGCTGCACCCGCGCCACTTCATCGTGGCGGGAGGCATGTTCGGCGCGCCGCGGATCCCCGAGATCGCGGGACTCCAGGAGTACCGCGGTGTCGCGGTGCACTCCGACGAATTCCAGGACGGTGCCTGCTACGCAGGCAAGAAGGTCCTCGTCGTCGGGTCCGGGGTCAGCGGCCACGAAATCGCCCACGATCTCTGGGAACACGACGCCGACGTCACGATGGTGCAGCGCACGTCGACCTACGTCGTGACCTATCCGACCTACCACAGGTTCTGGTCGACACTGTTCACCGAGGACATGACGCTGTCGCCGGACTTCGCGGACCAGATGACCTACGCCCTCCCCAACGAACGGGTGGACGAGCTCAACAAGGAACTCGTGCAGCTGGCCAAGGAAGCCGACAGCGAACTTCTGAATGCACTCGAAGCCCGTGGGTTCAAGCTCAATTGGGGCCCGGACGGCACGGGCATCATCGGTGCGCACATGTCGGGCAAGGACAGCTATCAGATCGACATCGGGGCCTCCCAGCTGATCGCCGACGGGCGGATCCACCTGAAGCAGGGCGTCGAACTGAAGGAGATCAAGGACGGCACAACGGTTGTGTTCACCGACGGGTCGGAGATGCACGACGTCGCCCTGATCGTCTTCGCGACCGGTTACCACCAGTTCTGGGGTCATATCGGGCCGGTCCTCGGTTCGGCGGCCGCCAAGATCGACAAAGCCTACGGTCGTGCAGCCGACGGTGAGTACGCGAACACCTGGCGCCGTTCGGCCCAGCCGGGACTCTGGTTCGGCACCGGATTCATCCGCATGGCGCGCTTCTACTCTCGCTTCACGGCGCTGTTGATCAAGGCGATCGAGGAAGGCATCGAGCCGGTGGATCCGGAGAGCCGCGCGAGGTAGTCCATCCTGCCCGGGCTCGATGGGCCCGGGCAGGCGGTGACCCGGGTCTACCTGTTGCGCAGGACGTTTCGCTGGATCTTGCCGGTCATCGTCTTGGGGAGCGCGTCGAGTACGTGGACCTCGCGGGGTCGCTTGTACGCGGCGAGGCGGTCGCCGGCGAATGCGATCAGTTCGTCGGGCTCGGCGGTACCGCCCTCGCGAAGTGCGACGTATGCGACGACCGCCTCGCCACGGTAGTCGTCGGGCGCACCCACGACCGCCGCCTCGAGGACCGAAGGATGTTCGCACAACGCGTCTTCGACCTCGCGCGGCCACACCTTGTACCCGGACGTGTTGATCTGATCCTTGATCCGGTCGACGAGATAGACCCATCCCTCGTCGTCGATGACGGCGACGTCGCCGGTGTGCAGGTGCCCACCCGGAAGTGTTCTCGCCGTTGCCTCTTCGTTCTGCCAGTAGCCGGGGATCACCTGCGGTGCGGTGACGACGAGTTCGCCTTCCTCGCCCGGGGACTGGCGCCGTCCCTGCGCGTCGACCGTGAAGACCTCGACACCTCGCGTGGGCACTCCGACCGAGAGCGTTCCACTGGGACCGTGGACGGGAGCGGCGACACCCGGTGGCACCGCGATACCTCCGCCGGTCGTCTCTGTCATGCCCCAGATGTTGTGCAGGTAGACGCCGAACCGATCGCGGAAGGCCTCGATCGTCGCCGGTGGGATCGGCGCGCCACCGGAGTAGACGAACTTGGCGCTCGCGAAATGGTCGGCGCCGGCGTCGGGGACGCCGAAGAACGCGTTGAAAGCGGTGATGGACCCCACGGTCGTGGTGACCCCGTGCTCGCGGAACAGGTCGAGCACCACCGACGCCTCGAACCGTCCGCCCATGCTCAACGTCGCGTCGTTCAGCAGCGCGATCCCGGCGTTGAGCGAGAGCCCGGTGATGTGGAACATCGGAGCGATCGCGTAGGACACGTCGCCGGGGGCCAGCCGGACCCACTCGCTGTAACCCGCGACCGAGCAGAGGAAATTGCGATGGGTGTTGAGGGCGCCCTTGGGCGGACCCGTCGTGCCCGAGGTGTAGGTGATGAAGGCGATGTCGTCGAGGTTCCGCTCGGCCGGATCCGGCCGTTGTCCGCGTCGTTCGACCAGGACGGTGGCCAGATCGCCGTCGGGAGAGGGCGCAGGATCGGGCTCGGTGAACACGCGAGAGTCGTTGCGGGTCTGGAAATCCCGTGAGGACGCCGAGATCAGCCATCGCACGTGTGTCCCGGACAGGGCACTGCGCGTCGCGGCATCGGTGCCGCGGGTGACGACGATCCCGGTCGTGCCCGAGTCCTCGATCAGCCGGCGCAGTTCCTCGCCCCGATACATCGGGTTGAGCGGCACCGCGATCGCTCCGGCCTTCCACACCGCCAGCAGTGTCAGCGGGTAGTACGGGATGTTCTGCAGGTAGATCCCGATCCGGTCGTCGGGGCGCACGCCCCGCGCCTGCAGTTCGGCGGCCAGCGCGTCGGAGTGCGCGTCGAGGGTCGCGGCATCGATGGTGCCGTCGAAGTAGCGGATCGCCGCGCGGTTCGGACCGGCGGCGACCCGCGCGCGCCACGCGTCGACTATCGAGGTGTACACACTCACTCCTTCTCCCCACCGACTGCGTGCCGCCCGGCGATCCAGGCGAACGTCATGCCGGGACCGAGTGTGCCACCGGGACCGCCGTAGGAGGCGCCGGTCGGGGAAGAGACGTTGCCGGCCGCGTACAACCCGGTGATGACGTTGCCGTCCAGATCGATCACCTGGGCATGCTCGTTCACCTTGGGCCCGCCCTTCGTGCCGATGACACCGCTCGTCAGCTCCATGGCGTAGAACGGCCCGTCCGTGATCGGACCGAGCGTGCCCTCGATGCTGCCCTTCTTGTACGGGTCGCCCCACCACCGGTCGTGGGCGCTCTCACCCCGCGCGAATTGCGGGTCCTTCCCGGCGGCGACATTCTTGTTCCACTGCTCGACCGTGCGCTCGAGCTCGTCTCCCGGAATTCCGAGTGCCAGCGCGAGATCGCGCAGTGTGGGGCCCTCCACCAGCCACGGAGGAGTGGTGCCCGTGTAGGGGCGGCCCGCCGATCCGTAGGTGGTCAGATAGGTGTGGTCGAAGATCAGCCACGCGGGCAGGTTGGCATAGCGGAACGCGGTGACGTCCTCCTGATGGAAGGCCCCCACGACGGCGTTGTAGCTCACGGCCTCGTTGGTGAAGCGCCGGCCGGTCCGGTTCACCATGATGCTGCGTGGCCTCGTGCGGTCACCGTTGATCATCTCGAGGTTCATCGCGTTGATGCCCTCGGGCAGTTCGGTGATGGGAATCCACCAGGCTTCACGCATGTTCTGGAGCGCGGCGCCGGCACGCATGGCCATGCGCAGGCCGTCGCCGGTGTTGGTGGGGATCGACGCGGGCTTCGTCACGTGGCCGCGGAGGAAAGCGGCGCGATACTCCTCGTTCCACTCGAATCCGCCGGTGGCGAGGATGACGGCGCGCGATGCATGGATCGTCCGCCGACCCTCGGCGGTGTCGACGACGACGCCCCGCGCCCGGCCGTTCTCGACCACGAGATCGTGCGCGGGCGTCGACACCCGGACCTCGACGCCCGCCCCGAGGCAGGCGTCGAGGAGTGCTCCGACCAGTCCTCCGCCCATGCCGCGCAGGTCTTCCGCGTCGCGGCGGGCGAGTTCCTCGTCGGACGGCGGTTTGGGAACCGCGCAGCCGATCGCGGTTTCGTCCATCCGCAGATGTGTGGAGTAGTAGGGGCTCACCTCGACCCGGTCCCGCCACTCGCCCAGCTTCGCGAAGGGGAACAGTTCCTGCCCGAGCGTTCGGCCACCTTCGGGCTTGCCACCGGGATTCGACGGGTGGTAGTCGGGCAGTCCGGGGACGGCGAAGAAGCGGATTCCGCCGTCCTCGCCGAGGCAGCGCACCATCTTCGGTCCGGCGTCGACGAAGGCTTGTGCGAGGCGTTCGTCGAGAATGCCGCGCCCGAGCGACATCAGGTAGGCCATCGCCTCGTCGGCGCTGTCCTGCACGCCGATGTCCTTCATGTACGGGTTGTTCGGGATCCAGACGTGACCTCCCGACCAGGCGCTCGTCCCGCCGACCCGATCGTTCTTCTCGAGGACGACGACGCGAGCACCTTCGCGGGCCGCGGTGAACGCGGCTGTCAGCCCGGCGGCGCCGCTGCCGAGGACGATGACGTCGTACGTTTCGGATTCGGGCATTCCGGTCCTCCGGTTCGCGCGATGCTTGTGACTCGGTGTGATGCTGATTACCATAACCGTCGTGCACTAATAGAGTAAGTCTGTTCTATATATACAACGTGCATTGGCTCGTCAGGGGTGGGCGACCGCGGCAAACGGATCGGGGGACGGGTGCAGATTCAGGACACGTACGACGTGGTCGTTCTCGGGTCGGGACTCGCCGGCCTCACCGCAGCGCTGGCCGCGGCGCTCGAGGGTGCCGACGTCGCCCTGCTGGAGAAGGCCGAACTGGTCGGTGGCACGACCGCGCTGTCGGGCGCGGGGATCTGGATCCCGGGCAACCCGATCGCGGCCGAGAAGGGCATCGAGGACTCCCTGGAGGAAGGGGCCGCCTACCTGGCGAGCCTCTCCAACGGGATGATCCTCCCGGAGTTGGCCGAGGCGCTGATCTCCGGTGGCCCCCGGTTCGTCGACTTCCTGCACGAGCACACCGATCTGCGTCTCCAACTCGTCGAGGGGTACCCCGACTATCACCCCGAGCATCCCGGTGGAAAGCCGGGAGGCGGCCGGACTCTCGAGCCGGGCCTCTTCTCCTTCGCCGGGATGGAGGAGTGGATCGACCGCATCGGCGGCGACATCCAGCGCATCGTGCTGACCGAGATGCCCCTGGGCGGTGGGACGGGTGTCGTCGCACCCGAAGTCCTCGCCGCCCGCGCGGAAGCCGCACAAGAAGGCCTGGGTCGCGCGCTCGTCGGTGGCGTGTTGAAAGCGTGTCTCGCGCAAGGGGTCCGGGTCGAGACCCGGTGCCGGGCGCTGCGCCTGTGCACCGTCGAGAACCGAGTCGTCGGGGTCGAGGTCGAGACGGACGACGGGATGCGAACGGTCGGAGCTCGCGCGGTGGTGCTCGCGACGGGAGGGTTCGAGTACGACCCGGACCTGGTCCGCGATTTCCTGCGCGGACCGCTGACGCGCCCCATCGGCGCGCCGACGAACACCGGCGACGGCCTGCGGATGGCCATGCGGGTCGGAGCTCGCCTCGGCAACATGCGCGAAGCGTGGTGGTCGCCGATGGTGCCGTGTCCGGGTACTCGGCGCGACGGGGTGCCGGCGGCGATGCTGTCCTCGCGTGAGCGTGCGCTGCCCGGGTCGATCATGGTCAACCGCTACGGCCGGCGCTTCGCCAACGAGGCGGCGAACTACAATGCATTCGGCGGCGCCTTCCACCATCTCGACGAGTCGAAACTCGACTATCCGAACCTTCCGGCGTACATGATCTTCGATCAGTCCACGGTCGATCGGTTCGGCGTGTTCGGCGGCCGCCCGGGGGCACCGGTCCCAGACTGGGTCGAAAGCGCGCCCACGCTGGACGCGCTGGCCGCGGCCCTGGGGTTGCCGGTCGACGCGGTGTCGAGTTCGGTCGCACGTTTCAACGAGTACGCGGAGCAGGGCGTGGACCCGGACTTCTCCCGGGGAAGCAGTGCGTTCGATCGATTCCCCGGCGGGCGGATGAGCGATCCCGATTCGCCTCACGCAACACTCGGTCCGGTCCGGACGGCACCGTTCTACGCGGTCGAGGTCGTGAGCTCTGCGCTGGGCACGAAGGGCGGGCCCCGCACGGACACCGAGGGGCGGGTCGTCGATGTCGACGGCGCGGTCATCGCGGGGTTGTACGCCGCCGGCAATGTCATGGCCAACCCGAGCGGGATGGTCTACGGCGGTGCCGGTGCCACCCTCGCGGTCGCCGGGATCTGGGGGATGAGAGCGGGACGGGCGGCGGTCGCCGATTGTGTCCACGTGTCGGAATTACATTGTTGAAAGAGAACTTTCGCGTCACTTCCCATCCGAAGGGCGACCCATGGTGAACCGGCGGTATCTGCATCTCAACCTGGTCGGCAACGACATCAATCTCCATTTCGGAGCCCCCGCGTACGAACAGCGGCACCGCGCCGACACGGCACTCACCGACCCGTTCGAACGGCTCATGGCCTACGGGCGGCTCGGCGACGAGGGACTCTTCACCGCGGTCTTCCTCGGCGACGTGCCCGGCATGCCGAGCTCACCGGCCTTCGACGGGGGACCCGCCGAGCCGATCACCGCGCTGAGCGCGATGGCCCGCGAGACCACGCACGTCGGTCTCATCGCCACCGCCTCGACGACGTTCTACGACCCGTACACCCTCGCTCGCCTCATCGCGTCGCTCGACCAGGCGTCCGACGGCCGCGCCGGGCTGAACGCGGTCACGACCGTGGGTGACGCGCATGCGCTGAACTACAGCCGGGACGGTCACCCCGATCGGGAGATCAGATATCGCCGAGCCATGGAATTTCTCGACGTGACCGCGGCCCTGTGGGCGAATCGTGAGGTGCGGCGCGATCCGGACGGGGTGACGCGGTACTACGCCACTCCGATCGACCACAAGGGTGAATCCTTCAGTGTCCGAGGCCCTTTGAACGTCGCGCCGAGCCGGCAGGGCCGTCCGCTGGTCGCTCAGGCCGGCGGGTCGGGACCGGGTATCAAAGTCGCGGCCCGGCATGCGGACATGGTGTTCACGGCCGCCACCACCCGGGAGCGTGCGGCGCAGTACCGGGAGGACCTGGACAAGGCGCTCGCGGACGCCGGACGTCCGGCCGGAAGTGTTCCGGCGGTTCCCGGGCTCATCCCGTACATCGGGCGTACCGCGCGCGAGGCCGAGGAGAAGATGCACGCGCTGGACGAGTACGTTCCGTGGGAGAGTGTCGCGCCGAAAGCGTTGGCGCAGTTCGGGTTGGAGGTGCCGTACGACAGCGTCGACGACCGATTCCCACTCGAACTGCTGCCGAAACCGGCCGACGTCGAGGCGACCGTCAAGAGCACTTTCGGGAACTACGTCGGGCTCTACGACTGGATCGAGGCGCATCCCGGCTCAACCGTTCGCGATGTCGCAGCCCAGTCGCTCGGGCGGGGCGGGGCCCAGCACCGAAAGTTCGTCGGTTCCTACGACGACATCGTCGACGACTTCGACCGGTGGTTCACCGACGGCCACGTCGGAGGGTTCAACCTCATGTTCCCCGTCGGCCCGGCGTCGGTCCGGGAGTTCATCGACGAGGTGGTTCCGCGGCTGATCGACCGCGGGATCTGCCGGGGAACTCCCGACGAGCGACCGTTGCGGGAACGCTTCGTCGGCGGGGAGTAACGAGCATTCCGAATTCCCTTCCATGACAACCACTCCGAGTAGCGCAAGACGTGCTGAGAATCCGAAAGGAACCGACATGCCGGAGACGTTGACGCCACCGGGACCTCAACCCGAAGGCTTCGACCCGGACTGGGTGCGCGCCAAGCACGCCTACGAACGCGCCAAGCGACTGCGGCGCGACGGAGTCGAACAGTACATCGAGGTCACGGCGGACTTCTCGCACTACGAGGACGACCCCTACACCGAGCGGGTCGAGCGCGACCCCGTGAACGACGAGGTCGAGATCCTGATGATCGGCGCGGGTCTCGGCAGCCTGATCGCTGCGGCACGGATGCGTGAGGCCGGCCTCGACGGTATCCGGCTGGTCGACCGGGCCGGCGGCGTCGGCGGAACCTGGTACTGGAACCGCTATCCCGGTGTGCAGTGCGATATCGAGTCCTACATCTACATGCCGCTGCTGGAGGAGCTGAACTACATCCCCACGCAGAAGTACGCCTACGGATCCGAGATACGGGAGCACCTGACGGCGATCGCGGACAAGTACGACCTGGTGCGGGACGCGCTCTTCCACACCACCGTCAAGGAGATGGTCTGGGACGACGAGGCCGAGCGCTGGATCGTGAAGACCGATCGCGGTGACCGGATCCGCGCCCGGATCGTGGTGGTCTCACCGGGCTCGCTCACGCGACCCAAGCTGCCGGGCATCCCCGGCATCAACGAATTCGAAGGTCACACCTTCCACACCAGCCGCTGGGACTACGGCTACACCGGGGGAGACGAGAGCGGCGGGTTGACCGGGCTGCAGGACAAATCCGTAGGCCTCATCGGCACGGGTGCCACCGGTCTGCAGGTGGTGCCCCATCTCGGTCGGTGGGCCGGGAAACTCTACGTGTTCCAGCGGACTCCGAACGCCGTCGACGAACGGGGCAACAAGCCGACGGACCCGCAATGGGCAGCAAGCCTCCGGCCCGGATGGCAACGTGAGCGGATGGAGAACTTCACCCGCTACACGGCCGGGGTGGAGCATCACACCGACCTCGTCGACGACGGCTGGACCCGCGTGTCGGCCGAGGTCACCAAGACGGCGATCAAGCAGGAGATCGAGCGTCGGGGCGCACCGATGACCCCGGAGGAGATTGCCGAGTTCCTGTTCGAGGCCGACTTCAGATCCATGGAACGCGTACGGGCGCGGATCGACGCCATCGTGACCGACAAAGCCACCGCAGAAGCCCTCAAGCCCTGGTACAAGCGCCTCTGCAAGCGCGTCGGGTTCCACGACGAGTTCCTCCCCACCTTCAACCGTGACAACGTCGAGTTGGTCGACACGGACGGGCGCGGCATCCAGAGCCTCACGCGCGACGGTGTTGTCGTGGGGGATCGCGAGTACAAGGTCGACGCGCTGATCTTCGCGACCGGCTACGACGTCAGCAGCAGCTACACCCGTCGCACGGGATTCGACATCATCGGCCGGGACGGTGTTCACCTCAGCGACAAGTGGAAGAGCGGACCGCGCACCTTCCACGGCCTGCAGTCCAGCGGGTTCCCCAACTGCTTCTTCCTCGGGTACACGCAGACCGGTGTCGCGAACAACTACACGCACACCGCCGAGGAACGGGCCCGTCACCTGGTCTACCTGCTCGAGCAGCGGGTGGCGCGCGGAGCCACCACGATCGAGGCCGATCTCCGGGCGGAGGACGCCTGGGTCGCCACCATGAACGAGCTCTCCGGCCCCGGCCGTGCCTTCTACGCGGACTGCACCCCCAGCTATCTCGACAACGAGGGAGACATCGGCAATCCCGACGGCCTCGCAGCAGCGAACTACGGCGGCGGTCCGGTGCAGTTCTTCGAGCTGCTGGCCCGCTGGCGGGAAGACGGAGAGATGGACGGCGTCACGCTTCGGTGACGCCGCGGTGCCGAACCGGATCAGTTCCCGGGAGCCCGGTAACTGGTGTCCCGGTGCACGGCCTCGTCGATCTGCTCGGGCGTGAGCAGCAGGATCGGCTTCGACCTGGCCGCACCCGAACCGATGGTGCGCAGTTCCAGGGTGGCAGCGGCGATGTCGTCGGGCACCTCGCCGATCACGTACAGATCGTGGCCGCCGAGCGCGAAATGCACGGATTCGACGCTGCCGCCGACACTCTCGACCATGCTGGTGATCGCGTCGCGGCGGGCGGTACCGCCTTCGCCGAGCAACCCTTTCGCGCCTTCGCTGGTGTAGGTGACCTGCCACAGAAATTTCGGCATGGGACGGTTCTCCTCGGTTCGGGGACTGCTTCCATGTTCGGTCCGGACGCCGCGCCGCGGGGCCGTTTCGCTGCGATCGGCCCGCTCTTGCTGGCCTAGGCTCGTTGCGACACCGAGAAGATCTCATCGAAAGGGAGGGTTGCCGTGCCGAAGCCGCCGCTGCCCGATGCCGTGGCCGAATTCCTCGCCCGGCCGAACTACGCGACCATCAGCACGCTGCGTGCCGACGGCCAGCCAGTGTCCGTGCCCACCTGGTACGGCTACGAGAACGGCCGCATCCTGGTGAACATGGACGAGGGCCGCAAGCGTCTCGACCATGTGCGCAACGATCCGCGAGTGAGCCTGAGCGCGATGGACCCCGAGGACTGGATCACCCACGTGAGCGTGCAGGGCCGGGTCGTCGAGATCGTCGACGACGAGGGCCTCGTCGACATCGACCGCATCGCGCGGCACTACACCGGAAAGCCGTACTACGTGCGTGACCGCAAGCGGGTCAGCGCGTGGATCGAGATCGATCGCTGGCACGCATGGGGTCGGCTCAAGGACGCGTAGTCGTTTCGGGGCCGGGTGCCTCTCCGTTGTCTTCGCTGTCGAGCAGTAGAGCTGTCGAGCAGTAGAGCTGTCGAGCAGTAGAGAGGTACCCGGCACCCGGGCAACTCAGAGGACGCCGGCCTCCTTCGCGACCTTGCGTGCCTGGAACGCGACGGCGATCAGCAGGACGCCGAACAGGATCGCGTAGATGCCCAGCAGCCAGATCAGGCCGATGATGCCGCCGCCGGGGAAGATCAGCAGGACGATGCCGAACAGGATCGCCAGGATGCCGGCGACGAGCGACGCCACCCATCCGGACTCGGGTACCTTCCGGAACCGCAATGCGCCGACGGCCCCGGCGATTCCGAAGAAGATCGCATAGAACGCGATGATGTAGAGCAGCACGAGCGCGGTCGCCTTGGGCCATACCAGGGCCACGATGCCGGCGAGGATCGAGATGACGGCCATCGCGAGCCACCACCCCCAGCCGTCGAGGGTCCTGCGATCGCGGACCGCGTGATAGCCGAGCACGAGGCCGTCGACGATCGCGTAGATACCGAAGACGACGACGAGGGCCCACACGGTGATGCCCGGCCAGACGAGGGCGACGATGCCGAACAGCACCGCGAGGATGCCGCGGATCAGAACGATCCACCAGATCTGTTTGAAGAGTGAACGGAACGGATCACTTGGGGTGGCAGCGGCCTCGGACATGAGCACTCCTGGTTTTTGATCTTGTCTCCCGGCACAGCGTATGCCTGCTTACGGGGCGATGCGTCCCAATTGGAAGCCAACTCGCGGGCGATTTGCGGAGGTATCGTCGGGCGATGGTCCGCGCACGGGTCGGAATCTCGGGTTGGCGCTATCCCGGATGGCGCGGCGACTTCTATCCGGTGGGACTGCCCCAGCGCCTCGAGCTCGAGTACGCCGCCGAGCGGATGGGGTCGATCGAGATCAACGGCACGTTCTACAGCCTGCAGCGGAAGTCGAGCTTTGAGGACTGGCGCGACCGTACCCCGGACGATTTCGTGTTCGCGGTCAAGGGCGGCCGGTTCGTCACCCACCTCAAACGCCTCGTCGACGTCGACGAGGCGCTCGCCAACTTCTTCGCATCCGGCGTGCCCGCGCTCGGTCCCAAGCTCGGTCCGCTGCTGTGGCAACTGCCGCCGACGATGGCGTTCGAACCGGATCGGATCGCCGGCTTCTGCGCGCAACTGCCGCGCACGACACGGGCCGCTGCGGCGCTGGCGGCGCGCCACACGGACAAGGTTCCCGACGAGCGGGCGTGGACCGAAGCCGACGCCGACCGCCCTCTCCGGTACGCGATGGAAGTTCGGCATCCGACCTTCGCTTCCGCCGAGGCGGCTGCGCTGCTCCGCGAACACGACGTGGCGCTCGTCGTCGCCGACACCGCGGGCCGCTTTCCCTTCCTCACCGAGGTCACCTCGGACTTCGTGTACGTCCGCATGCACGGTGACGCCGAGCTGTACGTGAGCGGCTACGGCGACGCAGCGCTGGATCGGTGGGCCGAGCGGATCCGGGCGTGGCTCGCCGACGGCCTCGACGTGTACGTGTATTTCGACAACGACGCGAAGGGGTTCGCTCCTCACGACGCGCTCGCGCTGCAGCGCCGGCTGTGAGGTGTCGGGGCCGGACGGCACACTGATGCGCGTGCCGCGCACGAGGCGGACGAAGCAGCACCGACGAGGAGAACACTGTGTGGCCCACGCACTGGCCGACGATCGCGCGGGAGATCGCGCATGCCACCGAGACTGCGCTGAACGCGGCCCGGGCCGACGACGAACCGGCGTTCGCCGATGCGGTGAGCGCTCTCGTCGAGTTGCCGTACGAGCAGGTCACCGCGGTGCACTCGGGCATGATGCGCGAACTGCTCGAGGAACTGCATCCGGACGGTCTGGCCGGTGAGGACGTTCAGGCCGTGTTCGAACGTTGTGCCCGCGGTTCCGTGCAGGCGACGCCCGACGCGCTGGTGGCGGTGCTGACCGGGACGCTCGGGGTGACCGATCCGGACGCGCCGAAGGCCAGGCCCGAGCAGTACCTCACCGCGGGGATCGTGGTCCTCGCCGACCTGCTCGCGACCCGCAAGGTCGAGCCGGGACAGTACATCCGCCGGGCGGTCGGGGAGATCGAACGGGAGCAGACCGTCGAGATGCCCTGACGGTCTCCGTCGTCACGGGCGGGTCTGTTGCTCGACGTTGAACACGACCCGGCGCAACAGGTCGGTGAGGGTGTCGAGTTCGTCGTCGGAGAGCCCGTCGAGCATGCGCATCTCGCGGGTGACCCGGCGCGGGTATTCGGTTTCGACGACGCGCCGCCCGGCGTCGGTGAGCTCGAGCAGCACGACGCGGCCGTCGCGTTCGAGCCGTTTGCGTTCGACCAGTCCGAGCCCGACGAGCCGGTCGGTGTGTTTGGTGGTGGAGGCCCCCGAGATCCCGGTGACGGAGGTGACCTCGCTGGCGCGCAGCGGGTGCGGGCTGCGCGCCAGTGCACACAGCACCTCGAATTCCGTTCGGGTGACACCACTTCCGATCAGTTCGTGATCGAGATGGTTCAGTGCCAGCGAGCTGATCCGGATGATGCGGCCGATGATGTCGATGGGCCGGGTGTTCAGGTCCGGATACACCTCGGACCACGCGCGTCTCACTCGATCGACGAAGTCGTCCGGGGGTGTGGGTGCGTCGGGCATGTATCCAGTGTAGCGATCCGTTTCACAACCGATTCATAGTTATTTCATCTGTGAAGTATTAGACTGGCCCGGTGCTTCCTTCGACCGTCGACCCGACCTACAGCCGTCTGCGTCACACCGGCGGCGCACTCGCGCACTCGTTGTCCGCCGACGCCTGGCGTCGATCGCTCGACGTGCGGAGTGCCGACGCGGTCGTCGCCCCGGCGGTGCGCGTCGGGTTGGCGATTCTCGTCGTCCTGATCGGCGGTGGTCTGCTCGGTCAGACGCACCTCGCGGGATTCGCGGCGCTCGGAGCCCTGTCCTCGGCGTTCGGGCGCCACGAACCGTATCGGCGGCTCGCCGCCAAGTCCGGATGCGCCGGAGCCGCGGTCGCCGCCTATGTGGCGCTCGGCGCCGCCGTCGGCGCTGCGGGAATTCTGATGTGGGCGGAGATCGCGCTGCTCGCCGTCGCCGCCGGGGTTGCGTTCTGGCTGCTCGCGGCGTTCCGCATCATCGGCCCGGGCGCGGTCATCCTCATCTTCGCCGCGGCCGGAGCCGCCGGATTCGCCGACACCGCCGCGGACATCGGCGTGGCCGTGGCCGCCGCCGCGACCGGCGCCGTGATCGGCTGGGTGATCGTCATGGCACCGGCGCTGTACCACCCGCACGGTCCCGCCCGCGTCGCCGTCGCCCGCGCGCTCGCCGCGGTGTCCGTGCTGGAGAACTCCGGCGAGTCCGCGGTAGCGCCGGCACGCGCGGCGATCGCGAAAGCGCGTGAGGTCGTCGCCCTCGGGCCCCGTCACCCGCACACCCATGAACTGCTTGCGCTGCTGGACGCCGCCGAAGCGGTCGTCGACGGTGGTTCGCACGACACGGTCCGTGCACGCCGCGACGACTTCGCGCGATTCGAATCCGAGCTGCGAAAGGTGCGCCGCGACATCGAGATCCCACGCGTCGATGCGGCCGACGCCGCACCGCCCGACCGGCCCGAAGGTTTCCTGCGGACCGGCGTCCGGGATCTGCACGACCGCGCGATCGTGATCGGTGCCGGGCGGGTGATGCTCGCGTCGTTGCTCGCAGGCTGGATCGCGCTGGCCGCAGGACTGCAGCATCCGCTGTGGGCGACGATGGGCGCGATGGCCGCCCTGCAGGGCGCCAACTACCGGCAGACCGTGCAGCGCGGGATCCAGCGACTGCTCGGGAACGTCGCAGGTGCCCTGTTGGCCGCGATCCTGATCGCCGCCGCGCTCGGATACTGGCCGCTCGTCGTCGTGATCGTCGCGCTGCAGACGGTGGCGGAACTGTACGCAACCCGGAACTACGCGCTCACGTCGATCGCGGTCACCGCAATGGCGTTGCTGGTGATCGGCCTCGGCGAGCCGATCGGACCGGACATCGCGCTCAGCCGCATCGGGGACACACTCATCGGCGTCGTCGTCGGTGTGGTGGTCGCCGCGCTCACCATCGCGCGCGGCGACCACCACCATCTGCCCGCCCGGTCCTGACTACCGGGCCGAGGACCGGCCCTTCGGGATGTCGCGGAACGCGATGTTCGGATCGTGGGTGCGCTCGCGGGGCATGCCCAGCACGCGTTCGCTGATGGTGTTCCGAGCCATCTCGGTGGTGCCGCCGGCGATGCACCAGACCTGCTGCATCAGATAGTCGTGTCCGACCTCCGCGACAGCGCCTTCGTCGTCGTCCCACGCGGCACCGCCGGCATCGGTGAACTCGTACATGATCGTGGTGAGCCGGGTCGCGACGGTCCCGGCCATCAACCGGACGATCCCGGCCGCCTGGTCGGAGATCTTGCCGGTCGCGATGCCCCGGCCGATCCGCCGCTGCAGCGCCTCCTTCGCCAGTTCCAGGGTGTGGGCCTCGCCGACGAGGTCGCGGGCGATCGGGTCGTCCAGGCGGCCGGCGTCGCGGGCGACCGAGACGAGTTCCGAAATCCGCGACCCGCCGCGGGAACTGCCCGGCGGCCGGGTGGCGAACTGCGAACTCGACTGCATCCGCTCGTGGAACATCCAGCGCGTGCCGACGCTCCAGCCGTCGTCGACCTCGCCGACGCGGTCGCTGTCCGGCACCCGCACGTCGGTCAGGTATTCCTGGCAGAATTCCTTCGAACCACTGAGCATTTCGATGCGGTGAACCTCGATGCCCTCGCGTTTCAGCGGCAACATGAAGACGGTGAGACCGCGGTGCTTGGGAACGTCCCAGTTGGTGCGGGCCAGGCACAGGGCCCAGTCCGACCACCAGGCTCCGGTGGTCCAGATCTTCGATCCGTTGAGAATCCAGTCCTCGCCGTCGCGCACGGCCGTGGTCACGGCACTCGCGACATCCGAACCGCCGCTCGGCTCGGACAGGAACTGCATCCAGATCTCCTCGCCCTTGAGAATGGCGGGAATGTGACGCCGCTTCTGCTCCTCGGTGCCGCATTCGAGAAGCACTGCGGCACAAGGAACGAACGTCGGTGACTGCAGCCGGGCCGGATATTCGAATCCGGCCAGTTCCTCGTCGAGTACTCGCTGATGCGCGCGGGTCAGCCCCTGACCGCCGTACTCCCGGGGGAAGCAGATCCCGGCGAGCCCGGCGTCGAAGAGCATGCGCTGCAGCTCGCGTTCGCGGGCGACCGCGGCGAGTTCCTCCTCGTCCGTGCCCTCGGCGCGCAGGACGCCGATGTGGGCTTTGGGATCGGCGGGGCGCAGGTTCGCGCGGATCCAGGTGCGGGCGCGATCGCGGAATTCGTCGAGGGTCTCGGTGTTCTCGGGTGACGGAGTCACTGTGTTCTCGGGTGACGGAGTCACTGTGTTCTCGGGTGACGGAGTCACTGCGTTGTCGGGTGACGGAGTCACTGTGCGGCCTCCTGCTGCAGAGCGATGTCGGCGACGAGCTGTCGGTGTTCGGCGGGGCTACCGTGACTCGACCGGTTCGCGGCGGCCCGCCGCATGAACAGGTGCAGGTCGTGTTCGTAGGTGACACCGATTCCGCCGTGCAACTGCACGCAGTCCTGGATCATCAGACCACCGTATTCACCGATGTATGCCTTTGCGGCACTGGTCGATTCCGCGGCATCGGGTGCTCCTGCCGCGACCGCGGCGGCGGCGTCGTCGGCCAGGGCGTGGAACGCCTCGAGCCACGTCTTCATGTCCGCGAACCGGTGTTTGAGCGCCTGGTACGAGGCGAGCGACCGGCCGAACGAGTAACGGTCGAAGGCCCATTCGACGGTCAGATCGAACACCGATTGGAGGGCGCCGACCGATTCGGCGCAACCGATCACGATCGCGAGCCGTCGCAGGTGCTCGACGTCGGACGCCGCACCGCCCGCGGATCCGACCAGTGCCGTGACCGGCAGGCGCACCTCGTCGAACTCGACGGCCGCGTAGCGGCGGGTCACGTCGATCGAACGCAGGGGAGTGACCCGGACACCCGGGGTACCGGCCGGGACGAGGACCTGGGACAGGCCGTCGCCGGTGCGGCCGGCTACCAGCAGGAAGTCTGCGGTGGGTGCGGCTTCGACGGGACGTTTCGTCCCGCGCACGACGACCTCGTCGCCCTCGACCCGGATCTCGACCGGAGTCGCGCCGGCACGGCTTCCGGGTCGCGGTTCGTCGACGCACCACGCGGCGGTCGACGTTCCGGCGATCAGTGCGGCGAGCGGTTTGTCGTGCGCGTCCGTGTAGTGGGTGCTCAGCGCCGCGGCCACCAGATTGCTCGGGGTCAGTGGGCCGGGGGCGGCCTGCCGGCCGAATTCGTGGGCGACGAAGGTGAGGTCGACCAGGCCCGCGCCGCTGAGCGAGCCGCCGCCGTGTTCCTCGGCGACGAGCAGGCTCGTCCAGCCCAGTTCGGCTCCGCGGCGCCAGTAGCCGGAGTCGAAACCGGCCGGGTCGTCACGGAGGCGGCGCAGTTCCGCCGGTGGCGCCTGGTCCTGAAGGAACCGGGCGGTGGTGTCTCGAAAGAACTCCTGGTCGGGAGTCGGTTCCCACAACATGTGTCTTCGTCCCCTGCTGTCGCGTGCCGGTACGAACATCGTGCTCTCGCAGTAGAGAACAATACTTGCAAGTATTGAAAATGGCACTCTTGATGCGGTGGTCGCGAGCTGATAGGGCGCCGCCGGCGGGGGATACGATCGCCGGGTGCGCGTACGCCGGATCGTCGACCTGAGCCGCCTGGTCTCCGCGGACACCCAGGTCTATCCGGGCGATCCCGCGCCGACCCTCACCCCGCACGCCACCCTCGGCGAGGACGGCTACAACCTGCTGCGTATCGACATGGGGTCACAGACCGGCACCCACGTCGACGCCCCGCGGCACATGCGCGCGGCCGGGGAACCCGTCGACCGCCTCGCC
This sequence comes from Rhodococcus sp. NPDC003383, assembly GCF_053589115.1. Taxonomy (NCBI): domain Bacteria; kingdom Bacillati; phylum Actinomycetota; class Actinomycetes; order Mycobacteriales; family Nocardiaceae; genus Rhodococcus; species Rhodococcus sp. NPDC003383. Next base: position 101,361 of record NZ_JBSFRG010000009.1, on the reverse strand, counting down.
CCGGAACTGTTCGTCGGGCGCGGTGTCGTCGTCGACGTGCGCGGCCTGGCCGCGCGTGCCGCCATCACCGCGGACCTGCTCGGCGACGTACCGTGCGGACCCGGCGACATCGTGCTCCTGCACACCGGCTGGGACGCGCACTACGGCACCGATGAGTACTTCGCCCACCCCTACCTGGCGGCCGACGCGTGCCGGGCACTCCTCGGCCGGGGCGTGCGCACGATCGGCATCGACGCACCGAGCCTCGATGCCACCGGCGCGAGCGAGTTCCCTGCGCACTGGCTCATCGCCGATGCCGGCGGCGTCATCTGCGAGAACCTGTGCGGACTCGAACGCATCGACTTCCCTGACCCGCTGATCAGCATCCTGCCGATCCGCTTGCGTGACGGCGACGGTGCCCCGGTCCGGGCGGTCGCAATGGAGGTGGCCTAGCGCCCGGTGTGCCCTATTGGCGGCCCTGACCGCCACAAAGGCACACGGCTCACAGCAGTTGCGTCAGCACGATCCGCGCGGTCCCGTACGCCGCGGTCCCGGCAGTGACCAGCCCGAACACCAGGATCCACAGGGCCGCCGGGAGGTGCGTGAGCCACCGCAGTTGATCGGCGTCCGAACCCCCGCCGCCCCCGCGCCGATGGGTGCGGGCCAACTCGACGACCGGGCGGGTCGCGCCGAACAGCAACACCCACGTCAGCAGATACGCCGCCGTGTAGCGGATGACCGGATCCCCGTAGTAGGCCGCCGCCCCGATGGCTGCGCCCACGGCGAGAACCGACAGGAAGCCGAACAGATTGCGGATCAGCAGGATCAGCAACGCCAGCGCGGCCAGCACCGACCACAGCACGGCGGCCGGACGATCGAGCGTCAGCAGCGTCGCCGCGAGGAAGCCGAGCGCGGCCGGGCCGACGTAGCCCGCGAACGCGGTCGCGATCATGCCCGGACCCCGTGGATTGCCCGACGAGACGGTCACCCCGGAGGTGTCGCTGTGCAGCCGGATCCCGGACAGCCGTCTCCCGACCAGGCGGGCCACGAGCGCGTGCGACCCTTCGTGGGCCTGGGTGATCAGGTGCCGCGTCGCGAGCCACAACGGCCGCACGGTGACGAGCACGAGTGCGATCACGGCGGTCGTGACGATCAGGGCGGGCGGGGCCGGCTCGCTGACCGCGGACACCGCGTCCCACGCCGACCCCAGTGCGTCCGGGATCGAGGCGAGGGTCGAGGACACGGGGCACCTTCCGTCGGAGAACTGAACGAGTCATCGTACGGCGGGCCCTGCCACGCGACCGCCGCCGGGGACCGGCAGATCGACCGCCGCCGGGGACCGGCAAATCGACCGCCGCCGGGGACCGGCAAATCGACCGCCGCCGGGGACCGGCAAATCGACCGCCGCCGGGGACGCGTGGCGAATCGGCGACCCCCGATAGATTGGATCGCGTGTCCGACCGTCGCTCCGCCCAGATCCGCGCCGGTATCGCCGACTCCTGGGCCGTCGGTCTCGGGCTGATCCCGCTGGGTCTGGCGTTCGGGGTCGTGCTGACCCAGGGTGGTTTCGACTGGTGGTGGGCGCCGATCTTCTCCACCGTCATCTACGCCGGGTCGATGGAGTTCCTCGCGGTCGGGCTGATCGGCGCGGTCACCCCGTTCGCGTCGCTCGCGGTGGCGACGCTGCTGATCAACTTCCGGCACGTGTTCTACGGCCTGAGCTTCCCGCTGCGGGTGATCCGCAGCCGCGCCGGGCGGATCTACAGCGTGTACGCCCTCACCGACGAGTCGTACGCGATCGTCGCCCCGAAACCCCGCGACGAGCTGACCGGTGCCCGCGTCCTCAGCGTGCAGGTGCTCTGTCAGGTGGTGTGGGTGGCCTCGGGCACGGTCGGCGCGCTGATCGGAGCGGCCCTTCCTGCGGGCCTGTCGGGACTGGAGTTCGCGCTCACCGCGCTGTGCGCGGTGCTCGCGATCGACGCATTCCGCATCAATCGCGACCTGCCCGCGCCCGCGATTGCGCTGGTCTGCGGTCTGGTGGCGCTGGTGATCGCCAAGGACGTCATGCTTCCCGTCGCGCTCGGGTTGTTCGTGCTGGCGCTGCTCGTCCGATTCGTCTACCGCAATCGGGTGTCCCATGCCTGACTCGGTGCCCGGCGCCGGCTACGTGCTGGCGTCGCTGTTCGTGATGTTCGCGGTCACCGTCGGCCTGCGCGCGGCGCCGTTCGCGGCGCTCGCGTTCCTGCGTGATTCGGCGGTGGTCAAGTTCCTCGGCGCGACGATGCCGGCCGGAGTGATGTTGATCCTGGTGATGTACACGCTGCGGGACACCGGTGCGACGACGTGGCTGCCCGCGGTGATCGGGCTCGGCGTGACCGTCGCGGTCCATCTGTGGCGGCACAGTCCGGCGCTGAGCACCGTGGCCGGCACCGTCGCCTATGTGGCGGCAGGCGCGCTCTGGAGCTGAGCGGTCTCCTCGGCGGGCGTGGCGGAGGTGTCGGCTCCGCGGCGCGACCGGGCGGCGATCACGGCGGCGACCAGCAGCGCGATCCCGGTCAGGCACTGGGCGTTGCCCAGCAACTCGAGGACGGCCTGCTCGACCCAGCCGTGCGACGACGCGTCGATGAGCAGGTAGTTCGGTCCGACGAGGAACACGAGCGCGGCGGGCAGCAGGACCGGCCACCAGCGGCGGTACTGCGGCGCGATCGGGATCGCGACGAGCAGCACGCTGTACGCCCAGTGGTGGGTGACGGCGATGGGGGCGGCGAGCAGCGTCGCGAGCGCGATCACCCCGAGCGCGATCACCGGCTCGTCCGACCGCAGGAAACGATTGGCAGCCCACGCGGCCGCGGCGACGATGACGAGGGCTCCGGCCAGCCACAGGCCCTTGGTGACCGTCTCGGAGAAGTCGAACCGGGCGATCAGGCCCGTCAGCGCCTGATTCCGGAAGAATTCCTGGTCGCCGGCACGATCGGTCGCCCACGCCTCGTGGGTCCAGAAATAGACCGACGACTCGGGCCGCAGCCAGTAGCCGAACGCGGCGAGCGCGATGAACCCACCGGCCGCGCGGGCCACCGACGGGAGGTCTCGGCGCAGCAACAGCAGCAGGCCGAACGCCGCAGGCGTGATCTTGATGGCCGCGGCGATCGCGATACCGACCCCGCGGAATCGGCGGGGGATGACACCGAGGCAGTCGGCGACGACCAGCGCCATGAGCACGATGTTGATCTGGCCGAATGCGAAGTTCGACCGGATCGGCTCGAGGCACAGTGTCAGTCCGAGCGCGGCAGTGGCGAGCAGGGGCGCGCGGTCGACGTTCATGCGTTCGAACGCGACCTTCAGCACCCACCAGACCAGCGCGATCAGGCCCAGCGTCCACAGGAACTGCATGGTGGTGCTGCCCACGAGCGGCAACACCGCGAACAGGGCCGCCGCGAACGGCGGATAGATGAACCGGAAACCCGAGCTGGTGTGGAAGCCCTCCGTGTACAGCGGAGTGTGGCGCAGGAACGCTTCACCGGCATCGCGGAACACGTCCAGGTCCATCAGGTACTCGGTGAGCGAATCCTGCAGGTACCTCGTCACGACGATCGCCGAGAGGATCAGGCCCAGCGCGACGAGTGCCGACTGCACGGGCCGTATTCGGATTTCGGACGACAGCACGAGCGTGCACCCCCTGGGTTCGAGACGGCATGAGACCGGTACGGCATGTGAACTCGAGCCACGTTACACAATCGTTGTCATTGCGACGTGGCAGCAAGATTACCGTCGACTGCTCCGTTGCGTTGCCGTCATCGACTGCGGGTGGCGAGTTCCCCGTGCAGCAACCGGGTTCGATCGACGTCGTCCAGCGAGGTCACCACCAGGTCGGCGTGCGCCGCCACCAGGGCGTCCGCGTCGCCGGACCGGGCGACGCCGAGCGCCGCCATGTCGCCGGCTTTCGCGGCCAGAATTCCGCTGACCGCGTCCTCGACGACGAAACACGATTCGGGCAAAACACCCAATTCGCCTGCGGCGGTGAGGAATATCTCCGGATCCGGCTTGCCGCGGGCGAAGTCCCGGCCGGACAGATTCGCGTCGAAGACGTCGAGAAGGGTGAAGCCGGCCGCCGCGTCCGGGACACCCTCGAACTCGGCCAGCGAGATGCCGCGCAGGAACCGGTCGGCGTTCTTCGACGACGACGCCGCGGCGACGGGGATACCCGCGGCGCGCACGGCCAGGACGAACCGCACCGCGTCCGGGTACGCCTCGAACGCGCGCTCGTCGATCAGGCGCACCAGCAGTTGCTGCTTGCGTTCCGCGTAGGTCGCGGTGCGTTCGGCGGCGTCCGGGACGCGGAAGTACTCGAGCGCCTCGCGCGCGCCGCTCAGGCGCGGCTTCCCCGACAGCACCTGCTGATAGACCTGCGGGGTGAAGGCCTCCGGCGACCACGTCGTCGTGTCCCGGATGCCGGACCATTCACCGACCATCAGTTCGTGCAGGGCTCGTCGCCACGCCGCCTCGTGGGGGGAGTCGACGAGGACTCCGTCGACGTCGAATATGGCGCCGGCGAAACCGGTGCTTCCTGACGGCGGAGGCGTCGCCGCCGGGGTCACGATCGCACCCCGCGCGGTTGCCGGGCGCTCGACGACCGCTGCGCGGGGAGGGTGAACACACAGCTGTCGCCCGGACCGAGTTCGTGTTCCTGTCCGTCGAGGGCCACCCGGATCGGGACGTGGAAGCCCACGGCCTGCGCGAGCACGGTCAGTTCTCCTCCGGAGATGCGCACCCGCAACGGTGTGCCGCGGAACCGGATCGAGAAGGACACGCCGTCGAGTCGGTCGACGAGCCGCGGCCGGAACACGAGGACACCGTTTTCGACGCGGGTTCCCACATAGGTGCGTTGCAGCACGTCGAGCGTCCCGGACATCACCCCCATGTGGATGCCTTCCTTGGTGGTGCCGCCCTGGAGGTCGCTGACGTCGCTCTCGAGCGCCAGCACGAAACGATTCCAGGAGCCGGGCGGGTCGAGGTCGGCGAGCACGGACGCGAACGTCACGTGGCTGAGTGTCGAACCGTGCGAGGTTCTTTCGTCGTAGTATTCGATGGTGCGTTCGGCGAGATCCCGATCGAACGGGTAGCCGAGCCGCGCGAAGACCGGTTCGAGTTCCTCGTAGTCGAACAGGTAGAACAGCATGACGGTGTCCGCCTGCTTCGCCATCTTGAACCGATTGGGATCTTCGCCCTCGGCGCGCAGGATCCGATCGAGGCGCCCGATGTCGGGGTAGGTGGCGCGGTACTGCTCCCAGTCGAGTTCCTCCAGTTCGTCGTATCCCTCGAACTGGCTGATCACTCCCATGTGGAACGGCACGAACATCTTGCGGCTCATGTCGTCCCACAGGCTCAGTTCCTCGTCGGTCACGGCGAGCCGGGCCAGCAGCGCGTTCCGCCGGATCGTGGACAGCGACTCGAGGACGGACGGGACCGTCGCCATCACCCACGCCACCATGACGTTCGTGTACGCGTTGTTGCGGAGCCCCGGCTCCGTCGAGCCGGGGTAGTGTTCGTGGAACTCGTCCGGTCCCATCACGCCGTGGATCTCGTACCGTTCCCGCTCCGGGTTCCAGTGCGCGATCGACGCCCAGAAACGGGCGATCTCGAGCATGATTTCGGCGCCGTAGTCGGCGAGGAACTCGGCGTCGTCGGTGACCTGATGGAAGCGCCACACGTTGTAGAAGATCGCCGCGTTGATGTGCCGCTGGTTGCGACTGTGATCCGGATCCCACTGTCCCGAAAGGGGATTGAGATGCACTTCCTGGGTTTCCTCGGTACCGTCGCTGCCGCTCTGCCACGGGAACATCGCACCCTGGAATCCGGCATCCTGTGCGGCCCAACGTGCTTCGGTGAGACGACGATACCGGTACAGGATCAGGCTTCGTGTCACCTCCGGCATCCGGAGATTGAGGAACGGGTAGACGTACATCTCGTCCCAGAAGACGTGGCCCCGGTACGCTTCACCGTTCAATCCGCGGGCCGGGACCCCGGCGTCGTGCCGTGCGGTGTGCCGCGAGCAGACCTGCAGCAGGTGCGCGACGTGCAAGCCCAGCAGGAGATGCGCGCGGGGTTCGCTGGGCAACTGGACATCGCAGATGTCCCACAGTTCGTCCCATGCCGCCCAGTGCTCGGCGTATGCGGTGGCGAAATCCGGATACCGCAGCACGTGCCGGCCGGCCGCGGCCAGTGGTTCGGTGATGGCGTTGTCCCGAGAGGTGAACAGCGACACCATCTTCTCGATCCGCACCGGCTTCCGGCGCTCGACGTCGAAGCTGAGTACCTGCTGGATGTAGTCCTCCATCTGGTAGAGGTCGCGTTCGACTTCGCTCGGTTCCTCGCTGTCTCCCAGGAAGACCCGGGTGCGCGCCGCCTCGGCCACGTAGATGTCGGACTGCCGCGTCTGCACCCGCAGAGCGATGGTCTCGTCGCTGAACGTGCGCGGCGAGACCGGATCCAGATGCCGGCCCTCGAGCTGCCGGTAGCGGGCGACGACGCGGTTGGTGACGCGACCGTCGAGGGCCGAGACCACTTCCACTCGCCCTGACCAGTTCTCGGGTGTGACGGTCCATTCGATCGCGGCCTGGTGGCTGTCGGCCATGCTGACGAACCGGCGGCTCCGCAGCGTCGTCTCCCGTCCGCAGTGGTCCCGGAAGGTCATCTCCCGCATCACGGTCGCCGAGCGGATGTCGTAGGTGTGGCGGTATCCCAGCAGGTCGATGTTGTCGAGCCGGATCGCGTCCTCGCCTTCGATGCGAAGCTTGAGAATCAGCCAGTTCGACACGTTGACGAGGTCCTCGTTGAGGACCGGTCGACCTCCCATGATCGTGGTCTCGCGGTTGTAGATGCCGTGGACGTATGTTCCGGGATAGTGGACGGGACTCATGTCCTCCCACTCGGCGGTGCCGCGCGTGCAGAAGTATCCGTTGCCCGTGGATGTCAGGGCCTCACGCAAACCCTCTGCGGCACTGTCGAACCGATCGTAGTCCAGTCCGAAATCCGGAGATTGCACTGTGTTTCACCTCCCGAATCACACGACCTACAGCTGTGTCAGGTCAGGGTCGCCAGGAAACGTTCCACGTCGTCGACGGACGCCAGCGCGTAGCGGGCCGCCGTGGTTCGATTCGCCACTTCCGGGTCGTCGGGATCGCCGACGAGGATGCCGATCCCACGGTCGCGCAATGCCTGGAATGCGTACTCGTCGGTGATGTCGTCGCCGAGGTAGAGCGGCACGATGTCGTCGCTGTCGAGACCGAGCACGTCGATGAGATAGAGCACCGCCTTGCCCTTGTTCCAGTCGACGTTGGGCCCGAGTTCGTACACCATCTTGCCGGGCGTGAGCTTCAATTTGCCGGAGTAGGCGTCCATCACGGTCTGCACCGTTGCCGAGATGCGGTGTCGGTCGGCGGGGTCGACCTGGCGATAGTGCAGGGCAACCGATGCGCGTTTGGGTTCGACGTGGGCACCGGGGATGCCGCGGGTCTCGTCGCGGAGCCGCGTCGTGACCTCCGCGACGAGGTCGGTGTACTGCGCGACGTACGCGTCGGACAGCGCGCCCCGGGTCGGCGTCCAGATGTCGAAACCGTGACTGCCCGCGATCGTGAGGTCGTCGATGCCCATCAACTGCTGTGCGACGGTGCGGTCACGGCCGGTGACGACACACACCGGAACGCGGCCGGCGAGGTCGCGGACGACGGTGCGCATGCGCTCGGACATCACCGCATCCTCGGGTCGCTCCACGATCGGGCTGAGAACGCCGTCGTAGTCGAGGAACACTGCCGGGCGGCGTCCGGCCAGCCGACGGGCGAGCTCGGGGTTCCCGAGCGCCGGGGGAACATCGCGCACGGTCGTGTCCTGCATTCTGAGCACCTCCAGGGGTCCTGTCGCGGTGACCCGGCCTTCATCGTCGCACGGACCCGCGGGGCAGCGCCGTGACTCTCGGCGGCGAGGATTGCCGAGACACCGCAGTATTCGGATATCTACCGTAGTGCCTAGAGATCGATAGATATCCGAATGCGCGAGTGTGCCGCCGAGGCGTGCGGTGTCCGTCCCGCCACGCGCGGGGCGGCCGGACCCCTGCGCTGCAGAGGCCCGGCGTCTGTGTCACGATCTCGTCCGTGAAGCGGGCGGTGGACGGGTGGTCGGGACAGAATCGGCGCGGGCTGCCGCTGGCGGTGGTGCTGGCGGCCGTCGTCGTCGCGACCGGACTGCCCGTCGCCTCGGCGGACGAACCGGACGGGCTACCGGGGACCGGACCGTGCGCGACCGACACCTGGAAACACGAGTCGCTGGTGCCGTCCGACCTGGACATCCCCGTGCCGTACCCGGTGATCACGACCGTTCCCTATCCGGCGCCGGAACCGGAGCCGGTGCGCATCCAACCGGACCCGCTTCCGGTGGACCCGTGCACCGATCCGTGCCCGGACCTGACCGACGAGCCCGAGCGGACCCCGCCGTTGCTGCCCCGCATCGGGCTGAAACCGACGCCGTTCTACTTCGGCCTGCCCGTGCCCGGACCCGAGCCGGAGCCGCCCGCACCCGAACCCGGCGGTGAGATCGCGCCGATCGAACCCGCCCCACAGGTTCCGGCGCCTCCGGTGCCGAACGTCGTGGACGTCACCACCGTTGCCAAGGAGACCGGCGCCGGTTCGATCAACCGGACCGACAAGCGCTGGCAGGTGTACGGCACCGATCTCGGCGTCATGTGGGAGTCGGAGCCGGGAAAGATCGCCGTCGCATTCGGCGACACGGTCGGCAAGGGTTTCCATCCGCCGGGCGGGCAGGGCGAGGACTGGCGCAGCAACGTCCTCGCGTTCAGCACCGACCGCGACCTCGCCGACGGCATGACGTTCGATTCGATGGTGCAGGACTCGCGCTGTCACGCGGCCGAGATCCTGAACAGCCGCAAACTCGACAACGTCGAGATCACCGTGATTCCCACCTCGGGCTTCGCGGTCGGATCGCGCCAGTACCTGACCTACATGTCGATCCGCACCTGGAACAGCATCCCCGCCACCTGGTGGACCAACCACGGCGGCATCGCCTACTCCGACGACGGCGGTTCTACCTGGACGAAGGACCCACATGCCCAGTGGGACAACATCTTCGGGGTGACCAACTTTCAGGTGGCGGCGGCGGTGCCCGCCGAAGGCTACGTGTATCTCTTCGGAACCCCGAACACACGGCTCGGATCGGTGGCGCTGGCCCGGGTTCCCGAGGACCGGGTGCTCGAGCCCGACGCCTACCAGTACTGGAACAACGGAAACTGGACGCACGTAGGCGGTTACACCGCGGCCACGCCGATCGTGCACGGACCGGCCGCGGAGTTGTCCGTGCGATACGACGCGGCCGCGGGCCGATGGCAGATGGCGTATCTGGACACGGCGAAGGCCGCGATCGTGCTGCGCGAGTCGGACACCCCGCAGGGGGCGTGGTCGGAGAGCGCCCGCCTCGTCGGGGTGGAGGAACACGTCGAGCTGTACGGCGGGTTCCTCCACCCGTGGTCGACCGACGAGGACGTGTACTTCATGCTCTCGACCTGGTCCGACTACAACACCTTCCTGCTGCGCACCCGCATCGAGCGGTGATCAGGTTCCGCTGATCTCGTTGGGCGTTCGCGGCAGGGTGCCGGTGGTGATCGCGCCCGTTGTGAGGTCGACGGCGTGCAGTTCGTCGTCGGCGGGGTCGGTGACGTAGGCGGTTCCGTCCAGCACCTTCAGCGCGGGCCGCGGCTGTTGCCACTCGTCCGGTTCGGTCCACGGATCGACGACGGCGATCTTCCGGATCAGCTCTCCGGTGTGTTCGTCGACGACGTGCAGATTGCCGTCCGTGCCGAGCACCAGTGCCTCTCCGTCCGGTCCGCGACCGAGCGACCGGAAGGTGTAGCTGGTGCCGAGGTCGACCAGCCGCAGTTCCGAGGTGACCGTGTTCACCAGCGCAATGCGTTCGGGGCGTTCGAGTTCGGCGTCGGGGTCGGTCTTGTAGTCGGCGAGCACGACGTCGGAGTTCGCCGATCCGGCCTGGTTGCCGAGACGCGCATACGGATCGGGCGCGGCGACCTTGGTGGCGGTTCCGTCCCGGTAGACGAGCATGCCGTCCTCGCAGCCGGCGACGACCGCGTCGCGGGTGGTCGCTTCCCCGTGGACACCCGGGCACTGTTCGTTGCGGGTGACCTCGGCGCCGGTAGCGTCGAGGACGGCAATCCCGTTGCGGGAGTCGCTGTTTCCGAGCGTGACGAGGAGACCGCCGTCGGCCAGGGGCACCGCGACACCGTGATGCGCCTCGGGCAGCGCGACCGTTTCGACGTCGGGGGTGCCGTCGGCGAGTTCGGCCGGGTCGAACAGGTCGATGCGGCCGGTGCCGTCGTCGAACAGCGCGGTGCGGCCGGCGTGGGTGACGACGTGTCCAGGTTTGTCGGCCGCGAATTCCGCTGTGGCCCACGCTGGATCGCCGACGTAGTGATGTGCGTGGTCGCCGTGTGCCTCGGACCAACTGCCGGTGTCCAGTGCCCGGAAGCCACCGGACGTCGTGACGAGCACGTGGCGCCCGTCGCCCGCGGCGTTGAGACGATTGAATCCGTCGACCGGAAGATCTGCGACGACGTCGAGGTTGGTGGCGTCGACGACGAGGATGCCGCCGTCGTAGGTGAGGGCCAATCGCGGCTGCGCCGAGGCGGTCTCGGCGGGGCCGTCCGATGCGGTGGTCTCGGAGGGTTGGTTCGCCGAGCTGTCTGTGTCGGTCGACGAGCATCCCGCGAGCAGGGCGAGGGCGAGACCCGCGGACAGCGTGGCGACGACGGATCGGGGGAGTGGTTTCATGAGCACAGATCTACGCGTTAATGGAAACGAATGTCAAAGTCGAGTATGCGTATGCGTGCATTGTCAGTCGGGTTCTCCGGCGTCGGTCGGGGTCAGGCCGGGGACGCCGGGCAGGACGGGATAGGCGACCGGGCTGCGGGGTGTGGAGGCGAAGCTGCTGCGCACCCGAATCGAGCGGTGATCGGGCTTCACCGCGAAACCCGATTCTCCGGGCGTGGGTGGTCCTGGAACCACGCGGCATAGCGGGCGGCGAGGGGAGCGGCGGTGAGCCCGTGCGCCAGGACCGAGAGCGCGATCGTGATCACCGCGGTGGTCAGAAGTAGTTCCTCGTGGGGCAACTCACCCGGTTCCTCGACGATGAGGATGACGAAGACGATGGTGGCCAGGCCGCGAGGCCCGAACCAGCCGAGGAACGCAACGGTCGGCGCCCGCGGGTGCGTGCCGATCAGGGACAGTGCGACGGGGATCATCCGCACCACCGTCAGGCTCGCAACCGCGTATCCGAGCACAGTCCACGAGAGGTGACCGAGTGCCGGGCCGAGCAGCACGGCCCCGAAGACGATGAATGTGACCGCGCTGAACAGGTCACCGGCCTCGTCGATCATGCGCCCGGCGTTTCCGTCGTCGAGGTCGGCGCGGCGCCGGAGTGTGCCGAAGGTCAGTCCGCCGACGAACGCGGCGATGAACCCGGACCCGCCCAGCGGCACGGCAGCGGTGTAGGCGAGCAGGGCCGCGGTCACCGGCACGGTGTGAGCCCACAGCGGATCGAGGGTGTGTCGTCGGCCGGCGGTCACCAGGATCGCGGCGGCGAGTGCACCCGCTGCGGCCCCGGCGACGATCCCGTACCCGATCTGTTCGGCAACCAGACGGGCGGCCGCACCACCGCCGATCGTGCCCGCTTCGGCCTGCGCGATCGCGAGCACGATCAGGAACAACGGCACGCAGATACCGTCGTTGAGCCCGCTCTCCACGTTCAATCCCTGCCGTATCCGTGTCGGCAGCACGGGCAGGGTGACCACGGCCTGGCCGAGCGCGGCGTCGGTGGGGGCGAGGATCACCGCGAGGAGCATCGCCTCGGGCCACGAGAGGCCGGGAAGCGCGATCGCGGCGGCACCGAATCCCGCGGCGATGGTCAGCGGCAGTCCGATCCCGAGAAGTCGCGCGGGCAAGGAGATCTCGGTGCGGAGTTCGGGGAGGTCGACGCGAGCGGCGTCGGAGAACAGCACCAGCGCCAAGGTCACCTCGGCCAGTAATTTGACGATCTCGGCGGTGACGTGCACGTCGACCGCACCGGCCGCCTCGACGCCGAGCAGCAGCCCGCTGACGGTGAAGACGATCGGAGCGGTGATCGGCGTGCCCTCCACACGCCGGGAGATCGCCGCGAAACCGAGCAGGACTACGGCGATCGCGGGCAATGCCCAGGTCATCGCGGCCACCCCCTTACACCCTGTCATCGGCGCGCCGACCGGAGTGCCGGTCCGGTGTGTTTCGGAGGACCCTATTGTTCACCGGCCGGGCCGGAGACGACGGCACTTCGTGGCTTCCCGCGGACCCGGCCGACCCGCGGCCGACGTCCGATCCGGAACCGCCGCAAATCACCGTTCGGATGAACGCGGAATCGCGCAGGCCTGTCGTTACCATCGACCGATGGACCCGGTCCGCAACCCGTATGCCCCGGGCGCGGGACAGCGCCCGCCCGAACTCGCCGGCCGCGACAAGCAGCTCTCGGCGTTCGAAGTGGTGCTCGAACGCATCGCGCGGGGCCGTCCGGAACGGAGCGTCGTGCTCACCGGGCTGCGCGGCGTCGGCAAGACCGTGCTGCTCAACCAGCTGCGCTCGGCCGCGATCGCCCGCAGTTGGGGCACCGGCAAGATCGAAGCGCGCCCCGACCAGGACCTGCGGCGACCGCTGTCCTCGGCGCTGCACATGGCGGTGCGGGAGATCGCGGCGGCTCATCCGGACCGCGAGTCGGTCGACTACTTCCTCGGCGTCCTCAAGTCGTTCGCGCTGCGCGCCACCGCGGACAAGGGCATGCGGGAACGCTGGCAACCGGGGATCGACGCGCCCGCCGTCAAGGGTCGCGCGGATTCCGGTGACATCGAGATCGACCTGGTGGAACTGCTCGTCGACGCGTCCGGTCTTGCCCGCGACGTCGGCGTGGGCATCGCGCTGTTCATCGACGAGATGCAGGACCTCGGAGCAGCCGACGTGTCGGCGATCTGCGGGGCCTGCCACGAACTGAGCCAGGACGCGGCACCGCTCATCGTCGTCGGCGCGGGCCTGCCACACCTACCGGCGGTGCTGTCCGCGTCGAAGAGCTACTCGGAGCGGCTGTTCACCTATCACCGCATCGACCGCTTGGACCGTTCCGCCGCCGACCTCGCGCTCATCGCCCCCGCCGCGCGCGAGGACGTGGAATTCACGCAGGACGCGCTCGATGCCCTCTACGAAACAGCCGACGGATACCCGTACTTCGTGCAGGCCTACGGCAAGGCGACGTGGGACGTGGCAGCGGCGAGTCCGATCACCGCGGACGACGTGCGGGTCGCCGCGCCGGCGGCCGAGGAGGAACTCGCCGTCGGGTTCTTCGGATCCCGGTACGAACGCGCGACGCCCGCCGAACGGGAATACATGCGTGCGATGGCCGACCTGTCCGGCGACGACGGGCCCGTCGCCACGTCGAAGATCGCAGCGGAGCTCGGGCGGAAACCGGCGTCGCTGTCCCCGGCGAGGGACGGGCTCATCAAAAAGGGGCTGATCTACTCCGCCGAGCGGGGCTTCATCGGGTTCACCGTCCCGCACTTCGGACGGTATCTGCGCGCTCAATCCGATTGAGCTGCGCCCGAATACGATTCAGCGCCCGGTGCTGGGCGATGCGGACCGCGCCCGGTGTGGTGCCGAGCATCGCAGCGGTGCGTTCGGTGCTGTAGCCCTGCATGACCCGCAATTTCAGCACGAGCTGCTGCTGTTCGGGGAGCGTCGTCATGAGCTGCTGCGCGGCGGTGATCAACTCCTCGTCGAGTACGGCTTCCTCGGGGCCGGGGACCGTCACCTCGTGCACGTGTGGCACGGAACGGGCCGCCCCGCGGCGGGCGTCGGCGATCTTCCGGGTGGCGATACCGAAAGCGAAGCGCAGCACCGAGGTTCCCTGGTCGCGGTAACGGGGGAGCGCGCGGGTCAGCGCGAGGCACACCTCCTGGACGAGATCCTCGACCGGGGTGTGGGCGCGGGTGTGCGCGTCCATCCGTGCGTCGCAGAACCGCATCACGTGGGGATGGACCGAGCGCACCACCACACCCACGGCGTGCGGTTCACCCGCGACGGCCCGCGGAACCCAATTGCGGAGCAGGGCTTCGGTTTCGGTATCGGTCACGGTGGTTCCTCTCGGTGCGGGAATTCGACACCTCGAGCGTGCGCCTCCGTGGCCTCACGAAACAGCACCCCTGGGGGTGGTCAGTCCTCCACCCACCGCACGACGTCGTCGAGTTCGGCGCGGTCGGTCCGGCACGTGTTCGCCGGATGCGACTCGTCGGCGTAGCCGAACGAGACCGCGCACACGATGTCGCGCTCGTCGGAGATGTTCAGCTCCTTCCGGAGGGCTGTTGCCGTCATCGCGACCGCCGCCTGAGGTACGGCGGCGATCCCGAGGGACTGCGCGGCGAGCAGCAGAGTGGCGACGTAGCCGCCGCAGTCGACGGCGCCGTACGTTCCGAGCTGCTTGTCGCTGGTGATGATCGCGACGTGCGGGGCGCCGAAGAACCGGTAGTTCTCGAGCATCTGCCGGGTACGCTCGGGGTAGTCGTCGCGGGCGATGCCGAGTGCGTTGTACAGGGCGTACCCCGCGTTGCGCCGGCGCTCGGCATACTCGCCGCGGTATTCGGCGGGGCCCGCGATGTCCGGGTCGAGAACCCCGGAGACGGCCTGCTCGTACGTCGCGGCGCGGAGCCGGTCGGTGGCATCACCGCTGGTCACGTGAACCTGCCACGGCTGCGAGTTGCACCACGACGGGGTGCGCTGCGCCATCCGCAGCATGCGTTCGATGTCCTCGCGTGGCACCTGCTTGGACAGGAACGCGCGGCAGCTGTACCGGGTGTCGAGCAGCGTCGACAGGATCGTCGCATCGTTGGCAGTCATAGGCCCCACGATCGCACACGGCGGGAGCTAGCGCTCGTTCAGGTCCTGGGTCCGGTATTGCGAAGAGAGCGTTACCGCCCACCTGCGACCATCGGGCGCTCGGCCTCTCGGGCGAGGCGCTCGAGGAACGGGACGACCCTCGACTCGAGCGCTGAGTTGTAGGCCTGCGGCCGCTGGATCGGATCGGCGTGCCCGGTGCCCGCGAGTCGCACCACCCGCAAGAAGCCCTGGGGTCCGCCGATGCGGTCGAACAGAACCTTCTGGGTGTAGTCCACATCGACGACCTCGTCATCGGTCCCGTGCCGGGGTCGAAGGAACACCACCGCCGGAGGTCGCCGGTTCCTCCGATGGGACGCAAGCATCCCGAGGTTGTCGAGCGCACCGGAAGCCACGATCGCCTCGAATTGCGCCTCGATCAACCCGTTGCTGGCGGCATCGGTGGAGAAGATCTTGTCCTGGAGCACTTCGGTGACCGCTTCGACCAGCGCGCCGGGATCAACGGTGGGCAAGCGGTTCGGGCGCGTGACGAGATAGTGGTCTTTGCGGGCCGCGGTTTCGACCGCCAGGCGCAACGTGCGGCTTTCCCGTGCTCCGGGCAGCCAGCCCATCCAGCGCAGCAGATCTTCCCCGGTGTCTCGTGCATCGGCCCGCACCGCGTGCAGATCGATCGGCGTGCAGTCCAAGATCACGGCCAGCAGGTTCACCTCCGGATCGGTGACGACATGCTCGGCCACCTCGAGAGCGATGATGCCGCCCATGCTGTGTCCGACCAGCACGATCCGCTCCACCTCGGTGTGTTCGGCACGATCGAGGATCATCCGGGCGATCACGGCGGTGTCGAGGCCTGCGTTGTCGTACTGCACCCCCCACACCTGACCCAGCTCGGCCAGTACCGGAAGCGCCCGGGCGGTGTCGGTGGCGTCGAGATTGCCCAACCCGACCAGATCCACGACTGCGGTGGTTCGGTCGGCCGGCTCCGCAGCATCGAAGATCGGATGCAGATACGGCTGCGTGTGGGCCAATCGGGTCCGTTCCGGTGCCACGTCATGGATCCAGTACTGCCCGTACAGCGTCAACAGCGCCACGAGAACGAGGGTCAGCCGAACCAAAGCTCGGCGTACACGCGCGAACCGCCTCCAGCGGTGACCCAACCGAGTGGTGCGCAAAGCCGCTCGGCGACGCTCATCGCTCCAGTCTGTGACCGGACACGGTGCCAGAGGCAGATGATCGGTCATGCACTTCTCAGTGTAGTGATCTCGACTGGGGTGTCGCCCGAGTCTGCGACCGGCGAGCTGCGTCATTCACTCGACGACAGGGCGCTGCTGGGTGTGCGGGTGGTCAGGCACCGGACGCGATGTGCCGCAGCGCTGTTCGCCCCAGTACCGAAGAGCTGCCTGCGACCGAGATCCGATCAGTAGAGCTCGTCGATCACCGCCTGCGAGAGGACGGCCGCGGTCGGCTGTCCGTCGGGTCCGGTCATCATGTTCGCCCAGGCGATCACGGTGAGGTCGCGTTCCGGATCGTGTCCCATGAACGAGTTGTAGCCGGGAAGCTCCCCGCTGTGTCCGTACAGGCTGCCGTACTTCGCGATCCCCAGGCCGTAGGCGGCACTGTCGGGGTTGGCCGGGTCGATCGAGATGACGCTGGCGAGACGCTCCTCCTGCATCCGGTCGTCCAGCAGCTCGCCGCCGACGAGTGCCTTCACGAAGCGGGCGAGGTCGTTGCTGGTGGAGATCCCCGCACCGGCGACCCATCCCCAGGAGGGATTGATGTCGGTCACGTCGTTGGGTTGCAACGTTCCCGCGGCCGCCTCGGCAGCCTGCTCCGCCGGCAACACCCCGCCGGTGGCGACGAAGTCGGTGACCGTGCCGAAAAGGTAGCCCCGCGCGTGCTGCTCGGGGATCACATTGGATGTCCGGGCGGGCATCAGCGTGCGTTCCAAGCCGAGCGGCTCGAAGATACGTTCGTCGATTGCTTGCTCGACCGGTTCGCCGGTGAGCTGCTCGATGATCAGCCCGAGCAGGACCGTGTTGGCGTTCGAGTAGAGGTACCCCTCGCCGGGTGCGAAGGCGACCGGCTGAGCGAAAGAGAGTGCGAGGAGCTCATCCGGCGTCCAGACGCGGTCGGGCGTTTCGTCCATCGACCGGGCGATCTCGGGCAGGCCGCTGTAGTCCGCCAGGCCGCTGCGCATGTTCAGCAGCATCTCGACGGTGATGTCGTCGCCGTTGGGCACGTCGTCGCGATACTTCGAGACCGGGTCGTCGAGACTGAGCTTGCCCTCCTGGACGAGTTGCAGGACGATCGTGCCGGTCATGGGCTTGGTGTTGCTGCCGATGCGGAGCTGGTCGTCGAAGCCGATCGGCTCCTGCTCCGCGACCGTGCGCGAACCGAACGTGAGCAGGCAGTCGCCCAGCTCCGGCGAGAGCACCATGACGACCGCACCCGGTACGTTCATGCTGTCGGCGAGGCCGGCCAGGTCGGGTTCCATCTGCTGGCAGTAGGCCGGGACGGAGTCGGTCGATTCCGAGACCGGATCCGCGGCGTCGGTGGACGTGCAGCCGGCCAGGAGCATGCCGGGAAGTACGACGACCAACCCCACCGTCGCGGTGCGCAGCGAACCGAGCATGCCCATATCGCCTCCAGGTGTGGCCAACCCTACCGCGTGGCCGCCGTCGGCATACCCGAATCACGTGCGGCGACCCGTCGGTTGCGTCGGCCGTGGATCTTTCGGCGAGACCTCCGGGGTGTCCGTGCTCCGGACGCGGCGGGCCCTGGAGGAAACCGGACAGGGAGATCGGTTTACAGGGTGGTCAGCAGTTGGCGCATGGTGTCGATTTCCTGCTGTTGAGTGTCGATGATGGTGCGGGCCATGGCGATTGCTTCGGGAGACTGTCCGTTCTCGACCTCGGTCTGCGCCATGGCGATGGCGCCTTCGTGGTGGACGATCATCTGGGTGAGGAACAGTCGGGCGGCCTCGGTGCCCTGCGCGGCGGACAGCGCCTGCATGTCCTCGGCGCTCATCATCCCCTGCATGCCCGGCATGGACTGCATGGGCATGGACTGCATGGGCATGGACTCCATGGGCATGGACTGCATCGGCATGGACTGCATGGGCATGGACTGCATGGGCATGGACTGCATGGGCATGGACTCCATGGGCATAGACGTCATCGGCATGGACTGCATGGGCATGGACTCCATAGGCATCGGCTCCATGGGCATGGACGTCATGCCGGGCATGTTCGGCCCGGCCCCCGGAGCGTCGGTGGGCATCTGCGGCTGACTCCACTGGCCGAGCCAGGATTCGAGCTGCTCGATCTCCGGTCCCTGCGCGGCCTTGATCTGCTCGGCCAGTGCGGTCACCTCGGGGGAAATGCCCTCTTTCGCCAGGATGATGTCGCTCATCTCGATCGCCTGGGCATGGTGCGGAATCATCATGCGGGCGAACATCACATCCGCCTGATTGTGCGTTACGGCCTCTTCGGCGGGCGTGGTGACGGTGGTGCTCGACGGGGCGGCAGTGGTGCCCGTGTCGGAGTCGCCGCACGCGGCCGCGGTGAACGCCACCGCAAGCGCCGCTACACCGGCAGCGAGAGTCTTCTTGTCCATCAGGGTGTTCCCTTCCTCGAATGGCCATGGAGCACAGGTGAACCTGCGACGAGCATCTGCCGACGAGCAGCGAACTCGTCGGCGTCGATCTCGCCGCGGGCGAAACGCGTCTCGAGCAGCCGCAGCGGATCGGGTTCCTGGCCGCCGCGTCCGGATCCGTCCACCCGGTCGGAACGGAACATCATCGCTACCAGATAGATCACCACCGCCCAGAACGCGACCATGCACACGGCCATGACGATCCATCCGGTCCAGGTCAGCTGACCTGCCCAGCCCATCATGATCGCCTCCCTTCCCCGGTTCGTGTGTCCAGCCTGGCGCTCCTACCCCGCGACTGCTATGGAGGTCGTATGAAGATTTGCTCAAGAAGCCCGACCACAGCGTTCGTCGTAGTGAGTGCCGGTGAAGATGGACGTCATGGACTCCTTTGCGCGCACGTCCACCGCAGCCGGCGACCCGGGGCCGCCGCAACGCCCCACGACAGGGCTGCGGGCGATGGTCGTCGAGGACGAGGCGCCGTTGGCGAACCTGATCGGCTCGTATCTGGAACGCGACGGGTTCGAGACCGTGATCACCGGCGACGGCTCCGACGCGGTGACCCTCGCCCGTCAGGTCGATCCCGATGTCCTGGTCCTCGACCTGGGGCTGCCGGGATTGGACGGTGTCGAAGTGTGCCGGCGACTGCGCACCTTCTCCGATGCGTACGTGGTGATGCTCACCGCCCGCACCGAAGAGGTCGACACCCTCATCGGGCTGTCCGTCGGCGCGGACGACTACATGACCAAACCGTTCAGTCCCCGCGAGTTGATGGCCCGCATCCGGGCCATGCTGCGCCGTCCCCGCGCCGGCCTCGCTGTACCTGCAGCCGAGCCTGTCTCGGCTCCTGCCGATCGGATCCTCCGTTTCGGTGATCTGAGCCTCGATGTCGACGGCCGGGAGGTCACCGTCGGCGGTATGTCGGTGTCCTTGACCCGCACCGAGTTCGACGTCCTTGCCGCGTTGGCGCGCGACCCCGGGGTCGTGCTCACCCGCGCCCAGCTGATCGAGACGGTGTGGGGGCCGACCTGGACGGGGGACGAGCACCTCGTCGACGTGCACATCGGTCATCTGCGTCGCAAACTCGGTGACGACGCCTCACGGGGTCGCTATGTGCGCACCGTCCGCGGGGTCGGCTACCGGATGGGAACCGGCGCATGAACCACCAGTCGTCTCCACGAGAATCGTTGCGGCACAGAGAATCGTTGCGGCACAGAGAATCGTTGCGGCGCAGTTTCCCCGGAGCGAGTTTCGGCACCCGGCTGTTTCTCGCGCTGACCGTGGTGGTGGTCGGCTGTGCGGTCAGTGCCTGGCTCGTCGCTTCGTCTCTTGCGCCCGGTATCTTCCACGATCACCTCGGACAGGCCGGCATCGACCACAATTCCAGCCAGGCCGCTCACGTCGAGCAGGCCTTCACCCGGTCGATCGTCCTGGCCTGGGGGCTGGCCGTCGCACTCGCGGTGCTCCTGGCGCTGGTGGTGAGCTGGTATCTGACCCGACGGGTGCAACGTTCGATCACCGCGGTGACCGCCTCCGCCGCCCGCATTGCCGGTGGCCACTACGACACCCGTCTGGCCAGTCCCGGACTCGGCCGCGAATTCGACGAACTCGCCGTCACCGTCAACGAACTGGCCCGGCGCCTCGACGCCACCGAGACCACCCGGCGCCGTATGCTCGCCGACCTCGGCCACGAGATGCGCACGCCCATCGCCACTCTCGACTCCTACCTCGAAGCCCTGGACGACGGAGTCCGCACCTTCGACGACGAGACCCGCCAGGTCCTGCACGCCGCGACCCAACGGTTGTCCCGGCTCGCCCAGGACATCACCGCCGTCTCCCGCGCCGAAGAACACCTCACCCGCATCCGGCCGGTGCCCACCACCACCGGCGCCCTCGTCGACACCGCGGCCGATGCGGTACGCGAACGGTACGAAAGCGCAGGTGTGGCTCTGCAGACTCGCACCGACGACTCGGAGATCGTGACGGTCGATCCGGACCGGATCGGTCAGGTGCTGGGAAACCTGCTCGACAACGCCCTGCGGCACACCCCTGCCGGCGGAGCCGTCACCGTCACCAGCAGGCGAGCCGACGAGGATCGTGTGCAGATCACCGTCGCCGACACCGGCGAAGGCATCGCACCCGATCACCTCGACCATCTCTTCGACCGCTTCTATCGCGCCGACACCGCCCGCGACCGCGAAAGTGGGGGCAGTGGCATCGGACTGACGATCGCCCGCGCCCTCGTCGAAGCCCACCACGGCCGCATCCGGGCCCACAGCGAAGGACCCGGCCACGGTGCCGTCTTCACCCTCGAACTGCCGATTGCCGGGCTGTGATCTCAGAGTGCTGCCAGGGTGCGGACCAGTTCGGACTCGTCGACCCGGGTGCTGCGCCCGTCCCGGATCGTCACCTCACCGCCGACGATCACGGTGTCCACGATCCGGCTGGTGCCGGTCGTGAGAATGGCGGCACCCGGATCGCGGACGGGCAGGGTCGCGAAGTCCCGGTCGAACCGGATCAACGTCAGATCCGCCGCGTCCCCGACGTGCACGCCACCGGCACGGGCCGGCAGTCCGAGCGCGGAATTTGCTCCGCCCGTGGCGATGTCGAGCATCTGCTCGAAGCCGAACAGGTCGGCCCTGCGTCGCGCCGCCCGCTGCACGTACGCACCCGTGCGAAGTGATTCGAGCATGTCCTGGGTGTCGTTGCTGGCGGCACCGTCCACACCCAGTCCGACCGCGACACCGTCGGAGATCAGGTCGGGGACCGGGGCGATCCCGCTGCCGAGCCGCATGTTCGACACCGGGTTGTACGATACGGCGACGCCGTGGTCGGCGAGCGTGCGTCGGCCGGCCGCGTCGAGTTCGACGCAGTGCACCGCGATCATCCGGTCCCACAGGAAATCGTGGCAGGCCAGGTACTCCACCGCGCCCATACCCGCGTGCTCCCGGCACATCGTGTCGTCGGTGGTGGTTTCGAGCAGATGTATCGAGACGGTCATGTCGCGGGCGGTCGCGAACTCCCGGATGGCGGCCATGCCCTCGGCGGTGACGGACCGCGGGTTAGGGACCGCGAGCCCGACGGTGACGGCGGATCCGGCCGTGTCCTTCGCGAGCTGGTCGGTGTGGTCGAGCACGTCGTCCAGCGGCTGCATGAGCCGCGGCTCGAAGCCCCACTTGCGGGTGGCGTCGGCTCGGTCGGCGACGCCGCGACCGAGTACCGCGCGAATCCCGCTGTCGCGCAATCCCCGAAGGACTGCGTCGTGCACCTCGGTGGACGGGTGAGGCCACATGTGCTCGACGAGTGTCGTGGTACCACTGCGCAACGCCTCGAGCGACGCGGCGACCGTCGCGGTGTACGCCCGCTCCGGGGTGATCGTCATCGACTCCTCGCCCACCTGCAGCAGCCATTCGAGAAGCGGTATGCCTTCGGCTATGCCGCGCATCAGCGACTGCTGCAGGTGCGTGTGGGTGTTGACGAATCCCGGGATCATGTGGGCGCCGGACCCGTCGATTCGCCCCGCACCGGTCGGGTCGACCTCACCGCGAGCACCGATGGCGCCGACGTGCCCGCCGGAGATCAGCACATCGCGTCCGGGCAGCCACCGACCTCCCGTGAACACCGTCACGTCGGTGATCACGGTGGTGGTCGGTGATGCATTGTCGCTCATCGTTTTTCCTCCGAATTCGAGTAGTTGGCCTCGACGCGCCGGCGCAGGTAGTCCTCGGCGGTGATCGGCGGGTACTTGCCCTGCGGGCTTTCGATGAGCACGTCACGGTTGGCCTGCGCGAAGAACGCCAGACTGTACCGGGCGCCGCGATGCTCGTCGGGTCCCGGCGACCGCACCCGGTGGAAGTTGGACGGCAGCAGATCATCGCTCCAGCGCATGAGCATGTCGCCGATGTTGCAGGTGATCACGTCGTCGGACGGTTCGATCGGCGTCCAGGCCTCGCCGTCCATCTCGCGGCCCGGGCAGACCTGCAGACCGCCCTGCCCGGTGCGCTGGAACAGCAATGTCAGGCAGTCGAAGTCGGTGTGGGCACCGGCGCGCCAGATGTCCGGAGAGGCAAGCGCATCGTCGGGCAGGGCGAAGTAGTGCAGCAACCGCAGCGTGCTCTGGTAGCTCACGGTCTCGGGATCGTGTGCGCGGGTGAAGAAGTCACGTTCGAAACCGAGCCGGTCCGCGAAGCAGGACAGCAGCCGCATCGCCAACTCCCAACAGCGACGCTCGAAGTCGAGTACGGTCTCACGGAATCCCGGCAGGTTCTCCTCACCCGGCCACAGTCCGTCCATGTGCGGCCGGGTGATCTGGAACGACTCCTTCTGGTCGGGGGTGCCGATCGAGGGCCGTACCTGGCTCATCGATTCCCAGCCGGAGTTGAGTCCCTTCTTCAGCGGCGCCGCGCCCTTCACGGACTCCGGCAGGGCGAAGTACTGCTCGGCCGCGGTGAAGGCACCGTGCACCTCGTCGAGGTCGATGCCGTGCCCGACGACCTGGAAGAAGCCGATTTCCGTGGCGGCGGCCCACAGTTCCTCGGTGATCTGTGCACGCCGGTTCTCGAAGTCGGACAGATCGATTCGGCGAACCTCCCGGTCGGTGGTCACGGTGCCGAGCGCGCCCATCCGGGACTCGCGCTGTAGTTCGGTCATGGGGTGGTTCATCAGTGGTCCTATCCGTCGGATCGTGTCGCGGCGGTCACTCGATGCCGATGGAGGCGTCGGTGAACCGGTTGGTGAAGAGCTGTTCGGCGGTCAGGCCGGCAGGCAGGTTCGCGCCGCCCGCGTTGAGCACCGGCACGAGCTCGTCGATGTTGCGCTGCGTGCGCGCGGCGTCGTAGGTGCCGACGGAGCCGTCGGCCTCGTTGGCGATCAGCCCGTCGGCGGCGAGCAGCTCGGCGCCCGCCGCGGCCTCACCGGCGCTGTACGGCGTGTATGCGACGTCCTGGGCGATCACGTCGACGATCGTCGCGTTCGCCGCGTCGGGCGCGGTGATGTAGTCGGCGCTCGCCTGCTGGATGATCGGGACCAGCTTCTCGAGGCAGGGCGACATCGCGTCGAGCTTGTCCGCGCGCACGACGACGTTGGATGCGTAGATGTCGAAGCCGACGTCCTTGGCGAGCTGGTATTCGATGGGCTTGTTCCAGGCCGGCGTGTCCTCCTCGTAGGAGTACGGCTCGGAGTTCGCGAAGCCCTGCTGTGCGATGGTGGGGTCGCCGACGAAACGCGAGGGGGCGCCGTCGTAGGTGGGATCCAGCTGGGATGCCTTCAGCAGGCTCTTCGCGACGAGCCACTGTGGGAAGATCTGTTCCTTCGAGACCACGACCGTCGCGTCGGTCTTCCCGATGTCACCGATCGACTCCCAGTCCGGGTGGCTTGCCGGATCCCACATCAGGATCGCGGGACTGTACTTCAGGAGCGGTGTGACACCCACGACGGGCTGGTTGCCCGCTGCGGCGATCAGCTGGTCGCCGTGCACGATTCCGAGGTCGATCTCCTCGTCCACGTACAGCTGGGAGGTCACGGACTGGAAGCCGATCGCGGGACCGCCGGCCCGGAGGGAGAGGTCGACCCCGGTGTCCTTGCCGCCGGCGACGAGCGGGCCCGTCACCGACCGGTTCTCGGTGTCGACGGTGTAGCCGGGGCCCAGCATCTCGAACAGCGCGCCCATGTCGGACTGCGGCTGCCACTGGAGCTGTACCGTCACCGTGCCGGGGCAGGCGTCGGCCAGATGCTGATCCTGCGCGGCGGACTCGAGGGTGGCCTCGTTCGCTTCCGCGGTGTCACCGTCGGCGCACGCGGTCAAGGTCAGCGAGGCGAGAGCGAGGACCGAGAGGCCGGCCCGCAGGCGATGGGTGCGTGAAGTGGTCACTGTGCTCCTCGGGATCTGCGCGCGTGTCTGCGCCGGAAAGGACGTGAGGGAGAGCCGAAGTGTGAGCCGGGGACAGTCACCGGTTCGACACGGACAACATCCCACGCCTCAGAATTACATGCAATATGTGCGTCGTTGCATCTGGGTTAACAACGCTGAGTGGCGGGAAAGCTCGCTGATTTCCAGTGCTTGCCCGACTTGGTGACCGCTGTGCAATATTTCGTCATCCACGCGTAATACATGTAACTAATGATCTGAGTCGTCAACAAACTCAAGTTCTGCATGTAGAGCGGATTCCTGGAGGGTCGGTATGGCGTTGGTGAACACGATGCGCGACGCGGATGCGCGCACTCTGACCAAGTCGACGCAATTGACGTTCGACAGCGTGGTCAAGCGATTCCCCACGGGGACGACAGCGCTCGACGGAATCGACCTGCAGGTCGGCCGCGGTGACTTCGTCGCGGTGGTGGGTCCGTCGGGTTGCGGCAAGTCGACCCTGCTGCGAATGGCGGCCGGGCTCGATACCCCCACCGAGGGCAATGTCGCCGTCGGAACCGAGTCCGTCGGGTTCATCTTCCAGGAGCCGACCCTGCTTCCCTGGCGTACGGTCCGGCGGAACGTCGAGCTCACAGCCGAGTTGGGGCACATGCGGAAGGCGGAACGACGGGTCAGGGCCGATGCCGCGATCGCCGCCGTCGGCCTCGAAGACTTCGCTGACCAGCTTCCGAGAGCACTCTCCGGCGGAATGAAGATGCGTGCCTCCCTTGCTCGTTCGCTCGCTCTGGCCCCGGAGGTGTTGCTGCTCGACGAACCTTTCGGTGCCCTCGACGAGATGACCCGCCTCGACATGCAGGTCGAACTCCAGAGGCTCTACACGGGGAAGACGTTCACGGCCATGTTCATCACCCATTCGGTGTCCGAGGCGGTGTTCCTCGCCAACCGGGTGGTCGTCATGACTGCCCGCCCCGGTCGGATCGCCGAGATCATCGACGTCGACTTCCCCTACCCCCGCCGTCCCGAACTGCGCTACGACACCCGCTACACCGAATACGTCTCGCGGATCTCCGCCTCGCTGCACGGAGGTGCACAGTGACCGTCCTCGCCAGATCCGAACGAATCGCCCGGCCCACCATTGCCTTTGCGACGCGACGTCCCTCCACGAGATCCGTGCGTCACATGCTCGGGGCCGTCGCGGTTCCGCTCGCGTCCTTCGGCGTCGCGCTCGCCGCCTGGTACGCGGTCACGTACCTGGTGCTCAGCCCCGAGCGACGATTCCTGCTGCCGCCGCCGCATGCGGTGCTGACCAACTCGATCCTCGACTGGACGCACCTGAAGCCGATGCTCGACGCCTTGCTCGTCACGACCCAGGTCGCGGCGTTCGGATTCGTCATCGCCGCCGCGATCGGTGTCGGTGTCGGTGTCCTCATGAGCCGGGCCCTCTGGCTGGAGCGCGCAATCTACCCTTACGCCGTTGTACTCCAGGTGATTCCGATCCTGGCGATCGTGCCGCTGATCGGACTGTGGTTCGGGTACGGCACCTTTGCACGAGTGCTGGTGTGCGTCATCATTGCCGCCTTCCCCATCATCACGAACACGCACTTCGGCCTCCGGTCCGTCGATCGCGGGCAACACGAATTGTTCACGCTCGCCCGGGCATCCGCCTGGGACCGGCTGGTCAAGCTCGAACTGCCCTCGGCCCTTCCGTCGATCCTCACCGGTATCCGCACCGCCGCAGGGCTGGTCGTGGTCGGCGCGATCATCGGCGACATGTTCTTCGCCAAGGGAGACCCCGGCATCGGCACCCTGCTCGACATCTACCGCAGCCGCCTGCAGTCCGAGGATCTCTTCGCCGCCATCGTCCTCGCCTCTCTGCTCGGTGTGGCCGTGTTCACGCTCTTCGGAGCACTGTCCAAGGTTCTGATCGGGAGCTGGCACTCCTCCGCCGATACGACAAAGAAATAGGGGGACAACCGTTGCACGACAACAAATCCTGGAACGATGAAGGGCGCTGTCGCGCCCGTCGGTCTCCGTGAAAGCCGGCGAGTCCATGCGACGCGCACCCGAGGACACCCGGTCGCGACCGAGGAGTACGCCACATCCGCGTTACCGTGGGGCGTGGCAAGAAGCAGCGGAGAAACACAGATGACGACAACGGAACGCGAGCTGCTCGCGGAATCGGTTCACGCCACGCTCCGAGAACAGATATTCGCAGGGGAGCTGCCACCCGGCACCGCGTTGTCCGTGCCCGCGCTGGCCGCGAAACTCAACGTGAGCAGGACCCCGGTCCGCGAGGCCGTGCAGCAACTCATCAACGACGGACTCGCGGTGTACACCAGGAACGCCGGAGCCAAGGTCGAAACGGTCGACGACGAAACGATCCGGGAGGTGTTCGCGGTGCGCGAGGTGCTCGACGGGCTCGCCGGCTACCAGGCGACGTTGCGGGCCACCCACCGGCAGGTCGCCGATCTCATGGCGATGGTCGACTCACAGCGGGCACTGCTCGACCAGCCCGCGGACCGACGACGGGACTCGCGGCTCGATCTCGACTTCCACACGGCGATCCGCGACATCGCCGCGAACAAGCCGCTGCGCGAGGCCTTGTTCCGCCTCGACGCGCAGGCCCACCTGTACCGCTCGGACATGTGGGCGTCCGAGACCAACCGGCAGCTCGCCGTCGAAGAGCACGAACGTATCGTCGCGGCCATCCGGGCCGGCGATGCCGAGGGTGCCCGCGCCGCCAGCTGCGCTCACGTCGCAGGACTGGCGGTGCGGATTCGGCGTCGGTAGAGACCCCTCGTTCCTGAAGTGGGCGGGTCGGGTGGTCGCCACGGGGGCCCCAGGCCCCGGAATGCGGTAGTTCCCGCGGTCGAATCGGAGCATCCTGGAGGAAGTGAATCGACAGTGCCGCCCGGCCGGCCTTCGGTGCCCCGGGCGCGGACGGGAGCCACCATGCCGGAGAACGTTGCGCGCAAGCTCATCGGAACGCATCTCGTGTCGGGGAGTATGGACCCCGGCGAGGAGATCGCGATCCGGATCGATCAAACCCTCACCCAGGACGCCACCGGGACCCTGGTGATGCAGGAACTCGAGGCGCTGAACCTCGATCGGGCGCGGACGGAGGTCAGCGTCCAGTACGTCGACCACAACCTGCTGCAGGCGGACGAGAAGAACGCCGAAGACCACGAGTACCTGCGTACCGCCTGCCTGCGGTACGGACTGTGGTTCTCCAAGCCGGGCAACGGCGTCTCGCACCCGACGCACATGCAGCGATTCGGGATTCCGGGAAAGACACTGGCCGGATCCGACTCGCACACCCCCGCGGCCGGGTCGCTCGGGATGCTCGCCATCGGAGTCGGCGGCCTCGAGGTTGCGCTGGCCATCGCCGGTGAGCCGCTGAACCTCCGGATGCCCGAGATCTGGGGCGTCGAGCTGACCGGTGCGCTACCGCCGTGGTGCTCGGCGAAGGACGTGATTCTCGAGATGCTGCGCAGGCACGGCGTCAAGGGCGGCGCCGGGCGGATCGTCGAGTACTACGGGCCGGGCCTCGACACGCTCACGGCGATGGACCGCCACGTGATCGCGAACATGGGCGCCGAACTGGGTGCAACCACCACCGTGTTCCCCGCCGACGACGCGGTGCACGAGTTCCTGCGGTCGGAGGGGCGGGAGGACGACTTCGTCGAGGTTGCCGCCGACCCGGGTGCGGGATACGACCTGGTCGAGCACATCGACCTGTCCGCCGTCGAACCGCTGATCGCGAAGCCGTCGTCGCCGGGCAATGTCGTGCCCGTGCGGGAGGTCGCCGGAGAACCGGTCGCGCAGGTGGTCATCGGGTCCTCGGCAAACCCCGGACTGCGCGACTTCGCGATCGCGGCCGCGATGGTCGCCGGGCGGCAGACCCTTCCGGAGGTCAGCTTCGACATCAACCCGTCCTCGCGGGAGATCTACTCCGACCTCACCCGCATGGGCGCCACGCTCGACCTGATCACTGCCGGAGCTCGCATCCACCAGTCCGGATGCATGGGCTGCATCGGCATGGGGCAGGCCCCGGCGACCGGGCGAAACTCGTTGCGCACCATGCCGAGGAATTTCCCCGGCCGGTCCGGAACCCGGGAGGATTCGGTGTGGTTGTGTTCGCCGGAGACCGCGGCCGCGTCCGCACTCACCGGTCGCATCACCGATCCCCGCGACTGGGCCGCGGAGGTAGGCACGGACTACCCGAAATTGAACCTGCCCGCCGAGGCCTCGGTGAACACCGCGATGCTCGTCCCGCCGCCCCCGGAAGAAGACGCACGCGGGATCGAACCGGTGAAGGGGCCGAACATCTCGTCGCTGCCCGATTTCCCGCCGCTGCCGGACCGGATCGAGTCACCTGTTCTGCTGAAGGTCGCGGACAACATCTCCACCGACGAGATCTCGCCGGCGGGAGCCCGGGCACTGCCGTTCCGGTCCAACATCCCCAAGCTCTCGCAATTCACGTTCACTCAGGTCGACGAAACCTACCCCGAGCGGGCCGCGGAAACCAAGGACACCACCGGACACATCGTCGTCGGGGGAGAGAACTACGGTCAGGGATCGTCGCGTGAGCACGCGGCCATCACGCCGCGGTATCTCGGTCTCCGCGCCGTGCTCGCGAAGTCGTTCGCGCGGATCCACTGGCAGAACCTCGCGAACTTCGGTGTCCTCGCCCTCGAATTCGCGAACCCGGACGACTACGACGTCATCGAGCAGGGCGACGTGCTCGTCCTCGACGGGCTTCGTGACGCGCTCGTGGCAGGACCCGAGCTTTCGGTGCACAACTCGACCCGCAACACCGATATTCCGGTGCGGCACAGGCTGTCGCCCCGGCAACTCGAGGATGTGCTGGCCGGCGGGATCATTCCGAAACTCGCGCTACGGCAGGAAGGTCGGTGACGGCTCTGTCGAAGGTACCGGCACGCGGTAGTTCTCGCGGTCGAACCTGCGGGTGCGCCACCGGTAGCGCCACGCGTAATCGGGCCACAACGAACGGTTGATGCCACCGCGGTCGAGGTACCAGCTGTCGCAGCCGGACGTCCACGCGGTTCCCGCCGACCGCTCGGCCATCTCGGCGCCGAACCGGGCCGGCGCCTGCTCGTCTACCTCGAGGGCCTCGACTTCTTCGCGATCGGCTACGTCCATCGCGGCTGCGGCATAACGGAACTGGGATTCGAGCATAGTGAGAACCGACGTGTGTGCCAGGCCGGTGTTGGGGCCACCCAGAACGAACATGTTCGGGAACCCCGAGACGGTGACACCCAGGTGCGCTTGCGCGCCCTCGCGCGCCCAGCGTTCGAGAAGGACGATTCCGCCCCGACCGGACACCGGCACCGATGCGAGCGCGCCCGAGACGTGAAATCCCGTGGCATACACCAGGGCGTCGGCAGGGTGTTCGCGACCGTCCGCGGTGACGACGGAGTTCCCGGCGAGCCGTGCGATCGGTGACGGCACCAGCTCGACGTTGTCCCGACTCAGGGCGGGATAGTAGTCGTCGGAGAACAGGATTCGCTTGCATCCGATTCGGTGGCGCGGGGTCAGTGCCTCACGCAGCGCCGGATCGGTGACCTGATCGTGCAGGTGCCTCAGCGCGCGAGCCTCGAGCCGGTCCGGCGAACCCGTGAAGGAGCCCAATCGCGCTTCCGCGCGCCAGTATTCGAATGCCCGCCGAGCCGGACGGGGGAGCGGCAGCCGGGGTGCGGTGCGCGGCAGAATCCACGGTGCGGTGCGCTGCACGACGGTGACGTGAGCCGCGATCTCGGCGAGCCGGGGAACGATCTGTACCGCGCTGGCGCCGGTTCCGACGACGGCGACGCGTCGGCCGGTGAGGTCGAGGGAGTGGTCCCAGCGTGCGGTGTGGACGGCGGGGCCGTCGAACGTCCCGTCCAAGCGGGGTGTCCGCGGAACGTTGAGCGCGCCCACCGCGAGGACGAGGAAACGTGCCTCGTAGGTGGTTCCGCGGTCCGTGGTGACGTGCCAGCGCTGCGTGTGCTCGTCCCAGCGGCAGCCGGTGGCGCCGACCCCGCACGTGATGCACTCGCGCAGGCCGGGTTCGTCGGCGAGTTCGTGCAGGTGCGCGAGGATCTCCGGTTGGCCGGCGCGTCCCCGGGCCCACGTCGCCTGCGGGGCGAACGAGTACGAGTACAGCGCGGGCGGGATGTCGCATTCGCATCCCGGGTAGGTGTTGTCGCGCCACGTTCCGCCGAGGGAATCCGCGCGTTCGAGAACCCGCACGTCGCGGCCGCGGCGGTGCAGGTGCACGGCGGCACCGAGGCCGGCGAATCCGGCGCCGATGATGAGCACTTCTGTGGACGACGACACCTGAACAGTGTTCAAGTTGTGGTTTGAACAGTCAAATCGGGGAATCTATAGCTCTCTAGTGTCTCTCCGAGAAAGCTGAATATTCGGCTGATCAGACGAGGTCTTCCTCGTCACCGGGCGCGCGCTTCCGGAGACCGCGGTAGGCCTCGGTGGGGGTGTGACGTCCCGCGACCACCGCTTCGACCTCGGCGGCGATCGGCATCTCGACGCCGTACTCGCGGGCCAGTTCCATCACCGTCGGCGCGGTCTTGACACCCTCGGCGACCTGCCCCAACTCGGCGACCGCCTCCTCGACGGACAGCCCACGTGCGATCGCCTCGCCCACTCGGCGGTTGCGGGACGCCGGGCTCATGCACGTGGCGATCAGATCGCCCATGCCGGTCAGGCCCGAAAAGGTCCGCGGTTGCGCGCCCATCGCCACACCGAGCCGGATCATCTCGGCGAGTCCCCGCGAGAGCACCATTGCGCGGGTGTTGTCGCCGACCCCGAGACCTTCGGCCATGCCGGCCGCGATCGCAATGATGTTCTTCAGGACCCCGCCCAACTCGCAGCCGAGCACGTCCGTGTTGCGATAGACGCGGAACACTTTCGCCGCGAACAGCGGTTGCAGCGCGCTCGCGATCGACTCGTCCTGCATCGCCACCACCGCCGCGGCAGCCAGGCCGTCGGCGATCTCGCTGGCGATGTTGGGGCCGGCGAGCAACCCGACCGGGTGCCCCGGCATGCACTGCGCGACCACCTCGGTCGGACGCAGCCGGGTGCCCGGCTCGAGACCTTTCGCGAGCGAGACGATCGGCACCCACGCGCGCACCTCGTCGGCGATCTGCTCGAGCGTTTCCCGCACGGCGTGGGAGGGCACACCCACGACCAGCACGTCCGCCTCGTGCGCGGCCTCGACCAGGTCGTCGGTGGCGCGCAGTTCCGCGGGAAGCTCGCGGTCGCCGAGGTAGCGGCTGTTCCGGTGCTCCTCGTTGATCTCCGCCGCGGTGTCGGATTTCCGCGACCACAGCAGCGTCGGTGTGTTCTGGGCCGCGAGCCCCGCGACCGTGGTCCCCCACGATCCGGAACCGAGAACGACGACGCGAACCGGACGTGCCATCTGCGATCACTCCTGTCTGGTTTCTGCCGGTGAGTCCTACAGATCTCCAGCGTGTCAGGAGGCGGGGACCAGCGGGTACGTTTCGGTCGGTCAGGAGCCGAGGAGCTCCGAGACCGTCACGAACCGGAAGCCCTTCGCCTGCAAACCGGCGACGATCCCCGGAATCGAGTCGAGCGACGACTGCCGTGCCGGATACATCGCATGCAGCAGGATGATCGACCCCGGGCGGGTCTGCGCGAGTGCTGTGTCGACCATCGTGGCCGCGTCGGCGGCGACGGAGTCCGGTTCCACGTCCCACATCACCGTGGTCCGGTCGTGTGCGTCGAGATACCGGGGGAGGACGACGAGCTTCTTGCTGTAGGGCGGGCGGAACGTGATGTCGCCGTCGAACCCGGCGGCGCGGATCTGCGCGTCCGTGCTCTCGATCTCCTCGCGCACGGTGTCGCCGCCGACGAGGATCATCCGCCGGTGCGTTTTCGTGTGGTTGCCGAGTTCGTGCCCGGCTTCGACGATCGCGCGTCCCATCTCGGGGTGTGCGGCCAGCTCGGTGCCGGTGACGTAGAAGGTCGCCGGCACACCTGCTTCGGCGAGGACACGCAGAACTTCGGGAGTGCGGTCGGACGGTCCATCGTCGAGGGTCAACGCGACGAGCTTGTCGTCGGTCTCGACCCGGTGCACGAGATCGCCGAAAAGCTGGTAGGTGCGCGAGTTCGAGAGCGTGTAGAGCCCGAGCACGGTGGCGATCACGAGCAGCACCGCGACGGCGACGGTGATCACGATGCGGAGGCGTCTCGTCATCGGTCCAGGCTGCCCCATCCGGAAATTCGATTGCGCTGCGGTGCCACCGGGTTCACCATCGGAATCTGTCGGAGCGGGACATGGGCCCCGCGCGCCACCATGAATCAGGAGTCACCGTGCACCCCGATGTCCTACCCGGAATCGAACCTCTGGCCGAGTACGGCTGGACTCGGCGGATTGCAGAATGCTTCGCGGACAGCGATATTCAGGGGACGCCGGGACGAATCGTGCGGGCCGGTCGCGGCCACAGCGAAGCCGTGACCTCCGCGGGCCCGCTGCGGGTGCGGTCGTCGGGTCATCGGGTCTGTACCGGCGACTGGGTGATCGTGCGCGAACCTGCCACCGACGGTGACACGGTCGGCACGGTCTGCGCCGTGCTGCCGCGTACCGGTGCGATCCGTCGCGCCGACGCGTCGGGGCGATCGGAGGAGCAGGTCCTCGCCGCAAACGTGGACACCGTCGTGGTGACGGCCGCGGCGGACACGCTCGATCTCGGCCGCGTGGAACGCCTGCTTGCCCTGGCCTGGGACAGTGGAGCTCAGCCGGTCGTCGCGCTCACGAAGGTCGACGTCACGACGGAACCGGTGTTCGAGCAGGTCGTGGCGCTCGCGCCCGGCGCGAACGTGGTCGAGGTGTGTGCGCCGGAAGGGGCTGGGCTGAGCGAACTGCGCGACCGGATCCAGGGCACCGTCGTGTTCCTCGGGGCATCCGGTGCCGGGAAGTCGACGCTGGTCAACGCGTTGTGCGGCCGCGACATCCAGGCAACAGCGCCGGTGCGGCACGGCGACGGCAAGGGCCGGCACACCACCACCGATCGGGAGATGTTTCCGCTGGGAGACGGCATCACCCTCATCGATACACCGGGCCTGCGCGGGGTCGGAATGTGGGACGCCGATGCCGGTATCGCCGCGGTGTTCCCCGAGATCGACGATCTCGCGCAGCACTGCCGCTTCACGGACTGTGCGCACGAGACCGAGCCTGGATGTGCGGTCCGCGCTGCCGTCGAACAAGGCGACCTCGACGCGCGACGGGTGGAGAGTCACCGAAAGCTGCGCCGCGAGAACGAGTGGGTAGCGGCGCGTGCCGATGCGCGGTTGCGGCACGAGCGGAACCGGGAGGCCAAGGTGATCAGCCGAGCGATCCGGGCGTACTACCGCGACCGCTGAAGCGCGACGGCCTGAGCCTGCTACACCGAGACCCTCGGCTCGATTGGAGCCGAGGGCCTTTCGGGCTGGACGGGAGCCCCGAAGGACTGTCCTGGTCAGTACGCCATCGCGAAGCTGGACCCGTAGCGGCTGTGGTCCTCATCCCGGGCGACCAGGGTGTACTGCGGCGGGGCCCCGGTGCTGCCGGAGAACAGGGGGTAGTACACGTTGTAGATCGCGACGTAGGTATATGTCGCATCGTCATTGGAGATCGAGGCCCAGACGTACGAATCGGATTCGATGCTGACCTCGATTGCTCCGCAGAAGGCGTTCCCGTCTGCGTTGTTCAGGGTGACGTACTTGTTCACCTTGCCGTACCGGTCGTAGTAGTCGATCTCGTTGTTGTACTGCCTGTCACTGCAGAACACGTACTTGACCGCGCTCCCGGAGATGGTCGCAGCCTGCGCCGCCGGTGCGGTGAGTACCGCCGCACCCGTGGTGAGTGTGGCAGTGGCAGCGAAGGTCGCCATCAGCTTCTTCAATGTCGGAATCTCCTTGTGACAGTTACTTGCGGATCGTGCACATCCACCCTTCCTGGTCATGCGAGTACGAACCGCCCGTCGGAGACGAGCGGTTCGAAGCAGGAATCAGGAGGTGGTGATGACGGCGGTGATCAACCGATCAGAACGGCAGGCACTCCGGTCGGGACCGGAGTCGGTCCGGATCCGGGGAGTGATCCGATCCCGGCACACATCGCGTCGTCATACGGCGAGAATACTTTGCTTTGTTAACGGACTGTGCAGCGACACGTCCGCATCCTTGTTTCTCATATTTTGGGATTGCATTCCCATTTATTGGGCAATGCGCTTAGGCTCGAACCATGGGCAACGAAGAGGTCGTCTACACACACGGTCATGACGAGTCGGTGCTGCGCGGTCATCGCTGGCGCACGGCCGAGAACTCCGCCGTATACCTGCTGCCGCACCTGCGGCCCGACATGACTCTCCTCGACGTCGGATGCGGTCCCGGGACGATCACCGCGGACTTCGCCGGGGTGGTCGCCGAGGTCACCGCGGTCGAAATGAACGACGAGGCCCTCGATCTCGCCCGGAACGAGTTCACCCGGCGCGGGATCACCAATGCAGAGACGGTCGTCTCCGACATCCACGCACTCGACTTTCCCGACGACTCGTTCGACGTCGTCCACGCTCACCAGGTTCTGCAGCACGTCGGCGACCCGGTGCAGGCGCTGCGCGAGATGGCTCGGGTCTGCAAGCCGGGTGGCATCGTCGCAGCCCGTGACGCCGACTACGGCACCTTCACCTGGTACCCCGAGAATCCCGAACTCGACCGATGGCTGTCGCTCTACCACGACATCGCTCGCGCGAACGGTGGCGAACCCGACGCGGGGCGACGCCTCCGTGCCTGGGCGCACGCGGCCGGCCTGGACGACGTGGTCTGCACCGCGAGCGCATGGTGCTTCTCGTCCGACGAGGACCGCGAGTGGTGGGGCGGGTCGTGGGCCGACCGGGTTCTGAAGTCGAACTACGCCGATCGGGCGATCGAACTGGGGTTCGCAACCGGCGACGACCTCGCCCACATCTCGGACGGCTGGCGTACCTGGACTGCCGACAAAGACGGTTGGTTCGCACTGCTCCACAGCGAGATCCTCTGCCGCATAAACTAAGTCCAGTCGCTGCGCTCGAGCAGCCACGACACCGCAACGCCCGCGACCAGGCCCCAGAATGCGGCGCCGATGTTCCAGAACGCGACGTTCGACGCGGTGACCACGAACGCAACCAGCGCGCCCATCGTGTGGGTGCGACCGAACCCGGCGACGAACGCGCCCTGCAGTGCCCGCAGCATCGCCAGCCCACCGAGCGTGGCGACGAATGCGACGGGCGCCGCGGTCATCCACCGCACGAACAGCGGTGCGAACGAGCCGAACACGATCGCCAGTACGCCGCACGTCACGGCGGCCGTGTACTGGCGGCTGCGTTCGCCGGAGGACACCAGCAACGCGTTGGTCGGTCCGGTCAGGCACGTGGACACGGCGCCGACCGCCGCTGCCGCGAAGGACCACACCCCGCACGCGACCGTCGCCACGTTGATCGGCGGGTGATGTCCGGCGCTGCGCAGCACCGCGACACCCTGCCCGTTCTGCACGACCAGCACCGTGATGGCGAGCGGAACAACGAGTTCCAGGATCGCCGTCCACGTGAACACCGGCGCGGTGAACACGGGTGACGCGAACACCCCGGCATCGTCGCCGACCGGATCGAACCGGCCGGACACCGCGACCGCGACCACTCCCGTGAGCAGCGCCCCCAGGATCGGCGGAATCCACTTGCCGAGAGGCGGAACTGCGCTGAGCGCCAGGAACACCAGGACCATCGGCACCGCGATCGCGACGTCGGCGTCGAGTGCCCGCACGAGATCCACCCCGAACTTCAGGAACACCCCGGCCACCATGGCCATCACGATCGGCATGGGCAGCGCCGACATCACGCGCCGCACGAGACCCGAAAGTCCCAGCAGCAGAATCAGTGCGGATGTGACGACGTACGCGCCGATCACTTCGGGCCAGCTCAGGTGCGTGAGCGATTCGCCGACCACCACCGTGCCGGGGATGGTCCAGAAGAACCCGAGCGGCTGACGGTACGCGAGGCTCATCGCGATGGTGAGGATTCCGTTGAGTACGAACACCCCGAAGATCCACGACGCGAGCTGCGGTGCGCTCAGTCCTCCGGCGGCACCGGCGGCGAGTATCACCGCGACCGGTCCGGTGCACGAGAAGATCAGCCCGACAAGGCCGTTGGCTGCATATCCGGGCCCGAGGTCGCGACCGAGCCGACGCAGAGTGGTGCGTGGTCGCGCGGGACGTTCGAACAGGACGGTATCGGCGCCGGTCCGGGCGTCTTCGTCGACTGCGGTCATTCTGAAACAACTACTCCTGTTCTCGGAACCGGGCCGCGAGTTCGCTCCGGGAGCGGATACCGAACTTCGCGTACACCCGGGTCAAGTGATACTGCACGGTCTTGACGGACAGGAACAGTTCGCCGGCCACTTCCTTGTTCGTGTGGCCGGCTGCGACGAGTGCCGCCACCGCCTGTTCCTGCGGGGTGAGGGCGACGGCGTCGACCGAACGGTCCGCGGTCTCCTCACCGGCCTTCAGGCCGCCCGCCTTGAGTTCACGATCGCAACGTTGGACGTAACTGGTCGCGCCGAGCGTCGAATACAGTTCCCGGGCCGAGCGCATCACCGCGTCGGCCTCGCGGCGCCGACCCGCCCGGCGCATCGTCTGCCCGTAGGCGTAGCTCACCCGGGCACGGTCGTACGGCAACGGCAGCGGCGCCAGTTGCGCGAGAGCAGACTCGAAAGTGTCACGTGCCGCGTCGATGTCGCCGCGCGAGCCCTGGATTCGACCGCGCACGTATCCGACGCGCGCCATCGCGGACCGGTGTCCGCGTGCGGCCGCGCGTTCCTCGAAGGGGCGGAGGAATACGTCGGCCTCGTCCACCCGTCCGGTCATGACGAGTGCGTTGGCGTACAGGTCCGGCCACGGCCAGAAGCCCGGTTCGTCGAGTCCCTGCCGGTGCTGCACGGCGGCAAGCGGTTCGAGATGCCGCAGCACGTCGCCGTATTCCGCTGCGATCTCGGAGACCTGCGCTGCCGAGATCGCCGACGGCGCCAGCATCATCGCGTAGTCGTGGGTGCCCGCGCGGCCTCGCAGCAGGTGTTCGCGCGCCCTGGCGCGGTCCCCGCGCAGCGCATGGATCTGAGCGCCGGTCCAGTGCACAAGGGGGCGAAGGAGATCCAGTCCGGTGCGGTCGAGCTGGGCGGCCGCACGATCGACCGTGCGGATCGCATCGTCCCACTCGCCGAGCGAGAACTGGGTGCGGGCCAGCCATGCCTGCGCCCACAGCGAGATGCGTAGCGAGCCTCCCCGGAACGCGGTCGGTTCCGCCGATTCGAGTTCCGCCCGCGCCCGGCCGGGGTCGTCGAGCGCCAGCGCCAGCCAGCCTTCGGCCATGCGGAAACGTTGGCTCTGGGCGCCCGATCCGACGTGGTCGGAGAGGGTCGCGTACGACGCCACTCCCTCGTCGACACGACCGGTCAGGGCGAGACCGAGACCGCGGACGGCCGCGGATTCGACGGCGGCCGGCGTGGCCCGGGGTACCAGTGCGGCGGCACGGTCGGCCCACTCGACGAGTTCGTCACCGCGCAGCCCGGCCAGCGAGTGCAGCACCATGCGCTGGCAGATCAACGCAGCGAGCTGTGGATCCGCGTCGGTGTCGTCGATCGATGTCCAGGCGCGGGTGAGCAGTTCGTGTGCTTCGGCGGCGCGCCCGCGTTGGATGGCCAGGTACCCGAGCACGGCGTCACGCATGGGACCACCAGGGGCGCTTTCGATCTCGGGGACGAACGTCAGCGCCTGCGGGAGGTCGGCGGCACCGGTGAGTGCGTCGACTCCGCGGATCAGGCGTTCGGTCCGCAACTCCCGGTCCGGGGTGATCCGGCTCGAGATGATGAGGGCCTCGGCCGCATCCGACCACGCTCCGTCCGACGCGCGCGCCTGCGCGTACCGATCGAGGCGGTCGGCGAGGCCGGCATCGGACCGGTGAGTGGCGGACACCAGATGGAGCAGGGAGGCGCCCTCGTCGTCGACGATCTCCGCTGCCCGGGCGTGCAGTTCCTGCCGTCGCGCCGGGCCGAGCCCGTCGACCACGGCTGCTCGGGTCATCGGGTCCGGAAACGACAGCGTGACGACACCGCGTTGTTCCCGCATCGTGAGCAACCCGGCCGTGTGGGCGTCGTCGAGGGCGGTCGTCGGGTCGTCCAGTTCGGCGAGTGACGCGGCATGCGCGAGGGAGCTGTCGGTACCGAGGATCGCCGCCGATTCGACGAGCAGGCGAGTTTCTTCCGAACAGCCGGCGAGCCTCCGGCGCACCGTCGCGGCATGTTGCTTCGGCGCCGGGAACCGGTCCTGCCAGTGCTGCCACTGTGATCGGGGCATCTCGTCGATGACCTGCAGGGTCGGAAGGGGACTTCCGAGGGTGTGTTCGTACAGGCGTCGCGCCGTCCACGCGGACAGGTCGACGCCGGCACGTGTTAGGGCCAGCTGGGAGATGTCCGAGGGGGAGAGCGGCCCGACGTGCACCGTGACGGTGCGGTGCATGTCGAGGATGTGGGCGACCTCGCCGTCGACGGTCTCGGGCAGAACGTCGGGGATCAGCCACATCATGAAGAGCGGGTGACCGTGGG
Organism: Rhodococcus sp. NPDC003383; assembly: GCF_053589115.1. Lineage (NCBI taxonomy): Bacteria > Bacillati > Actinomycetota > Actinomycetes > Mycobacteriales > Nocardiaceae > Rhodococcus > Rhodococcus sp. NPDC003383. The sequence continues at coordinate 62,244 of NZ_JBSFRG010000009.1, read as the reverse complement.
CGCGGCGGATCAAGGACGACAGCGCCTGCAGCGACGCGGGATCGGACCGATGCGCGTCGTCGACGACGATCACCGTGGGGCCCGTCAGGCCGGCGAGGATCTCGTGAGCGACGTCGACGGGCTCCGTCGCCGTCACCGGCGCCTGCAGCAGCTGTTCGGCGACGGACCACTCCCGGTGCGACTCCCACTCTGCGCAGGTCGCACCGAGAACCGTCCAGCCGGACAGCGATTCGGCGAAAGTTCTTACCAGGGTGGTCTTTCCGATACCGGGCGGACCCTCGACGAGGGCGAGCCCGGGGGTACCGGTTCGCGCCTCGTCGAGGATCCGTTCGAGCTCTGCGAGCTCGCGGGTACGTCCGACCAGCATGGAAGATCCCGTCACACATCCACGGTAGCCGCGACCGCAGGCTCCGGTTCGGTGTTCGGCGCGGTCGGACGGGCCGGCACGAAGAAGGTGACGACCGCACCGGCGAGTGCGATTCCGGCGAAGATGTAGAAGTTGACGTTGTTGCTCAGACCTGCACCGATGAGCACGCCGCCGATGATCGGTCCGACGATCCCGCCGAGGCGGCCGAACCCGGCGCACCACGCGACGCCCGCGGCTCGGGCCCGGGTCTCGTAGTAGTTGGACACGAAGCCGTAGATGAGCACCTGGGTGCCGATCGTGCCGACACCGGCGATCGCGACCGCGGCGAGGAGCACCGGCAGCGGGAACCCGAAGGTGAGCAGCACCAGGGCGAGGGCGGCGAGACCGAAGGTGGTGACGACGACGGGTTGGGGTCCGCGACCGTCGGCGACTCGGGAGGCGAGCAGGCCGCCGAGGATCGCGCCGCCGTTGAGGACGAGCAGGAACGCGAGCGAGCCCTTCGCGTTGTACCCGGCGTCCGCCATGATCTTCGGAAGCCAGGTGTTCAGCCCGTAGGTGAGCAGCAGTCCGGAGAAGCTCATCAGTCCGAGAAGTGTTGTTCCCCAAGCATACCGACGGGTGGCGAGCGCAGCGAAACCGGCCTTCTCGACGGTCGGCGCCGAGGGTGCGGGCACCGGGATGTCGAACTTGTACGAGACCGCGGCGGCGTCGTCGGTGCGACCGCGCGAGATCAGCCACTGCGGCGACTCGGGGAGTTTCGCCAAGGCGAGGGGCAGCAGGATCACCAGCGGCAGCGCGCCGATCAGGAACAGGCCACGCCAGCCGATCGCGTCGCGCAGCACGATCGCCAGCAGGGACGCGAGGACACCGCCGGCGGGGACGCCGCTGTACACGATCGCGTTGTAGAGATTGCGCTTGCCTGCCGGTGCGAACTCGGCGACGACGGCACCGGCGGTGGCCACGAGCCCTCCGACGCCGATGCCGGTGAAGAACCGCAGCGCGCCGAACATCGCGAGGTTCGTCGACAGTGCCGCGGCGGCCATGCCGACGGAGAACCAGACGATGTGCAGGAGCATCATCTTCCGCCGCCCGACGCGGTCACCGAAGGCGCCGGTGACCAGCGCGCCGACCATGACGCCGACCAGTGCGTACGAGCCGAGCGCACCGCCCTGCTCGGCGGAGATGTGCCCGAGCTGGCCCGGGTCGGCCATCAGTGTGGGCAGGATGGTGCCGTAGACGACCAGGTCGTAGCCGTCGAAGACGATCGCGAGCGTCGCCAGCGCGACGATCCAGAGGACGGAACGGCGGTGCCGCGCACTCGCCCATTCTGTGGGCTGGGTCATGATCACTCCAGTTGGTGAGGGCTGTCACAAAACAATCGGGAGAGAAAAACGGGCCTCACCGTCGGGGCCGGAAATGGCCCTGTCGGTGAGGCCCGGGGGCGGCGGGCTAGCCCAGATCGCCGCCGGCGACGGGCAGAACCGTGCCGGTGATGTACGAGGCTTCCTCTGATGCCATGAACGTGATGGCGGCGGCCTGCTCGTCGAGCGTGCCGTACCGCTTGAGCAGCGACGAGTCGACGGTCTGGTCGACGATCTGCTGGTACCAGGTCTTCTCCTGGTCGGTCTGCGCTGCCGGTCCGCGCGCGACCCGGCGGGCCGGGGCGTCGGTGCCGCCCGGTGCGGTCGCGACCACCCGGATCCCGTACTGCGCGACCTCCAGTGCCAGTGCCGCGGTGATCGCGTTGACCCCGCCCTTGGCGGCCGCGTACGGGACGCGATTGACGCCGCGGGTCGCGACCGACGAGACGTTGACGATCGTGCCGGAGTTCTGCGCGATCAGGTGCGGCAGGACCGCCCGACACGTCCACAGTGTGGGGAACAACGAGCGCTGCACCTCGGCCTGGATCTGCTCGGGCGTGTAGTGCTCGTACGGCTTGGCCCAGATGGTTCCGCCGACGTTGTTGATCAGCACGTCGATGCGCCCGTTCTGCTGTCGCGCCTCGTCGATCGCGGCCTGTGCGCCCTCGAACGTTTCGAGGTCGGCGGTCACGGAATGCGCGCGGGCGCCGTTCTCCCGCAGTTCCTTCGCGACGTCGTGGACGAGGTCGGCGCGGTCGATCAGGACGACGTCGCCGCCCTCGGCCGCGATCCGCCTCGCGACCGCGCATCCGATGCCCTGTGCGGCACCGGTCACGACGACCGCGCGGTCGTCGAACCGGCCGGGAAAGACGCGGGGGCTCATGCGATTTCCGCCTTCTTGCGGTCCTCGATGGCGCGACGCATGGTCTCCTTCGCGTGCTGGGCGTGGGAGACGATGAGATCGCGTGCCGCGGCACGGTTTCCGCGTTCGAACGCCTCGACGATCTTCAGATGGTCGTGGGGGACCTGCTCGTCCACCCACTGCGCGGTGCGCAGCACGCGGCGCATCAGCTGGGTGACCTCGAGCCGGTTGTACGCCTCGAGCAGCACCGGGTTGCCGCAGCAGCGGAACAGGAATTCGTGGAACGCCGCGTTGGTGTCGGTGAACGCGGCGGCGTCCGTGAACCGGTCGCGTTCGATCGACGCGGTCGATGCCTCGGCCAGGAAGCGGAACTCGGCGAGCTGGGCGTCGGTGAGCCGGCCGATCGTCAGTTCGAGCGCGCCGAGTTCGAGTGCCATGCGGGCGTCGAACTGGGCATCGGACTCCGCGACGGGCGGGTGCTCCTCGCCGATCTCGTAGTTGTCCGCCACGGTGGGGTTCGCGGCTCCGAGCGAGACGGGCAGACCGGTTTCGGCGGAAGCCTTCTCGGCCGCGGCACGCTCGGCGTCGGTGGGCTCGGTGACCTGCACGGCACCTTGGTCGGAACCGGCCGCGGAATTGTTGAACTTCTCGAAGTAGAAGTTGGCGGGGGTGACGCCCTCGTTCCCGAAGTGGGTGCGCACCGCCTCGACCATCGGCGGTGGGCCGCACAGGTACACGTCGACGTCGCCGTCGTTGAGATGCTTCGGCTCGAACAGCGAGGTGACGTACCCCTTGTTCGGTGCTGCCGAGTCGGGATCCGCGACGCAGTAGTCGAAGCTGAAGTTCGGCAGCGACTTCGTGTACCCCTCGAGGGTGTCGAGTTCGACGATGTCGCGGTCGAAGGTGCCACCGTAGATCAGGTGCACGGGCAGGTCGCTGCCCTGTTCCTGCATCGTGGCCAGGATCGCGAGGATCGGGGCCAGACCGGTGCCGCCGGCGAGCAGCAGCGCGGGGCGCTTGCGTTCGCGCAGGAAGAAGCTGCCGAGCGGGCCGGTGAACTCGAGGGTGTCGCCTACCTGCGCGCGATCGCGCAGGTATTCCGACATCAGTCCACCCTCGGTGATCTTGACCAGGAACGACAGGTGCTCGTCGTTCGGGCCGGTGCTGAACGAGTACGAGCGGCTCCGGTCGGTGCCGGGCACCGTGATGTTCACGTACTGGCCGGGCAGGAACACCAGATCGTCGCGGTTCGGGATCTCGACGCTGAAACCGATCGTGCTGTCCGAGAACCGGCGGATGTCGGTGATCGTCGCCGAGTAGGTCGTGGCGGCGGTCTTCGCGACGTCGGAGGTCGTCGCGATCTGCAGCACCAGGTCGGATTCCGGTGTCATCTGGCAGGGCAGGCAGTAGCCCTGCTCGGCCTCGTCGTCGGTCAGCGCTTCCTCGATGTAGTCGCCGCCGTCGTAGCTACCGGACTCGCACAGCGCCTTGCAGGTGCCGCACGCGCCGTCCCGGCAGTCGAGGGGAATGTTGATGCGCGCCTTGTACGACGCGTCCGCGACCGTCTCGTTCGGGCCGCACTTGACGAAGCGGGTGACCCCGTCCTCGAAGCTCAGTGCCACTTGAAAGCTCATGGCATGTGCCTTCTTTCGTGAATCGGGGTGATCAGACGACGTAGACGTCCACGATGTGGTGGATGTAGTCGTTCTTCAGGACGATCTTCTTCTTCCGGATCACCGGCTCGGGTCCGGACACGTCGAGGGTGACGAAGTTCGTGCCGAAGTACGTGTCGGTCGTGTTGTAGCGGTAGTACAGCGAGAACCAGTTGTGGCGCAGGTCGATCTCGGTGCCGCGGCGCTCGAGGATCTCGACGTTGGTGATGTTGTGGCCCGTGCGGGGCTCGGGCAGCGACGTCGCCGACGAGCGGTCGGTGCGGATGCGGAACACCCGGTCCTCGAGCCCGCCGCGGTTCGGGTAGTACACGAGCGAGATCTCGCGCTGCGGGTCCTCGGTGAGTTCACCGTTGTCGTCCCACGCGGGCATCCAGTACTCGGCCTGCGGGTGGTAGCACTCGAGCCACTTCTCGAACTCGCGGTCGTCGAGCAACCGTGCTTCCTTGTAGAGGAACTGCTCGATCGCGGTCTGCGTCAATTCTGTTGCAATGGTCATTGTTTCGTTTCCCTCAGCGCTCGTTCGCGGCGGTGGACCGGGCTTCGGCCTCGGCGGCCTTGCGCATCGTCTCGAGCCAGTACCTGTGCTGGATCGGGTAGAGGCCCTCGTCCTCGGTCTTCACGCCGCTCGACAGCACGTTGGTCATGCCCAGGTCCTTCGCGACCTGATCCGGGCCGTTGAGCACGTGCGTGGCGCCGCGGCTCATGTCGTTCCACGGTGCTGCGGTCGCGAGGTAGGTCTTCTGGCAGGACCGGAACTCCTCGAGATCGTCCGGGGTCGCCATGCCCGTCGCGTTGAAGAAGTCCTCGTACTGGCGGATCCGGTTGGCGCGGGACTCGGCGGACTCACCCTTGGGGGCGATGCAGTAGATCGTCACCTCGGTCTTGTCCACCGCGATCGGCCGGAAGTGGCGGATCTGCGACGAGAACTGGTCCATCAGATACACGTTCGGGTACAGGCACAGGTTGCGTGACGCGCCGACCATGAATTCGGCCTTCTTCTCCCCGAACTCGGCGGCGAGCTCGTCCTTGCGCGGGTAGAGGGGGCGGTCCTGCGGGTTGCCCCACCACATCCACAGCAGCAGGTGGCCGTTCTCGAACGAGTGGTAGCCGCCGCCCTGCTTACCCCACGTGCCGGCGTCCATCGCCCGGGTCTCGTTGGCCGATTCCCCGGCCGTGCGACGGGCGGTGGTGGCCGCGTAGTTCCAGTGCGTCGCGGACACGTGGTAGCCGTCGGCGCCGTTCTCCGCCTGCAGTTTCCAGTTGCCGTCGTAGGTGTAGGTGGACGCGCCGCGCAGCACCTCGAGTCCCTCGGGGGACTGGTCCACGACCATGTCGATGATCTTGGTGGTGTCGCCGAGGTGGTCCTCGAGGGAGTCGACGTCGGGGTTGAGGCTGCCGAACAGGAATCCGCGGTAGTTGCCGAAGCGGGCGACACGGGTCAGGTCGTGGCTGCCGTCGGTGTTGAACTGTTCCGGGTAGCCGGCGTCGCGGGGATCCTTGACCTTGAGCAGCTTGCCGTTGTTGCGGAACGTCCAGCCGTGGAACGGGCACGTGAACGTGGTCCGGTTGTCGGTCTTGCGCCGGCACAGCATCGCGCCGCGGTGGCTGCACGCATTGATGAGGCAGTGCAGTTCGCCGTCCTTGTCGCGGGTGATGACGACGGGCTGGCGGCCGATGTAGGTGGTGAAGTAGTCCCCGGCGTTGGGCACCTGACTCTCGTGCGCGAGGTACACCCAGTTGCCCTCGAAGATGTGCTTCATCTCCATCTCGAAGATCTCTTCGTCGGTGAAGATGTCGCGCCGCACCTGGTAGCGGCCGTTCGCAGCGTCCTCGACGAGGGCGTCGTCGAGGTGGGAACGCACGTGGTCGATGGTGTCGGTCATGGGGAACTCCAATGTGGCGTCGTACCGGGGGAATGGCGATGCGGGGATCGGTCCGGGGGTTCCGGCTCGGATCCTCGGTGGGCTGGATCTGCGCCGTGATGCCTCTACGATGCCACCCTGTGTCTCCGGTCACACCGGGGAAATGCCTAGGGGTGCCTAGGACCCCCGGCGGTGATGCCGAAAGGCCCTGGACACGGCCACGCCGGCGGGTGTCTGCGCACACAAAGACAGCCGCACACGTTCAGGACGTGTGCGGCTGTCTTGCGGGGAGGTGGGTGCGGTGCTATCCGACCCACATGGGCGGGACGGGACGGTCGAAGGACAGTTCGGGATAGTCGTCGTCGGCGATCGGGGTGTGCAGGCGTCGCTCGACGTAGTCGTGGCCGTGCGTCCGCATGTGACCGATGCACCGGACCGTGTATCCGACGCTGTCGGTGCGGGTCGTGTGGACCGGACGGAACAGGTTGGGGAATCCGTACGCGGTGAGGTCGGATGCCTCGAATGCGTTGCCGTCGCGGCCTTTCAGTGGCACGTGCCCGTCGCCGTCGACGACGAACTTGGCGTGGGCGACGACCTCGCGGTCGCACCGGATGTCCCACCGGTTGTCGATCTCGTCGTACGAAGCCGATGTGGCGGTGTCGATTTCGAGGACCGAGAGGTGGAGCTCGTTGCGCAGGCGGATCGCTGCGCGAAGGGAGGCGAAGGAGCGCCCGACGACGGCTACATCGAATTCCGGGATGCAGGGGGGTCGGGAATCCGGCTGTGCCAGGAACATCGGGCGCTCCTTCGCGAGGTGGTGGTTCGATACCGCGCGCGGGCAGGTAGGGGCACTGCTGCCCGCGCGCGGCAGTCTGGGTTACTTCTTGTAGAAGGCGCTGACGTCGGCGTTTCCGATGAGGTCCGGAACCGTCCAGCCGTCGAGGTCGTACTCGCTCATGAACTGCTCGGCGAAGCCCTTCATGGAGGCGACGTCACCGCGTCCCTCGGCGGCGAACAGCAGCTCGGCCTTGACGTTCTCGTGGTTGCCGGCGTAGTTCCGCTCGTACAGTTCGTGGCGGCCACCGAACTCGGATCCGATCGAATCCCACAGTGCCTTCATGACCTTGACCCGGTCGACGGCCGTGATGCCGTCCGAGCCGCGGACGTACTTGTCCAGGTAGGGCCGGACGTCCGGGTTCTGGAAGTCGGCGGCCGAGGACGGCAGGTAGATCAGGCCGGACGCGACGTCCTGCTCGATGATCTCCTTGATCCGCGGGTAGCCCTGCATCGCGAACATCCGGTAGGTCAGACCGTATTCGAGCTTCGGGGTGACGGTGTCACCGATCCACGGCTCGGGGTTGTTGACCATCGCATCGCTCAGCGACCAGAACAGGTTTCGCCAGCCGATGACCTCACCGACGCGGGTCTGCACGCCGCGGAATCCGCCGGCGCCGGTGGCGTCGAGGGCCTTCATGAGCAGACCGGCGATGAAGTCGAGCTTGACCGCGAGGCGGGTGCAGCCCTGCAGGGTGAAGCGCTGGAGGAAGCCGGACCCGCCGAGGAAGTTGTTGATCTTCTCGACGTCCCCGTACATGAAGACGTTCTCCCAGGGCACGAGCACCTTGTCGAAGATGAAGATGGCGTCGTTCTCGTCCATGCGCGAGGAGAGCGGGTAGTCGAACGGCGAGCCGACGACGTTGGCGTTCTGCGAGTACGACGCACGGGAGATGAGCTTGATGCCGGGGGCGTCCATCGGCACCGTGCAGATCAGCGCGAATTCCTTCTTCTTGATCGGCAGGCCGTAGTGGGCGATGAAGTTGTAGTTCGTGATCGCCGAGCCGGTCGCGACGACCTTGGCGCCCGAGACGATGAGACCGGCGTCGGTCTCCTTCTCGACCTTCATGAACACGTCGCCGACCTCGTCCGGCGGCAGCGACCGGTCCACCGGCGGGTTGATGATCGCGTGGTTCCAGTACAGGACCTTCTCCTGCGATTCCCGGTACCAGCGCTTCGCGTTGTCCTGGAACGGTGAATAGAACTCGTCGTTGGCGCCGAGGGTGCCGAGGAATGAGGCCTTGTAGTCGGGGCTGCGGCCCATCCAGCCGTAGGTCAGGCGGGCCCAGGTGGCGATGGCGTCGCGGTCGGCGCGCAGGTCGTCCGCGGACTTGGGGGTACGGAAGAACGGCATGGTGACGCCGCCGTTGCCGGTGTCGGTGGGGGTGGTGAGCTTGTCCACGTGCTCGCCGGTGTGCAGCGCGTCGTACAGGCGGGCCGTCATGCGGATCGAATTGCGGAAGGCCGGATGCTCGGTGTAGTTCTTCACCCGCTCTCCGTGCAGGTAGATCTCGCGACCGTCCTTGATCGACTCGATGTACTCGTCCCCCGTCATCGGGCGGCTCGTGAAGTTCTGCTGCTGGTTGGCCGCGCAGTCGGCGGCGACGTTGACCTTGGATCGGTCGACCGTCTCGGTGGGGCGGGGCTCGGTCGTGGTCATGTCATTTCTCCTGGTGACGGGGAAGGTGATGAAGAAGTACGGGGGTCACGCCGTGGGGACGGCGATGCGCATGGGCGTGAAGCGGGTGGATGCGTCGAACCATCCGCTGTGCGGGTCGTCGAGCGATCCGTTCCATGCGGCGGACGCGCTGGGTCTGCCGAGGTCGTGGAATGTGCTGCGGTAGAAGAGAAGCGGTTGTGCGTCGGCGCGGGCGGTGGCGTCGACGATCTCGCCGATGTAGATGATGTGGTCGCCGCCGTCGTATTCGCGCCACGGCACGCACGACAAGGTGGCTGCGGTGCCGGCGAGGATCGGGGCAGTCGGGCCCTGCTCCCACACGGGTTCGGGGGACTGGGGACGTCCCGCGAAGTGCATGGCGGTGTCGATCTGGTCGTCGGCGAGGATGTTCACCGCGAACGGCGCACCGGACAGGAAGCGGCACGCCTTCGAAGTGCGCGTCAGGGTCACTTGGCACAGTCGCGGTTCGAGCGAAACCGCGGTGAATGCGGTGACGGTGGCCCCGTGCGGGGTGCCCTCGTGGTTGTTGCAGGTGATGACGGTGACGCCACTTGCAAACTGCCCGAAGATGTTTCGAAGCTCTCGCTGGTCCATCTCGGAGGCCCTTCCGGTCGATCCGTCGTGGTGTGATCCAGACCATATTCCGAGCGGAAGGGGGTGCGCGATCCGCTGAGCGCGGCGACTATCCACCTTGCGCGGCGAAGTGACCGGCGACCTTGTTTGCAGGAGGTAGTGTTGCCGGTCACACTGGGACCAAAGCCCCGAAACGTGAGCCGAGGAGGGTGAATGCGCACCGATGACGTGCAGATTCCCGACAATTGGGATGAAGCGGAAGTAGTGGTGTCCGACGCCTACTTCCCGCATTCGCTGCGTCCGTCCGATGCCGTCACCGCCCCGCAGGTGACGTTGCGGAAGGTCGATCTCGGTCCGTTACGGCTCGCCCGCGTCGGCTGGGGCGCCGAGGTGTCGCTCGAGTCCGATCACCCCGGTGCCTACGCCGTAAACATCCCTCTAGCTGGGCAGATAGAGTCGGTGAGCGAGGGGCGGGAGGTCGTCTCCCCGCACGGTTACGCCACGGTTTTCCGTCCCGACACCGCGGCGGCGATCACGCGGTGGACGGCGGACTGCGAGATCGTCGGGGTCAAGCTCGAACGGGACTACCTGCACCGGGAGATGGCCCGGGTGCTCGGGCGGCCGGGACTGCAGCTGCCTCCGCAGGCGGACCTGACGACCGAGGCCGGGAAGAACTGGTTGTCGATGCTCGGGGCGATGGTCGGAAACCTCGAATCGGGCGCCTCACCCTGGAACAATCCGCTGGTCGCCGACCAGTTGTCCGGGGCGATCATCTCGGCGTTCGTCCTCGCTGTCATGCAGGAGACCGACCCCGGCGCGGTCGCGCGGCCGCGCATCATCAAGCGGGTTCTGGACCGGTTGCACGAGGATCCGTCACTGGCCTGGACCAGCGCCGACATGGCAGAGGTCGCCGGGGTCAGCGTCCGCCGGCTGCAGGAGGGCTTCCGCGAGTACGTCGGGGTCTGCCCCCGCGAATACCTGCTCGACCTGCGCCTCGAGCGCATCCACGCGGAGCTTTCCGAAGCCGATCGGGGCGATGTCTGCGTCACCGACGTCGCACTCAAGTGGGGTATCACCCATACGGGCCGGTTCGCCGCCGCCTACCGGCGCAAGTACGGCGTCGCGCCGTCCGAGACGCTGCGTTCCTGAGCGAGTCGTTGCAGGCCGGGGCCGGCCCCGGGTCGGATTCGGTTGTGCGAACCGAGGGTTCGATCAGGTGCGGAGCAACGGTCTCGACCGGGACTTCCGACACTGCGTGAGGTCGGTACCCGCCGGACACCGGTGTCGTTGACATGGACCGGCTTTCGCAGGGTCGACCGGATCCCGGGGCGGCAGGGTGGGGACAGCACTGTGGCACTGGCGAGTTCGGCGCCGGTGGGAGTGGGGGCCGACGGTACCTCGGGCATCTACCTGGTTTCAGCTAGGCATCGACTCCACTCACCTGCGGATTTGCGGGATGTGTCTCGACATGTGGTTGACAACCGATGTGACAGCGCGCACAGTATCCAACGTACGCAGTGCGCGCCGTTGTACGCAGAGCGTATTTCGCCTCGGGCCACAGGCCAGCCCCCTGCAAAGCCCCCCAACAACTTTCGCGACTGTCGCGTCAGACCAGTTCGACCTCACGAGGAGTGTCCATGACCACCACGGAGAACCCCACCGCCTTCGGCTCGGGCAATGCCGCCACCGACAAGTTCAAGGGCGAGCGCGTCACGTCCGACACCTCGGTCGAGCGCGCCGGCGCGATCATCCAGGATGTGCTGAAGGCCCTCACCGACGTCGTTCACAAGCACCAGGTGACCTACGACGAGTACCGCGTCCTCAAGCAGTGGCTCATCGACGTCGGCGAGTACGGCGAATGGCCGCTGTGGCTCGACGTGTACCTCGAGCACGAGGTCGAGGCCGTGCACTACGAGCGCAACAACTACGCGGGCACCAAGGGCAGCATCGAAGGCCCGTACTACGTCGAGAACTCGCCGAAGCTCCCGTCCAAGTGCACGATGCCGATGCGTGAGAAGGATGCTGCGGCACCGTCTCTGATCTTCAAGGGGCAGGTCACCGACCTCGACGGCAAGGGTCTGCCCGGCGCCACGGTGGAACTGTGGCACGCCGACGAGGACGGCTTCTACTCCCAGTTCGCTCCCGGCATTCCCGAGTGGAACCTGCGCGGCACGATCGTCTGCGACGACGAGGGCTACTTCGAGATCACCACGCTCAAGCCCGCGCCGTACCAGATCCCGGCCGACGGACCGACCGGTTGGTTCATCAACTCCTACGGCGGCCACCCGTGGCGCCCGGCGCACCTCCACCTGATGGTCAAGGGTGCCGGACACCGCTCGATCACCACCCAGCTCTACTTCAAGGGTGGCGACTGGGTCGACAGCGACGTCGCCTCCGCGACGAAGCCGGAGCTCATCCTGGACCCGAAGCCGAATGCCGACGGTGTCGCCGAGGTGACCTACAACTTCGCGCTCGACCCCGAGGCCTGACCGGCCCCCGCCCCTCGTGCGTGGTTTCGGTAGCACCCCCTACCGAAACCACGCACGAGCGCGAGTCCACCGGCAACCGACCCGAATGCGAGTTCCCTCGATGTCCGACACGGACCTGAAGATCGTCTCCGTCGAGACCACGATTCTCGACGTCCCGCTGATCCGCCCCCACAAGTTCGCGACCACGACCGCCGAGGCGCAGCCGATCCTGCTCGTCGCCGTCACCACCGCCGGCGGCGTCACCGGCTACGGCGAAGGCGTCGTGCCCGGCGGACCGTGGTGGGGAGGCGAATCGGTCGAGACGATGAAGGCCATCGTCGACCGCTACATCGGCCCGTACATCACCGGCCGCGGCGTCGACGACATCACCGGCATCATGGTCGATCTCGAACGCATCGTCGCCAACGCGCGATTCGCGAAGGCCGCTGTCGACGTCGCGTTGCACGACGCGTGGGCGCGCAGTCTCGGCGTCCCGGTGCACACGCTGCTCGGCGGTGCGTTCCGCACCGGCGTCGACGTGCGGTGGGCTCTCGGTGCCGCTCCCCTCGAGGAGATCGTCGAGGAGGTCACCCACAAGATGGAGCAGCGCCTGAACTTCTCCTTCAAGCTCAAGATGGGTGCGCTCGATCCGGCGGTCGACACCGAACGCGTGGTCAAGGTCGTCGAGGCGTTCGACGGCAAGGTCGGATTCAGCATCGACGTCAATGCCCGATGGGACCGCTTCACCGCATTGCGTCACGTGCCGGAACTGGTCGACGGTGGGGTCGAGCTCATCGAACAGCCCACCCCCGCAGAGCAACTCGACGTTCTCGCCGAGATCAACCGGAGGGTTGCAGCGCCGGTCATGGCCGACGAATCCGTGCAGACCCCGCACGACGCATACGAAGTGGCCAAGCGCGGCGCCGCCGACGTCATCGCACTCAAGACGACGAAATGTGGTGGGCTGCAACGCAGCAAGCAGGTCGTCGCGGTTGCGAAGGCCGCCGGGCTCCGCTGCCACGGCGCCACCTCGATCGAAGGTCCGATCGGCACCGCCGCGTCCGTCCACTTCGCGTGCGCCGAACCCGGCATCGACTACGGGTCCGAACTGTTCGGTCCGCAGTTGTTCGCCGTCGAGTTGCTGCAGACGCCGCTCGACTACTCCGACGGCCAGGTGCACCTCCCGCAGGGCCCCGGCCTCGGCGTCGAACTCGACATGGACGTCGTCAAGCACCTCGCCCGCGACTGACCAGACCGACCAGACCAAGATCAGACAAGCCCGGATCAGGAGAATCGACCATGGCGCTGTTCCACGTTCGCATGGACGTCGACATCCCCCGCGACCTCGACCCCGAGGTCCGCGCCGACACCATCGCGAAGGAGAAGGCGTACAGCCAGGAACTGCAGCGCAAGGGCAAGTGGCCGCACATCTGGCGCATCGTCGGCCAGTACAGCAACATCAGCATCTTCGACGTGGACTCGGCGGACGAACTGCACGAGATCCTGTGGAACCTTCCGCTGTTCCCCTTCATGAAGATCGAAATCATGCCGTTGACCAGGCACGGATCGGACATCAAGGAGTAAACACGCGTCGACGGTCCATACTCGGGGTATGAGTCTGCCGCTCCGAGACGTCTACGAACAGCCGACCCTCGCGGATCTGCTGCCGTCGGTGCTCGCATCCGCGGGCGTGGCCGGGGAACGCAACCGGCTCGAACTGACCGAGTGCGCCCGCACCGTCGTGCTGCTCGTCGATGGAATGGGCTGGAATCTGCTGCAACGCAACAGCAATGCCGCACCGTTCCTGACCGGGATGACGGGGGAGCCGATCCGCGCGGGATTCCCGACGACCACCGCGGTGAGCCTCGCGTCGCTGGGAACCGGTCTGCCGTCGGGGCGGCACGGCGTCACCGGATACCAGGCGTACCTGCGCGAGATCCGCAGCCCGTTCAACTGGTTGCGCTGGACACTCGCCGGCACCGCGATCGACCAGCGCACCCAGCTCGTCCCGGAACTCGTGCAGGCGCACCCGACCGTGTTCGAACGCGCGGAGCGGGGCGGTATCGCCGTCACCACCGTGGTCCCGCGGACATTCGAAGGCAGCGGACTGACACGGGCCGTGCTGCGCGGCGGCAGGTTCGTCGGTGTCTCCGCCTACGGCGATCTGCTCGCCCGGATCGTCACCGCCGTCGGTTCCGCCGAACGCACCCTCGTCTACGGCTATCTCGGTGAGGTCGACACCCTCGGCCATCTCTACGGTCCGGAGTCCCCGGCGTGGCTCGCGCAGCTCACCGTCGTCGACAGGTTCGTCGAACAACTCGCCGACGCGCTACCGGACGGAACACGACTCGTCGTCACCGCCGACCACGGAATGGTCGACACCACCCGGGGCCGGCGCTTCGACTACGACCACTGCGACGGTCTGTCCGAGGACGTCACCTACATCGCCGGGGAACCCCGCTGCCGCCACGTCCATACCGAACGGCCCGACGCGGTCCTCGAACGCTGGCGCAACGAACTCGGCGACGAGATGTGGGTCGGCACCCGCGACGACGTGCTCGCCGCCGGACTCTTCGGGCCGGAACCGTCCCCGGACGCGGCGAGCCGCGTCGGCGACATCGTCGCGATCGGGCGCGGCGAATCGTCGGTGATCCGCACCGACGGGGAGCTCGTCATGGCGCGGATGCCCGGCCAGCACGGTGCGCTCACCGACGACGAACTGCTGATTCCGTTGCTGTCGCCGGATCCGATCCGCCTGCACAGCCGATGATCCGGGCGACGCCGGGGGTGCGTCTGTGAGCGACAGTACGTCGCCGGAGCTGTCGTACCCGACTTATCGTGGCGTACATGCGCACCCACGGAGCGACGGTCTGGCACTGGTCGATCAGCGTGAAGGCCTGGCTGATCTTCTGGTTCGCCCGGATCTTCATCAAGCCGATCATGACCTGGTGGCCCGCCACCGACCGCGGTATCTCCGTATTGAGCAGGCTCGACCGGCAGGTCGACAAGCTGCTGCCCCGGCCGCGTGGCGTCGACATCGACCCGGTGACGCTCGGCGGAGTGCCCAGTGAACGGATCGAGCCGCCGCGTCCCGCCACCGACTCCCTCGCCGGCGCGACGATCCTGTACTTCCACGGCGGTGCATTCGTGTTCTGCGGACTCGCTACGCACCGCACGGTGTGTTCGCTGCTCGCCGCCAAGTCGGGCGTGCCCGTCTACTCCGCCGCCTACCGGCAGCTGCCGGACGGATCGATCGGCACGTCCGTGATGGATGCGATGGCCGCGTACACTGCGGTTCTTTCGGTCGCCGAGGACCCGAACCGCGTCATCGTCGCCGGTGACTCCGCCGGCGGTTACCTCGCGATGAAGGTCGCGGAGATCGCGGCCCTGCGCGGCATGACACGACCGGCCGCCGTCATCGGATTCTCGCCGCTGCTCAACCTGAACCTCGAATCCCACGACCCCGACTACATGAAGCGCGACGCGTACCTGCCGATGCGCCAGCTCGAGAAGCTGCGCGACAAGTGGCTCGACGGTCCGGACCACATCGAGGGCGCCCAGTCACCGGTCGACGCCGATCCCACCCTGTTCCCGCCGGTGTTCTTCTCCGTCGCCGAATACGAGATCACCCGGCCCGACGTCGAGATCGTCACCGAAGCGATCGAACGGACCGGACGTCCGATCGAAACCCACATCTGGGCCGGTCAGGTCCACGCGTTCCCGGTGATCGGTCAGGCCTTGCCGGAGGCCCGCGCGCTGCTCGACCTCAGCATCGACTTCGCGCGCCGGTCCGTCGCCACCGATGCCACCGAGGGAAGCAGCCGCACCGCGTAGGTGCGGCTGCGCTGCCCGTGTGCCTTTCTGGCGGTTCCCACCGCCACAAAGGCACACCGGCGGCTACGCCGCCAGGCGCGGTTTCAGCCACTCGGTGAGGTCGTCGAGGACCTTGTCCTTCTCGTACTCGTTGAAGATCTCGTGGTACAGGCCGTCGTACATCTTCAGCGTGACATCGTCCGAGCCGGCCAGGTCCGCGACCAACCGGCTGCCCGACGGATCGGTGAGCTTGTCCTCGGTGCCGTGCTGCAGCAGCACCGGCACCGTCAGCGACGGCAGGCGCTTCGGATACGACTGCTCGCTGAGTACGAGGGCACGGACGACCCCCGCGGGCACCAGGCCGTGGTGCACGAGCGGATCCGCCTCGTACGTGGCGACGACCGCCGGGTCGCGGGACACGTGCTTGCTGTCGAGTTTCTGTACCGGCAGGTCCGGCAGGAACCGGCCGATCAGTTTGCCTGCCTCGACGACCACCCCGGGCGTGCCCGCGGTGACGACGACCGCGGGACCGGACAGCGCCAGCGCCGCCAGTTCCCCCGGATGGTCGAGCGCATAGCTCAGGGCGATCGCACCGCCCATCGAGTGCCCGAGCAGGAAACGTGGCAGCCCGGGATGCGCCTCGCCGGCGATGGCGAACAGCCCGGCGATGTCGTCGGTGTACTCGGTCATCTCCCTCAGGTGCAGGCGCTTACCGCCGGACCGTCCGTGACCGCGATGGTCCGGGGCATAGACGACGAGCCCGATCTCGGTGAGCCGCTCGGCGACATGGTCGTACCGCCGGGCATGCTCGCCGAGGCCGTGGCACAACACCAGGACGCCGCGGGGATCGCCGTCGGGCGACCAGATGTCGTAGACGATCCGCGTCGCGGACCCACCGGTGAACGAGGACTCGGAGTGCTGCATGGCGTCTCCCTGCCGTGGACTCGACGTGCGTGACGAACCGCATCCTTGCACGAGACGCCGTGGTGTGTGCCCCGTACCGGTGACCGGGCCGGCGCGAGGAGGGCCCGGGCGGAAAATGCGTGGCTCGGGACCCGTCCTAGGTGGGAGCCTGGTATTCGTGACTTCCCTCGAATCGACGACCGTGGACGCACGGCGCCTGCGTGCGTTCGCACCGCTGCGCCGCCGCGACTACCGGCTGTTGATCGCGGCGGTCGCGTTGTCGTTGTTCGGCAGCGGCATGTGGACCGTGGTGATGGTCTTTCAGGTTCTGGCGCTTGCGGATTCACCGACCGCGCTGTCCGCGGTCGCGGCCTGCTTCAGCGGCGGCCTGATCGCGTTCGCGCTCGTCGGTGGTGTCACAGCGGACCGTCTTTCCAAACGCGCGATCCTGGTGACGGTCCAAGGCGCGAGCCTGGTCGCGGTCGCGGTGGTCGCCGCGCTCGGATCGACCGGCGTGCTCGACCTGTGGCACATGGCCGTCGCGTCCGTCGTGCTCGGCGCCGGCGGCGCCTTCTTCTTCCCGGCGTACAGCGCCTATCTGCCCAGCGTGCTGCCCGCGGAGGAGTTGCTCGCCGCGAACGGGCTCGAAGGCGCGTTGCGGCCGACGCTGCAGCAGGCGCTGGGCCCCGCCGTGGCGGGCATGGTGGTCGGTGCGTTCGTGCCGGCCACGGGCGCCTTCGTCGTGTCCGCCTCCTTCGCCGCGTCGATGGTCCTGCTGCTGTTCGTGCGGCCCCTGCCGGTGTCCCCGCCGGAGTCGTCGACACCGGAGGCCCACTCGAACGTGTTCGCCGATCTTCGCGAAGGTTTCGCGTTCACCGTGCGAACCCCGTGGCTGCTGTGGACGTTGCTGTTCGCGTGCCTGATGGTGCTCGTGGTCATGGGTCCGATCGAGGTGTTGTTGCCGTTCCTGGTCCGCGACAACTTCGCCGACGGGGAACGGGCCTTCGGCCTGCTCCTGACCGCGTTCGGTGTCGGGGGAGCGATCGGCTCGCTTGCGGTGTCGGCGGGACGCATGCCGCGCAGGTACCTGACCGTGATGGTGCTGTGCTGGGGTCTAGGGTCGGTGCCGTTCGCGGTGCTCGGATACACCTCGTCGTTCTGGGTGATGGCGACCGCGCTGTTCGTCGTCGGACTCACCGACGGCGCCGGAATGGTCATCTGGGGCACGTTGCTGCAGCGCCGCGTGCCCGGGGAACTGCTCGGTCGCGTGTCGAGCCTCGACTTCTTCGTCTCGCTCGCGCTGATGCCGGTGTCGGTCGCGCTGGCCGGGCCGCTCGCGACGGTGGTGCCGGTTCCGGTGATCTTCGTCGTCGTGGGCACGGTTCCGCTGGTCCTCGCGCTGGTCGCGTTGACCGTGGGGCGCATGCCGGCCGACGAGATCGCCCACCCGCTCGACGTCGTCGAACGGGTCGACACACGCCCCTAATCCGAGGGCACGATCGATCCGGCCAGGGCCTGCATGAGGTGGTCGAATTCGCGGCTGCGGGTCGCGCCGGCGCGCACGACCGCGCACACGGGCACGCGCAACCGTTGCCGGGCTTCGCTCATGATCCGCAGTCCGGTGCGGGGCGTCGCATCGACGGTGCCCGCGTACAGCACCGTCCACGCCCGCGGATTGGTGAGGACCTCGAGCGTCGCGGTGTGGTCGCTCGCGATGGCGGGACCGAGCTGGACGCGGCGCCCGACCTCGAGGAAGGCGTTCTCGACGACCCGGTGGATGAGGATCTGGCTGTGCCGCGGGGGCAGCAGCAGCGGATAGTGCGCGAGGTCGCGCAGATCGACGGTCGAGAACGCGGACAGCGGATGCTGGCTGGAGGTGACGATGACGAGGTCCTCGACGCCCAGTTCGATCGCCTCGAGTTCCGGCCGGTCGATGTCGCCGCGGATGAGGGCGAGATCGGCGTCGCCGGCCGCCACCGCGTCCACGCGGTCCGCGAAGTCCCGGATGACGAACTCGATGTCGAGGTTGGGGTGCTGCTCGCGGACCCGGGAGATCGCATCGAGGCTCTGCGCGGCGAAGCTCATGTTCGCGCTGATCCGGATGCGGTCGCGGGGCGGCCTGCCCACCTCGAGGGCGCGTGCCTCGAGGGCGAGGACCTCGGCGGCGATCGGCATGAGGCGGCGGCCCGCGTCGGTGAGCCGGACGACGCGAGTGGACCGCTCGAACAGGCTCGTTCCCAGCTCGTTCTCGAGCTTCGCGATCTGGTGGCTGATCGCCGACTGCGAGATGAAGCAGCGCTGAGCGGCCCGCGAGAAGCTCGACTCCTCTCCGACGGCCACGAAGTACCGCAGTTGCCGGAAGTCCATCGTCCTCCTATTTATGAGCAAACCAGATAACAGTATTTCGAATCTCCCAGGTTAGTGGACCGGACCCCCGCGAGATACATACGGTGGGACTCATACATCGATTTGAGTCGACTTCAATGTGGAGGTCTTGGCAGGTTATGGGCGATGCAGATTTCGATCGGACGGATGTCGTCATCGTGGGTTCGGGCTTCGGTGCCCTCGCGGCCGCGAAGAAGCTCGGCAAGGCGGGCACCCCGTTCGTCCTGATCTCCGAGACCACCGAGCATCTCTTCCAGCCGCTGCTGTACCAGGTCGCCACGGGTGTCATCTCGCCCGGTGAGATCGCCCCCTCGGTCCGCGCGATCCTCGCCAAGTATCCCAACGCCGACGTTCGGCTCGGTCGCGTCGTCGACGTCGACCCCGACGCGAACACCGTCGTCTACGAGGCCGCCGGCAAGCGGCACACCCTCGGCTACAAGCACCTCGTCGCCGCGACCGGCGCCCGTCAGGCCTACTTCGGCCGCGACGAGTTCGCCGATCTGACGTACGCCCTCAAGACGGTCGACGACGCCGAGAAGCTGCGCCGCCAGATCATCCGGTGCTTCGAGGAAGCGCACATCACCTCCGACCCGGAGCTCCGCAAGAACCTGCTCAGCTTCATCGTCGTGGGCGCAGGCCCGACCGGCGTCGAGCTGGCCGGTCAGATCAAGGAGCTCGCGCAGCGCTACTTCGCGGAGTCGATCGGCAACATCAATGCCGACGACGTCACCGTCACCCTCGTCGAGGGCGCGGACAAGGTGCTCCCGCCGTTCGGTGGCAAGCTCAGCGACTACTCGAAGGAATCGCTCGAGAAGGCCGGTGTCGACGTCGTGCTCAACACGATGGTCACCGACATCGACGAGCACGGCGCGACCCTGACGACGCCGTCGACCGAGGAAACGCGCCGGCTCACCGCCGAGACGATCATCTGGTCGGCCGGTATCCAGGCCAACGACTTCGCCGACGTGCTCGCCGAGCGCACCGGCTGCGACACCGTCCGCGGTGGCCGGCTGCTCGTCGACAACGACTTCACCGTCGGCCGCGCGGACAACATCTACGCGATCGGCGACATGGTCACGCTCGACAATCTGCCCGCGCAGTCGCCGTTCGCGATGCAGGGTGGCCGCCACGTCGCGAAGATGATCCTCGGCAAGATCCCCGCCGGCACTCCGTTCCAGTACCGGGACAAGGGCAGCATGGCGATCATCAACCGCTTCCGCGCGATCACCCGCGTCGGCAAGATCGAGCTCACCGGCTTCATCGCGTGGGTTCTGTGGCTCGCGGTCCACCTCGTCTACCTGGTGGGCTTCCGCAACCGCTACATCGCGGTGATGTCGTGGTGCGGTTCGTTCCTCGGTCGCCGGCGTCCGCACTTCTACTACGCGCAGACCGCCGAGCCGGTTCCGGCCGTGAACCAAGCGGCCGCGGAGGTGGAGGAACCGGTGGTCGCGGATGCGCCGGACGACGAACGCGAACCCGCCCCGGCCATCGCCTGACCGAGACCCGCCGCCTGACCGAGACCCACCGCCTGACCCGATACCGACGAGCTGCGCCCCGGACGAACACCGTCCGGGGCGCAGCTCGTTGTGGGGGACGGTGACTCGGCGCCGCGCGGATCCGCGTGTGGGTGAAACATGGGGTGAAAATCCAGAATTCGTTGGCGGACAGTCCGATCGGGCTTCACAGCGCCCCGCGACCTGCGGTTACAGTGTTCGGCACACTCGGTGCGTTCCGGTGGTGCCCCGTACGGCACGCGGCACACCGGTGCCGCATCGAGCCCGGAAAACCGCAGGAGGTCCCGTGACCCTCGACGACCGTCGTCCCACGTGGGCCCCACGGATCGGGTGCGACCTGGTGACCGTGCAGGACGTGGCGGACAGCATCGAAATCTTCGGAGATCGTTACCTGACCCGCACTTTCACACCTCACGAACTCGAGACGTGTACGGGCACACACCGGTCCCAACGCCTTGCCGCGCGATTCGCGGCCAAGGAAGCGGTGCTGAAAGTGCTACGCCCGGGCGACACCGCGGTGCCGTGGCGTTCCATCGAGATCCGGCGAGCCGAGTGGGGCGGGTGCACCGTCGAACTCAGCGGTAACGCTGCGGCACTCGCCCGAGATCAACAGGTGATCGATATCCAGGTCTCGATCTCGCACGAACCCCGGTATGCGCTCGCGACCGTGACGGCGGTCGTCGCAGGAACGTAGGAACAGGAAGTGACCCAGCATGACTGAGCAGGCCATCCGCAAGATCCTCGGCGAGCACGGGCGGCTGTCGGTCGATTCGACCACCGTCGAACCGTCCGCGGATCTGTACGAACTGGGTCTCACCTCGCATGCGAGCGTCAACGTGATGCTCGCGCTCGAGGACACGTTCGACGTCGAATTCCCCGACGAATTGCTGCGCAAGAGCACGTTCGCGAGCGTCGATGCCATCCACGCGGCCCTCACCGAACTGGGTGTGTGATGAGCCTCCTCGATGAGCGCAACGCCGAAATCGGTGGGCCCCCGCCCCTTCGCGAGCGTGCCGAGAGCGTCGGTCGAAACATCGCGGCACAGTGGGCCGACGAGGTGGATCGCGACGCCAGGTTCCCCCACGAAGCCCTCGCGGCACTGCGCGCCCACAAACTGCTGTCGTGCGGTGTGCCGCCGGAACACGGCGGTGCCGGCGCCTCGCTCGGCGAACTGTGCGAGATCACCCGGATACTGGGCCGCTACTGCGCGTCCACCGCCATGGTCTTCGCGATGCACCAGACCCAGATCGTCTCGCTCGTCCACCACGCCGACAGCGCCGCGTTGGCCGACTTCGTCCGCGACGTGGCCGCCCGCGAGCTTCTCCTCGCGTCGGCGACCACCGAACTCGGAACCGGCGGCGACGTCCGCAGCAGCCTGTGTGCGGCCCGGGCAGACGGGGACACCGTGACCCTGCGCAAGAACACACCCGTCGTCTCGTACGGGGAGTACGCCGACGCGATCCTCGTGACCGCACGACGGACCGAGGACAGCCCCGCGAGTGATCAGGTGCTCGTCGTGTGCCGCCGCGAGGACGTGACGCTCGAGCGCACCGGGGACTGGAACACCCTGGGAATGCGCGGCACGTGCAGCCCAGGCTTCGTGCTGGAGGCCCGAAGCAGCGCCGACATGATCGTCCCCGCGTCCTACGCCGACATCTCGTCCCGCACGATGCTGCCCGTGTCCCACTGCGTGTGGTCCGCGGTGTGGCTCGGCATCGCCGACGCCGCAATGGACAAGGCCCGCAGCTTCGTTCGGGCCGCGGGACGCAGGCAACCCGGTGTGACGCCACCCGGCGCCCTGCGCCTGGCGGAAGCCGCCGGCGTGCACCAGCAGTTCTCCGATCTCGTCTTCGCGTCCGCGGCCCGGTTCGACGCCGCGATCGTCGAGCCCGAAAACCCGAGCGGTCTCGGATTCTCGCTGGCCATGAACAACCTGAAGGTGACCGCGTCGACACTCGTCGTCGAACTCGTCACCAAGGCCCTGCTCATCTGCGGCATCGACGGATACCGCGAGGACGGCCGCTACTCCCTGGGCCGTCACATGCGTGACGCACTCGGCGCCGCGGTGATGGTGAACAACGATCGCATCATGGCCAATTCGGCCCAGATGTCACTTGCCTACCGAGGAACGATATGAGCACCGCATCGATCGACGACCGCACCGAACTGGATCGGGCGCGCCGGGAATTCCAGCAGCAACTGATCGCCGCCGGCCTGCTCGTCGAAACCGGGGTTCCCGGGTTGTACGGGCGCTCCGGCGTTTTCGAGGACATCGTCGACGGCATCGATCGGGTCGTCGTCGCGGCGGGACCCGGCCGGGCCGCGACCCGGTTGCGTTTCCCACCGGTGTTCCCGCGCACCAGCTTCGAACGCACCGACTACATCGCGTCGTTCCCACACCTGACCGGGGCGATCAACACCTTCGCCGGGAGCAACGCCGAGCATGCCGAACTGCTCGCGGCGCGGGCGCGCGGCGAGACGTGGGATCCGTGGCTCGAACCGGCCGAGACCGTCCTCGTCTCCGCGGCCTGCCATCCCGCCTATGCGCGGTACAGCGGAACCCTGCGGGACGGTGGTGAACTCCTCGACGTGTACGGCTACTGCTTCCGCCACGAACCGGCCGTCGACCCGGCACGCATGCAGGCGTTCCGGATGCACGAGTTCGTGCGCATCGGCACCGCGGACGATGCTGCCCGGCACCGCGATTCGTGGATCGAGCGGGGACTCGAGGTGCTCGCGGACCTGGGTCTCGACGCGACGGCGGAGGTCGCGAACGACCCGTTCTTCGGGCGTGCCGGGCGGATGCTCGCTGCGAACCAGCGGCACGAGAACCTCAAGACCGAACTGACGGTGCGGCTCTACGGCGACCTCGGGGACGGTACGGCCGTCGTGTCCTGCAACTGCCACCAGGACCACTTCGGCGACACCTTCGGTATCACCACGGCCGACGGGGACGTCGCGCACAGTGCGTGTGTGGGATTCGGGATGGAACGCATCGCGCTAACGCTGCTGCGTACCCACGGTTTCGACCCGGAGCGCTGGCCGGTCGCGGTGAAGGACAGGATGTTTCCGTGACGGTCCGGCTGCTCGGGGTCTCGGCCGACGACTACGTCCCGCACCCGATCCACGGGGGCAACCGTATCTGGACCGAGACGAACTGCTACGCCGACCTGTGGATCGAGATCCTGCATTCGCTGGGTCTCGACCCGGTGCCGGTGGCGGTGTGCGCGTTCGGCGCCCGATTCGACGGGGCGCAGTGGACATTCCTCAAGTTCAAGCCCGAGGACCTGTTCGCGTTGTACGGCATCGAGGTCGACGAGATGAACGTGTGGCGGCGACCGATCGAGCACATCGAGGACAACGCGACCGCGGGCATCCTCTCCACCGTCGAGGTCGACTCGTTCTGGCTGCCCGACACGGCCGGCACCGGATACCGTGAAGCGCACGGCAAGACGACGATCGTGCCGGTGCTCGTCGACCGCGACCGCGAAGAACTGCAGTACTTCCACAACAGCGGCTGCCATCGCCTCACCGGTGCCGACTTCCGCGGTGTCTTCGGCCTCGACGAGCCGGAGCCACCGGCGTGGCCTCCGTATGTCGAACAGATCCGGTTCCGTCCGGGTGCGACACTGAACGTCGACGCCTTCGATACCGCACTGCGCCGACATCTGCGTGCCCGGCCTCGGGGGAACCCGGTGCGCGACCTCGCGGCCCGTGTCCTCGCGGACGTCGAATGGCTCGGTGCCGCAGGCGTGGACGGATTCCACCGGTGGTCGTTCGGGGTGCTGCGTCAGTGCGGTGCGACCGCCGAACTCGCCGCCGACGTGTGCGCCTACATGCAGAACGCCGGATATCCGGACGCGGGCCGTGCGATCGACGATTTCCGTGCGGTCGCCGAGGGCGCCAAGGCCGTGCAGTTCCGGATGGCCCGCGCGGCGCGGGGACGTGCCGTCGACCCCACCGAACAACTCGACGCGATGGCCGACGCGTGGCAGCGTGCGATGACCGTCGTCGCGGCGGCCGCGGGACAGGCCGTTCCGAGCCGGGTGTCCGGGCCGGCCTGATGGATCTGTTCGACGGAGCCGTCTGGCATTGTGTCGCAACGCCTCCGGGGGCGGTGCTCTCTCCGGATCAGTTGCCGGACCAGCTCGGATCCCGGCTGGTGGCCGAGGTGCCCGGTACCGCGGCCGGAGCGATCCGCACCGCGCACGGCGCGACGGCCGCCCGCGAGGCGCACACGGACGCCTCCGACTGGTGGTTCGTCACGCAGGTACAGCGATCCGGCACCGGGCCGTGGCGACTGGAACTGGACGGTCTCGCCACCCTGGCCGAGGTGTGGGTCGGAGACGAGCGGGTCGCCGTGTCGGAGTCGATGTTCGTTCCGTTGGTGGTCGAACTGGACTCGATTCCCGAGAACTTCTGTTTTGCACTGCGATTCGCGTCCCTTGATGCGGCGGTCGCGAAGAGGCGCCCGCGCGGACGGTGGCGGTCGTCGATGATCCGGGCACAGGGATTGCGGTGGATCCGCACCACGATGCTCGGTCGCGCCCCGGTGTTCTCCGGGGTGCCGGCTCCCGTCGGGCCGTGGCGTCGCGTCGCGCTGGTGGATGCGAGTGCGCCGCGCCTCGTCGACCGCCGGATCCGCGTGACGGTCGACGGCGACAGCGGTGTCGTGGATCTGGACGTGACGTTGTCCGGTGTTGCGGTGGGTGATTCGGTGACGGCACGGGTCGGCTCCGCGGTGGCGTCGGCGACGATCGAGGACGGCAGGGTCCGCGCCCGCGTCGAGGTGCCCGACGTGCGGCGCTGGTGGCCACACACCCACGGTGAACCGGCGCTGTACCCGGTCTCACTGGAGGTGGGCGGCGACCGCGTGGATGTCGGTGCGGTCGGGTTCCGCGACCTCACCGTGGACCGGTCCGACGGCGGATTCCGATTGAGTATCAACGGTATCGGCGTATTCTGCCGCGGTCTCGTGTGGACGCCCGCGGACCCCGTCGCACTGACCTCCCCGGAGCAGACCGGGCGTATGCTCGAGCGGTGCATCGACGCGGGTGTCAACTTGATCCGCATTCCGGGCACGATGGTCTACGAGGACGACGCCTTCTGGTCGGCGTGCGCCGAATCGGGAATCCTGGTGTGGCAGGACGTGATGCTCGCGACGACCGACCCGCCCGAAACCGAAGAGTTCCGAGCACTTCTCGTCGACGAGGTACGAGGTGTGCTGCGGTCCGTATCCGGCAATCCGGCGCTCGCCGTCGTGTGTGGGGGCAGCGAGACCGAACAGCAGCCCACGATGCTCGGTCTCGGGCGTCCGCCCATCGCTGCGCTCGACGAGTGGCTGCCCGCGGTCGTCGCGGCGGAGGCTCCGGCGGCGGTGTGGGTTTCGTCGTCACCGTCGGCCCCGCCCGGGTCGCGGGTGCTGCCCACCCACGTCGGGTCGGGGATCGCGCACTACTTCGGTGTCGGCGGGTATCGGCGTCCGCTGACCGACGTGCGCTCTGCGGGTGTGCGATTCGCCGCCGAATGCCTCGCGTTCTCGATCCCGCCGGGCAACGACGCGATCGAGGCGGATTTCGGGACGGTCGCGGTCGCGGGGCACCACCCGCGGTGGAAGACGGCCGTGCCGCGCGACCACGGCGCGTCCTGGGACTTCGAGGACGTGCGAGATCACTACGTGCGCACGGTCTTCGAGCAGGATCCGGCGACTGTGCGATGGTCGGACCCGGAGCGGTATCTGGATCTCGGGCGGGCCGCGGTGTGCGAGGCGTTCGCCGCGACCCTGGCATTCTGGCGTCGCCCCGATTCGCGATGCCACGGCGCGCTGATCCTCGCGGCGCGCGATCTCGAGCCGGGCGCCGGCTGGGGCGTGCTCGAGCATTCCGGTGTGCCGAAGGCCCCGTGGTTCGTGCTGCGCCGCATCTGGGCGCCGGTCGCGGTGCTCCTCGGCGACGACGGGATCGACGGTCTGCGCATCGACGCGTTCAACGACACCGCGGTTGCGGTGGAGGCGCGCCTGGAGTTGCTGGTGCACACCCGCAGCGGCGTCGTCGCGCACGAGGAGACGCTGTCGGTGGAACTCGCCGCGCACAGCGCGTCTACGTGGTCGTTCGACGAACTGCTCGGTCGCTTCACCGACGTCACCCACACGTACAGGTTCGGACCGCAGACCTACGAATCCGCCACGGCGCGGCTCGTCGCGGCCGACGGCAGCGTGCTGTCCGAGGACGTGTACCTGGTCGGGGAAGCGGTGCGCCCGTACGAACGCAGCATCGGATTATCCGCCACCGCAATCGAATCGGAGTCCGGTGAGTGGTCGCTGGAGGTCGCGACCGACGGTGCCGCCCAGTACGTGTCGCTCGAACTGCGCGGATTCGAACCCGCCGACTCGTGGTTCCACCTGCCGCCCGGCGGCCGCCGCACCGTCGCACTGCAGCGGACAGGTGAGGCCCGAACGGTCTCGGGTCGCGTGCGCGCGCTCAATTCGGCCGCGACCGCCGCCGTGTCCACCGGGTGAAGGGAACCGGCGCACAGGTATCGCGTCGGGCGGGCACACTGAGGGGCATGAGCGACTCCACGAACGTCCAGAGCACCCGGATCGTCCTTGCCTCCCGCCCGGTCGGCGCACCCACCCCGGAGAACTTCCGCACCGAGACCGTCGACGTTCCCGACCCCGGGGACGGTCAGATCCTGGTGCGGGTGGTGTACCTGTCGCTGGACCCCTACATGCGGGGCCGGATGAGCGACGCGAAATCCTACGCGCCGCCCGTGGAACTCGGTGACGTGATGGTCGGGGCGACGGTCGCGCAGGTCGTCACGTCGCGTCACCCGGACTTCGCCGAGGGTGATTACGTGCTGGCGGGAACGGGCTGGCAGACGCACGCCGTCGTCGACGGGCGGGCCGTGCGCAAGCTCGATCCCGAGGCGGCGCCGCTGTCGACGGCGCTCGGTGTGCTCGGTATGCCGGGTTTCACCGCCTATTCGGGCCTGTTGAAGATCGGGCAACCGAAGGAGGGCGAGACCGTCGTGGTCGCGGCGGCGAGCGGTCCCGTCGGGTCCGCGGTCGGGCAGATCGCGAAGATCAAGGGCGCCCGCGCGGTCGGGATCGCCGGCGGCCCCGAGAAGTGCCGGCATCTGCTCGACGACCTCGGGTTCGACGCGGCCGTCGACCACCGCGCCCCCGATTTCGCGGAGCGGCTGCGGGAGGCGGTGCCGAACGGCATCGACGTCTATTTCGAGAACGTCGGCGGACCGGTCCAGGCGGCGGTGATCCCGCTGCTGAACCTGTATGCGCGGATGCCGGTGTGCGGTCTGGTGGCGCAGTACAACACCCTCCCGACCGAGGGACCGGACCGGCTGCCGGCGTTCTTCTCGACGGTGCTCGTCAAGAGCCTGACCGTCCGCGGGTTCATCCAGTCCGAGTTCGTCCGCGAGATGCACGACGACTTCCTGCGCGACGCCTCCGAATGGGTCCGCAGCGGCAGGTTGCGGTACCGGGAGGACATCGTCGACGGTCTCGGCGCCGCGCCGGAGGCGTTCATCGGGCTGCTCGAGGGGAAGAACTTCGGCAAGCTCGTCGTGAAGGTCGCTCCGGAGTCCTGACCGGCCCGGTGACGGGAACTCTCACCCGGTCAGGGCCGGTTCCCGTCACTGTTCGGACGATGTGCTGGGTTCAGGCGAGGCGCTCGAACACCGCGGCGAGACCCTGGCCGCCGCCGATGCACATGGTTTCGAGACCGTAGCGACCCTCGCGACGGTCGAGTTCGCGCAGCAGGGTGGCGAGGATGCGGCCACCGGTCGCCCCGACCGGGTGCCCCAGCGAGATGCCCGAGCCGTTGGGATTCAGCCGCGGATCGTCCGGTTCGAGACCCCAGGTGCGGGTGACGGCGAGCGTCTGGGCGGCGAACGCCTCGTTGAGTTCGATGACGTCGAGGTCGGACAGGGTCAGGCCGAGGCGCTTCAGGACCTGTTCGGTCGCCGGGACCGGGCCGATGCCCATGGTGCGCGGCGGCACGCCCGCGACCGCCCAGCCGGCGAGGCGGGCCAGCGGGCGCAGACCGAGCTGCGCGGCCTTCTCCGGGGTGGTGACGATGGCGAGGGCGGCGCCGTCGTTCTGACCGCTGGCGTTGCCGGCGGTGACGGTGGAGTCGGGGTCGATCTTGCCGCGGATGGGGCGGAGTTTCGCGAGCGATTCCATGCTGGTGTCGGCGCGCGGGTGCTCATCCGTGTCGAACAGCACCGGGTCGCCCTTGCGCTGCGGCACCGCGACCGGGACGATCTCCTGCGCGAACACGCCGCTGCGCTGAGCCGCGACCGCGCGCTGGTGGGACTGCACCGCGAGCGCGTCCTGATCCTCACGGGAGATGGAGAACTCGGCGCGCAGGTTCTCGGCGGTCTCGATCATGCCGCCGGGGACGGGGAAGTCGCGGCCGCCTGCGGTGACGCGGGCCCGGGCGAGGCGGTCGTTCAGCGCGACCGCTTCACCCTTGACGCCCCAGCGCATTCCGGTGGCGTAGAACTCGGCCTGGCTCATCGATTCGGCGCCGCCGGCGAGCACGAGGTCGCTGCTGCCGGTCTGAACCTGCATGGCGGCCTGGATGATCGCCTGGAGGCCCGAGCCGCAACGACGGTCGACCTGGAGGCCCGGAACGTCCACTCCGAGGCCCGCGTTGAGTGCCGCGACGCGGCCGATCGCGGGGGCCTCGCCACCCGGGGATGCCTGACCGAGGATCACGTCGTCGACGTCCGAGCCGGAAATTCCGGTGCGCGTGATGATTTCGCGGATGACGGTGGCTGCGAGGTCCTCCGGGGCGATGTCCTTCAGTGCGCCGCCGAAGCGGCCGACCGGGGTGCGGAGTGGTTCGCAGATCACTGCGTCGAGCATGTTCTTCCTCGGTTTTCGTTGATTTCTAATGGGTTTGGGTACGTGCGAGGTCCGTGGAGATCGCAGCGGCGGTCGCGACGACCGCGGGGACCAGTTCGCCGCGAACCGTGTCGAGCGTGTAGCGGGCGGCGTGAGTGGAGATGTTCACGGCGGCGACCACCGTGCCCGAGGCGTCCCGGATCGGTGCGGCCAGCGACCGCAGCCCTTCCTCGAGTTCCTGGTCGACGATGCAGAAGCCGTCGCGGCGGATGGTGTCGAGCTCGGCGCGCAGCTGGTCCGGGGTCACCACGGTTCGTCCGGTCAGCGGCCGCAGGTCGGCGCGGTCGAGATAGGCGTCGAGGTCCTCGGGGGACAGGCCCGCGAGCAACACGCGACCCATCGACGTCGCGTGCGCCGGAAAGCGGGTGCCGAGCGTGATGGACACGGTCATGATCCGGCTGACCGGCACCCGCGCGACGTACACGATGTCGTCGCCGTCGAGCACCGACACCGACGTCGATTCGTGCACCGAAGCGGCGAGCGCTTCGAGGTGCGGCCGCGCGACGTCGGGCAGCGTCAGGCTGGACAGGTAGCTGTAGCCGAGCTCGAGCACCCGCGGGGTCAGCCAGAACAGCGACCCGTCCGTCCGGACGTAGCCGAGCTCGACGAGGGTCAGCAGGAACCGGCGGGCGGTCGCGCGGGTCAGGCCGGTGGCCTTGGCGACGTCGCTGAGGGTGCGCCGCGGGTGCGTCGCGTCGAACGCCTTGACGACGGCCAGCCCGCGGGCCAGCGACTGCACGAAGTCGGGTGAGGCCGCGGGAGTGTCGTCGGGTGACGGGTTCTGCTGCGGCGCGGTGGCGGCGTCGATTTCGCTCATGGTCCGGAAATCCCCCTCGGTGTCGGTGTGCCCGAATACTTCCACGTGTCCGCGGGTGTGTTCAGCGACCGTCCGGGGTGCGGGCGATGTGCGCGAGCACCAGTTCCGTGATCCGTTCGGCCTGTTCGACATTCGCGAGGTGCGCGCCCGGGTCGACGACGTGGAAGGTGGCGTCCGCGATGCCGTCGGCGAGTGCCCGCATGGTGGCGGGCGGTGTCGCGGGGTCCTGCTCGCCGGCGACGACCAGGGTGGGTGCGGTGATGCGCGCGAGGTCGTCGCGGCCGTCCCAGCCCGCGAGTGCTTCGCAGCACGCGGCGTAGCCCTCGTCGGTCGTCGACTTCACCATGTCGACGTGCCGGGCGACGAGTACCGGGTCGCGGTCGCGCAGGCCGGGGGTGAACCAGCGGTCGACGATCGATTCGGCGATGGAGGCCAGACCCGCGGTGCGCACGGTCGCGGCCCGCTCGTGCCACGGTCCGGGCGGGGCGAACGCGGCCGAGGTGCACAGCAGGGTGAGGGTGCGCACGCGCTCCGGGTGGTGCGCGGCGAGCCACTGTCCGACGGCCCCGCCCAGGGACAGCCCGACGAAGTGCACGGAGTCCAGGCCGAGGTCGTCGAGCAGCGCCAGGATGTCGCCGCCGAGGTCGTCGAGGGTGTAGGGGCCTTGGGGCGCAGGGGATTTCCCGTGTCCGCGATGGTCGACGGCAACGACGTGCGCGACGGCCGACAGGGCCTCGATCTGGGGTGCCCACATCGACAGGTCGGATCCGAGCGAGCCGAGGAGCACCACGGGTGCGGCGGCAGGGTCGCCGTGCCGTTCGTGATTGAGCGTGACGGTCATGTCCCCCAGCATAGCCCTTGTTCGCGATACGTACGAGGGTTCACATTGCGTACGGAACGCGCTACTCTTGGGTCATGGACAAAGTCGTTGCCACCGCCGCCGAGGCCGTAGCCGACATCCCGGACGGCGCCACGATCGCTGTCGGCGGATTCGGCCTGGTCGGCGTCCCCGAAATCCTCATCGATGCCCTCCTCGAGCAGGGCGCCACCAACCTCGAGACGGTCAGCAACAACTGCGGAACCGACGGTTTCGGTCTCGGGGTGCTCCTGGAGAAGGGCCGCATCCGCCGCACCATCTCCTCCTACGTCGGTTCCAACAAGGAATTCGCGCGCCAGTACCTCGCCGGTGAACTCGAGGTCGAACTGACCCCGCAGGGCACCCTCGCCGAGCGCATGCGCGCCGGCGGCGCGGGCATCCCGGCGTTCTTCACCCCTGCCGGTGTCGGCACGCAGGTCGAAGAGGGCGGACTGCCGCTGCGTTACGACGGCAACGGCGGCATCGCGGTCGCGTCCCCGCCGAAGGAGACCCGCGAGTTCGACGGCGTCACCTACGTGATGGAACGCGGCATCGTCGCCGACTTCGCCCTCGTCCACGCGTGGAAGGGCGACCGCCACGGCAACCTCGTCTACCGGCAGAGCGCCCGCAACTTCAACCCTCCGGCCGCGACCTCGGGCCGCATCACCATCGCCCAGGTCGAATACCTCGTCGAACCCGGCGAGCTGGATCCCAACGAGATCCACACCCCCGGCATCCACGTGCAGCGCGTCGTGCCGGTCGGCCCGGTCACCGTCGGCATCGAGAACAGGACGGTCCGTTCATGACCCAGGCAGCCACCCGGAAACTGACCCGCGAGGAAATGGCCGCGCGCGTCGCACAGGAACTGTCCGACGGGCAGTACGTCAACCTCGGCATCGGTATGCCCACGCTGGTCCCGAACTACCTGGACCCGGGCATCGAGGTCGTTCTGCACTCGGAGAACGGTGTGCTCGGTGTCGGCCCGTACCCGTACGAGGACGAGATCGACCCCGAACTCATCAACGCCGGCAAGGAACTCATCACCGTCGTGCCCGGCGCATCGTTCTTCGACTCGTCGCAGTCCTTCGGGATGATCCGCGGTGGCCAGATCGACGTGGCCGTCCTCGGTGCGATGCAGGTCAGCGCAAAGGGTGACATCGCGAACTGGATGATCCCCGGTGCCATGGTCAAGGGCATGGGCGGCGCGATGGACCTCGTGCACGGCGCGCGGCGCGTGATCGTGATGATGGAACACGTCACGAAGAAGGGTGAGCCGAAGATCTTCGAGGAATGCACGCTGCCGCTCACCGGCAAGCGCTGCGTCCAGCGGATCATCACCGACATGGCCGTCATCGACGTCACCGACGAGGGGTTGAAGCTCGTCGAGACGGCCCCCGGTGTGAGTGTCGACGAGGTCGTCGCCGCGACCGCCGCGACGCTGATCGTCTGACGCTCGACCACGTCGTCCGCCGGCCTGCAGGGGGGTCGGCGGACGACGTGTTTTCCGCGGCGGGCACCCGCCCGGGTAACTTCCCGCCCAGTAGGACATTCCGTCCCGCGAGCCGTCGGCTGCGCCTACCGTGATCAACCGTTCAGGGAACGGTCTTCGGGAGGCAGCGTGGTGGATTGGGCGGAAGAATGCGACGTGCTCGTCGTCGGGTCGGGAGCAGGTGGGTGCTGCGGCGCGTACACCGCCGCCCGTGAGGGCCTGTCGGTGATCCTCGTCGAAGCATCGGAGCAGTTCGGCGGCACCACCTCCTACTCCGGTGGCGGCGGCATGTGGTTCCCGACGAACGCGGTGCTGCGCCGCGCCGGCGACGAGGACACGATCGAGGACGCCCTCACCTACTTCCACGCGGTGGTCGGCGACCGCACGCCCCGCGAACTGCAGGATGCGTTCGTCACCGGAGGTGCCTCGCTCATCGACTATCTCGAAATCGACGCGGACCTGGAATTCCAGGTCCTGCCGTGGCCCGACTACTTCGGCAAGGCGCCCAAGGCCAGCGCGACGGGCCGGCACATCATTCCGTCGCCGTTGTCCGCGAAGGGGATCGAGGATCTCAACGAGTCCATCCGCGGTCCCCTCGGCCGCGAACGCAACGGCGAACCCCTGCCCGGTCACCTCATCGGCGGTCGCGCACTGGTCGGACGATTCCTGGTGGCGCTGAAGAAGTTCCCCGACGTCAGCACCCATCTGAACACGCCGCTGGTCGATCTCGTCGTCGAGGACGGCGTGGTCGTCGGAGGCATCGTCGAACACGACGGCGAGCGTCGCGCGATCCGTGCCCGCCGCGGTGTCGTGCTCGCGGCCGGTGGGTTCGAGCAGAACGACGCCATGCGCGCCGAGTACGGCGTGCCCGGCGAGGCGCGGGATTCGATGGGGCCGTGGTCGAATCTCGGTAAGGCACACCAGGCGGGCATCGCCGCCGGCGCCGACGTCGATCTCATGGGCGAGGCCTGGTGGTCGCCCGGTATGACCCACCCGGACGGGCGCTCCGCGTTCGCGCTGTGGTTCACGGGCGGCATCTTCGTCAACCAGGGCGGCAAGCGTTTCGTCAACGAGTCGGCGCCCTACGACCGACTCGGCCGCGATGTCATCGCGCAGATGGACGCCGGTTCGCTGACCCTGCCGTTCTGGATGATCTACGACGACAAGGACGGCGGTGTTCCGCCCGTCCAGGCGACGAACGTGCCGATGGTCGAACCCGAGAAGTACATCGCGGCCGGCCTGTGGAAGACGGGGGAGACCCTCGAGGAACTCGCCGAACAGATCGGGGTCCCCGCCGACGCACTGGTCGCGACCGTCGCCCGCTACAACGAGATGGCCGCCGAGGGCGTCGACGAGGACTTCGGCCGCGGCGACGAACCGTACGACCGCGCGTTTTCCGGCGGGCAGTCCCCGATGGTCCCGATCGAGAAGGGCCCGTTCCACGCGGCGGCGTTCGGGATCTCCGATCTGGGCACCAAGGGCGGGTTGCGCACCGATACGTCGGCGCGGGTCCTGACCCCCGCGGGTGAACCGATTCCCGGCCTGTACGCGGCGGGCAACACGATGGCCGCGGTCAGCGGCACGGTGTACCCGGGCGGCGGCAACCCCATCGGCGCGAGCATGCTGTTCGCGCACGTGGCGGTACGGGACATGGCGAAGCGCTAGGCGGCTTCGCCGCCCGTGTGCCTTTGTGGCGGTGGGAGCCGCCACAAAGGCACACGGGCGCCGCAGGCGCACTACTCATCCGGCGGTTCGGCTTCGTCGGTGTCGGTGTCGGTGTCGGTGTCGCCTGGTTGGTCGATGTCACCCGGCTCGACGACCAGTTCGTAACGGTGACCGTATGTTTCGACGAGGGCCTGCAGCACCGCCACGACCGGGACGGACACCAGCGCACCCATCGCGCCGAACAACGACGCTCCGACGATCACCGAACCGAACGCGACCGCCGGGTGGATCGAGACGGTCTTCGACGTGATGCGCGGGTGCAGCACGTAGTTCTCGACCTGCTGATAGCCGGTTCCGAACAGCACCACCCACAGCCCGTCGATGGGCTGGTTGGCGGCGGCGATGATCGCGGGCAGGGCGATCGCGAGATACGTGCCCAGGGTCGGGACGAACTGCGACACGATGCCCGTCCACAGCGCAAGCGGCAGCCAGTAGGGCACACCGATGATCATCAGGAAGATGCCGGTACCGATGGCACTGATGGCTCCGAGGATCAGCCGGGAGACGACGTATCCGCCGGCCTTCTCGACGGACGTTTCCCACACCGTCGCGATGATCTTCTGCTGCCGGGCGGGGAACCAGCTCGAGATGGTGCGCCGCAGGGCGGGACCCTCCGCCGACATGTAGAACACGAACAGCAGCATCGTCAGGGCCTGGAACACCACGCTCACCACCGAGGACACCACGCCGAGCACCCCGGGCGTGAACCGCTGCACGAGATCCCTGATGGTCTCCGGCGTCAGCTTGATCAGTTCGTCGCCGGTCGAGAAGTTCGTGTCGAACGTGCGGTTGGACCACTCGGTGACCGTGGTGATGGCATCGGGCAGCGCTTTGAGCAACTGACCGAGCTGTTCGACGAGCAGCGTCCCGAACAGCGCGACGAACCCGATCAGAAACGCCAGCAGGCCGAACAGCACCAGACCGGTCGCGGCGCCGCGGCGCATCCCGAACCGCTCCAGCCAGTCGACGACCGGCTCGAGGGTGATGCTGAGCAACCACGCCAGAAACAGCAGTCCGAGGAAGTCGCGGAGGTTGAAGAACAGCCAGCCCGAGAGTTGGTAGGCGGCGACGGCGAGCAGGACGTAGAAGACGGCGGGCCGCAGCCAGCGGGGTGTGGTGCGCTGCCGGGGCGGGTCGCTCGGATGGTCCTCGCTCATCGCACCCTCCCGGTTGTCTGCCTGACGGGTCAAGGCGGAATCTACTCCGGGAAAAACAAAACCGGCCCGGACTCGTGAGAGTCCGGGCCGGTGGTGGTAGCGGGGACAGGATTTGAACCTGCGACCTCTGGGTTATGAGCCCAGCGAGCTACCGAGCTGCTCCACCCCGCGTTGCACGAACAACACTACACCACCGGCGGGGGTGCTCCGTTCAGGGGGTTCGACAGGCTCTCGGCGTAGTAACCGCGGATGTGGTCGCCGATGCGCTGCCGGGCCGCCTCCACGTCCCCGGCCCGCACCGCCGCGACGAGGCCGTGATGTTCGTGGCGCAGGCGGCTGCAGGTCTCCGGCCAGGTGGTGAGGGGTGCTCCGGCGAGCACGTAGCTCTCGATCGATTCGCGCAGCGCGGCCATCATCGACGCGATGACCAGGTTGCCGGCGGCGTCGGCCAGGGCGATGTGGAACCGGGAGTCGAGGACGAGGAACTCGTGCGCGGACAGCTCGGGAGAGTCCATCGCGGTGAGCAACTCCTCGGCGTGGGACAGGTCCGGGACCGGGCGTGTCCCGGCGAGGGTCTGCACGACCTCGGTCTCGAGGACCAGCCGGGTCTGCACGACGTCGCGGACGGGAAAGTTCTGGGCCGCGACCTGCATGCGCATGAGCATCGACATTCCGCCCACCGGCCGGGAGACGATCATCGCCCCGGCGTTGGGACCCGACCCGGTGTGCGCGGTGAGGAGGCCGAGCGCCTCCATCACCCGCAGCGCCTCACGCACCGACGACCGGCCCACGCCGAGTTCGGCCGCGAGGATGCGCTCACCCGGGAGCCGCTGCCCCGGCGCGAGTTCACCGGAGATCAGCTTCTCCTCGAGGC
Source organism: Rhodococcus sp. NPDC003383 (assembly GCF_053589115.1). Lineage (NCBI taxonomy): Bacteria > Bacillati > Actinomycetota > Actinomycetes > Mycobacteriales > Nocardiaceae > Rhodococcus > Rhodococcus sp. NPDC003383. The sequence goes on along the minus strand of NZ_JBSFRG010000009.1, from coordinate 26,110 downwards.
GGGCGAGTACCTGCTCCCAGGCGCGGGGTGCGGACGGCGACGACATGTCAGCAGAGCCTAGGCCGCCTCTTTCTCGTGCGTGGCTCCCGAACGTGGGTTAGTGTGGTCAGACCACACAGATTCGATGCGGAGATCCACCATGCGAGTCGCGTTGTTCGCCACCTGCCTCGGCGACACCCTGTTCCCCGGCGCGGTCAAGGCCACCGCCCTGCTCCTGGCGAGGCTCGGCCACGACGTCGTGTTCCCGCCCGGCCAGACCTGCTGCGGGCAGATGCACGTCAACACCGGATACCAACCCGACGCACTGCCCCTCGTCCGCAACTACGCCGACACCTTCGGCGACCCCTCCATCGACGCGGTCGTCGTCCCGTCCGGATCGTGCGCCGGATCCGTCCGTCACCAGCACGAGATCGTCGCCGGCCGCTACGGCGACGCCGCGCTGCGCGGGAAGGTCGACACGGTCAAGGCCAAGACGTACGAACTGTCCGAGTTCCTCGTCGACGTCCTCGGCGTCACCGACGTCGGCGCCCGCTACCCGCATCGCGTCACCTACCACCCGACCTGCCATTCCCTGCGCATGCTGCGGGTCGGCGACAAACCGCTGCAGTTGCTGCGCAACGTCCGCGACATCGACCTCGTCGAACTCCCCGAAGCGGACTCGTGCTGCGGCTTCGGCGGCACGTTCGCCATCAAGAACGCCGAAACGTCCACCGCCATGCTGTCCGACAAGCTCCGCAACATCGCCGCCACCGGCGCCGAATACTGCACGGCCGGCGACTCGTCGTGCCTGATGCACATCGGGGGCGGCATGTCGCGCCTGAAAACCGGCGGCCGCACCGTGCACCTCGCCGAGATCCTCGCCTCCGCCGACGCCCCGGTGGTGACCGCATGAGCATCACCGCGCTCGGCACGCCCACCGTCCCGCCGCGCGGCTCGGGAAACCTGCGCGGCGTCGAAAAGTTCCCGGACGCAGCACATCACGAACTCGCCGACAGTCAGCTGCGGCGCAACATCGGCAAGGCCACTCACACCATCCGCGCCAAGCGGCTCCGCGTGACCGGGGAGGTCCCCGACTGGGAGGCACTGCGCGACGCCGGTGCCGCCGTCAAGAAGGACGTGCTGGCGCGCCTGCCCGAACTGCTCGAACAGCTCGAAGCCGCCGTCACCGAACGGGGTGGCGTCGTGCACTGGGCCGCCGACGCCGACGAGGCCAACGCCCTCGTCGCACAACTGGTGCGCGACACCGGATCCGGCGAGGTCGTCAAGGTCAAATCCATGGCCACCCAGGAGATCGGCCTCAACGAGTATCTCGAAGCCCAGGGCATCGTCGCGCACGAGACGGACCTGGCCGAACTCATCGTCCAGCTCGGCCACGACAAGCCGTCGCACATCCTCGTCCCGGCCATCCACCGCAACCGCTCCGAGATCCGTGAGATCTTCCTGCGCGAAATGCCGGGCGTCGACCCGGATCTCGACGACAACCCCGCGCACCTCGCGGAGGCGGCCCGAAAGTTCCTGCGCCACAAGTTCATGACCGTCCCGGTCGCGGTATCGGGCGCGAACTTCGGGATCGCCGAGACCGGCACCCTCGCGGTCGTCGAATCCGAGGGCAACGGCCGGATGTGCCTGACGCTGCCGCAGACCCTCATCACCGTCATGGGCATCGAGAAGCTGCTCCCCACCTACCGCGACCTCGAGGTGTTCCTCCAGTTGCTGCCGCGGTCGTCGACGGGGGAGCGGATGAACCCGTACACGTCGATGTGGACGGGTGTCACCCCGGGTGACGGACCGCAGGCGTTCCACCTGATCCTGCTCGACAACGGCCGCACCGCCGCGCTCGCCGATTCGGTGGGACGCGAAGCGCTGCACTGCATCCGGTGCTCCGCGTGCCTCAACGTGTGCCCGGTCTACGAACGCACCGGCGGCCACGCCTACGGCTCGACCTATCCGGGTCCGATCGGAGCGGTGCTCACCCCGCAACTCGCGGGCATGAACGAACCCGGCGACCCGAACGCGACGCTGCCGTTCGCGTCGAGCCTGTGCGGCGCGTGCTTCGACGCCTGCCCCGTCAAGATCGACATCCCGTCGCTGCTCGTCGAACTGCGGCACCAGAAGGTCGAACAGGCGGGACTCACCGTCGAAGCCGCGGCGATGAAGGCGGCGTCGCTGGCGATGTCGTCCTCGCGGCGGTGGACCGCGGCGCAGAAGGCCGGCGGTATCGGCGGCCGGATCGTCGCGGGGAAGAAGGGCGCGATCTCGGCGCTGCCCGGCCCGCTCGGCGGCTGGACCGCGGCCCGCGACATCCCGGCACCGCCGAAGCAGACGTTCCGGCAGTGGTGGGATTCCGACGAAGGTCGCGCGGCGATGGCCGCAGCGCGGAAGGAAGGGGGCGAACGATGAGCGCCCGCGAGACGGTGCTCGGCCGCATCCGCGACGCCCTGGCGCTCGCGCCGTCCGCGCCCACGGAGATCCCCCGCGCCTACCGCACCGGCCGAACCCTGCCGGACGACGAACGCTACGAACTGTTCGCCGACCGGTTGCTCGATTACAAGGCCCACGTGCACCGCTGCACCGCAGCCGAACTACCGACGGTCCTCGCGCGGGTGCTCGCCGACGGGAAGGTCGCGCGGGTGGGTGTGCCCGCCGGTCTCGACGACTCGTGGCTCGCCGCGTTCGACGGGGAGATCGTCGTGGACTCGGCCGACGTGCCGGCGCCGGAGCTCGAAGCGCTCGACGGGGTCGTCACCGCGTCGGCGGTGTCGTGCGCCGAGACGGGCACCATCTTCCTCGACGGCAGCGCCGACCAGGGTCGCCGGGCCCTGACACTCGTGCCGGATCTGCACGTGTGCGTCGTGCCGCTCCACACCGTCGAGGTCGGGGTGCCCGAAGCTCTGGCCCGGCTCGTGCCGGAGCGGCCCACCACCCTGATCAGCGGTCCCTCCGCGACCTCGGACATCGAACTCGAACGCGTCGAGGGGGTGCACGGTCCGCGCAACCTCGAGGTCGTGATCGTCGGCTGAGCGGCAAGATCGACTCACAGGCGATTGCCAGCTTCCTTCCAGCTTCCCGGAAACGTCGTCGGGTGTACTCGGAGCGTTCACCCGTTCGCCACCGATCAGCCGGGAGCTGCCGCCGCCATGAGCCTCATCGATCGATTCCGGAAGCGATCCTCGTCGGATGATCCAACCGAATCGGTCGAGGACGTTCCGGCCGGTCCCGTCGGCTATCAGCAGACGGCGAGCAAGCTGCACGCCTTCAACCGGTACGAGATCAAGTACCTCGTCGACGAGATGAAGGTCCCGGAGCTGCGGGCCGAGCTCGCCGCCCGCATGGACGCCGATCCGTTCTCGCCGCACGGCGGATATCCGGTGACGTCGCTGTACTACGACACCGCGGATCTGCGCTTCTACTGGGAGAAGATCGAGGGCCTGAAGTTCCGGCGCAAGCTCCGGATGCGGCTGTACGGCAATCCGGCGGACTGCACCGACGACACCTCGGTGCAGATCGAGATCAAGCAGCGCGTCAACCGCGTGACCCAGAAGCGGCGGATCGCGCTGCCCTACGGGCAGGCGCGGCGGTGGCTGGACGGCCGCGAGGAGATCGAGTGCGATCCGTCGCAGCGACCGTTCGTGAACGAGGTGACCACCCTGATCGGCAATCTCGATCTGCGGCCGGTTGTCACGACCGGCTACCTGCGGGAGGCGTTCGTCGGCCGCGAAGCCGATCTGGGCCTGCGGGTGACGATCGATCACAAGGTGCACGGCCGCGACCGCGACTTCCATTTCGCATCCGGCGCCGAGAACCGCTTCATCATCCCGCCGAAGCTGGCGATCGTGGAACTCAAGGCGAACGAACGGGTTCCGTACTGGGCGACGGATCTGACCGCGCGACTGAACATGTCGGTCATCCGGATCTCGAAGTACTGCCAGTCGGTGCAGGCGTTCGGGTTGGCACCGCGCTCGATCACCGGCGCACCCGAACCGATCCTGCCCGAAGGGTTCGACGAGCCCGTCCCGCCGGATCTCTTCGGCGAACCCGCTCCGGTCGTGGGTTAGCCACGCACGCAGCACTTTTCATAGATTTCCAACCATTCGGACACCAGGACAACCATGAATTTCGATCTTCAGGACCTCAGCGGGACGTTTTCGACATTCGACATCATCGTGTCGCTGTCATTGTCGTTCGTGCTGTCCGCCGTCATCGGCTGGGTCTACCGATACACGCACAAGAACGTCTCCTACAGCCAGTCCTACGTGCAGACCCTCGTGATGGTCGGCATGATCATCTCGCTGATCATGCTCGTGGTCGGCTCCAACATCGCCCGGGCGTTCGCGCTCGTCGGCGCGCTGTCGGTCGTGCGATTCCGCAACGCCATCAAAGAAACTCGTGACGTCGGGTTCATCTTCCTGGTGATGGCGATCGGCATGACCACCGGCACCCGCTTCTACATCCTCGCGGTGGCCGCGACCGTCGCGATCTGCCTCGTGCTGCTGATCATGAACAAGTTCAACTGGTTCAAGCTCGACGTGCAGCGTCAGGTCGTGAAGGTGCAGGTGCCGCCGGAGCCGGGGTTCGACGCGTTCGTCGAAGACGTCCTCATCGAGTTCTGCACGGAATTCGAGCTGGTCTCCACCGAATCCGTCCGTGCGGGAGCACTCAACGAGCTGTACTACACGGCGCAGTTGCGCAAGGGTAAGAAGGCGTCCGAGCTGATCGCGGCACTGAGCGCGGTCAACACCGGCCAGCGCGTCACCGTCCTGACCGGATACGACCAGACGGACATCTGATGAGCGGGACGAACACCGCCGGCGAGCCCCGACCGCGGCGTCGGCTCAAGCATCGGATCCCGACATCGCTGCGTCAGCACTGGAAGCTGCTGGTGGTGTTCGTCGCGTTCGTCACGATCATGGCGACCGCGTTCGGCAGTGCCCGGATCCGTCCCTACATCGTCGGGGACACAACGGTTATCGCCTCGGAGATCACCGAGAACATCGCCGGAACCGTCGACCTGTTCGACAGTTCTGTGCAGCACGAGGTGTCGCTGGAGATCACCGATGCCGAATATCGGGACATGATCACCACGTTCCAGAAGACCGGCGACAAGAAGTGGGTGACCGCCGACCTCACCATCGACGGCACGTTCGTCAACGACGTGTCCGTCCGGCTCAAGGGCAACTCGACTCTGATGGGCGTGCGCGGCGACGACGCCAGGCCCGGTGGTTCGGGCTTCCGGCCCCCGGAAGGTATGGAACTACCGGAAGGATTCGAATTCCCCGAGGGTTTCGATCCCGGACGGATGGGCCCCGTGATGTCGTCGGCGTCGGAGGACGATCCGACGTCGCTGCCCCTGCTCATCAGCTTCGACGAGAACGCCTCGGGCCGTGCCTATCAGGGCATGACCGAGTTGTCGGTGCGGCCGGGCACGCCGGTGCTGAACGAGGCGATGGCGTTGTCGCTCACCGCGGAGACCGGCCAGCCGACGCAGCGGTACGCGTACACGGTGTACTCGATCAACGACAGTGCCACCACGACACGGCTGTTGCTCGAGCATCCCGACGACGGTTACGCCAACTCGCTGTTCGACGGCGACGGCTATCTGTACAAGGCCGATGCCAGTTCACGTTTCGAGTACGTCGACGACGACCAGTCGTCCTACGCCGATCAGTTCAAGCAGATCAACGCGGTCGGCAGCGGCAACCTGCAGCCGATCGTGAACTTCCTGAAGTGGATGGACACGGCGAGCGACGAGGAGTTCGACGCGCACCTCGGAGACTGGGTCGACGTCGAATCCTTCGCCCGCTACGTCGCGACGCAGAACCTCCTCGTCAACGGCGACGACATGGCCGGCCCGGGCCAGAACTACTACCTCTGGTACGACCTGGGCACCGAGAAGCTCGCCGTCGTCTCGTGGGATCTGAACCTGGCGATGCAGGGCGGTACGAGTGCCGGACCGCGCGACTCGGTCGGCATGATGGGACCGGGTGGGCCGGGTGGTGGCATGCCGCCGGGCATGAACGGCACGGGCGCAGCACCCGGTGAGGGCACGCCGCAGGCCGGGGGCACGGCGCCGGAGGGCATGACGCCTCCGGAGGGGATGACACCACCCGAGGGCATGACACCTCCCGCAGGAGTGACCCCGCCGCAGGGTGGCGGTGGGATGCCTCAGGGAACGCCGAACGGAGTGCCGGCCTTCCCCGGCGGGCCGGAAGGCGGACCTCCGGGCATGTCGATGGGCAATCCGCTGAAGACCCGCTTCCTCGAGTCGGACGCGTTCACGGCCGTGTACGAGAGCGCGTACTGGGATCTGTTCGAGCAGATCTACGGCAGCGGACGCGCGACTGCATTGCTGGACGAGATCGCCGAGACCGTCCCGGTCACCGACGGTCTCACGCAGGAAACCCTGCAGGCGAGCATCGATTCGATGCGCACGTGGATCGACCAGCGAACCGAGGCTCTGGCAGCCCTGCGCGATCGGTGAGCGATCCGGGAAGCGACGGTGCGGCGGCGCGGTGTTCACACACCGTGCCGCCGCTTCCGTATCACCCCTTCTTCGGAATCACTGGTCCTTCAACTGCCATTCGGCGAGGTCGATGGCCGTGGCGATCGCCTCGGTGAGCACGGCCAGTCGTTCGTCGGGTCCCGGCGCGGCGAGCAGGGCGTGTCTGTCGGCCTCGCCCATCGGCACCCACCGCGACAGCGCGTAGAGCCGGGCACCCGGGTCGTCGGGCAGGTCGTCCGCGCGCGGTGGGTTCACGCCGTTCTCGACGAGCCGGTCGAGTAGTCCGTACAGCTTCCCGAACAGCCCGGTCAGCCCGGACAGGTCCGTGCCCTCGGACGGGGCGTCGGGCCACGGTTCGACCTCGGCGCGCGGATACGGATCGTCCGGCAGCCACTGCAGGATCCGGATGCGTTCCTCGGCGATGCATTCGAGCCGGTGGTGGCCGCCGCCGAGTTCGGTGTCGACGACGATCCGCGCGACCGTCCCGACGTCGTGCCGCACGTCGCCGCCACCGACCTCGTGTCCGCGCGCGATGAGCACGACACCGAAGCGCGGTCCGTCGGGTGCGGCCATGCAGTCGTGGACCAGCTGCTGGTAGCGGGGTTCGAACACCCGCAACGGCAGGTGATCGCCCGGCAGCAGCGCTGTTCCCAGCGGGAACATCGGCAGGATCGGCATCACCGCATCATGGCATCCGCAGGCGCGGTACGGGCGGTTCGGGGATCGGATCGCCGCGCTCGATCTCGGCGAGCAGGTGGTCCGCCCACGCGGACAGGCCGTCGATGTCGAGGCCGTGCGGCGGTGCGTCCTCGTAGTGCCGCACCCGGGCCTGCCCCTGCCGGAGCAGTGACGCGGCACCGGACGGATTGCCGCGCAGCAGGTGGGTGAGCCCGACCGCGAGCTGCGCGAGTCCCTGCCACAGGGTGCGTTCCTCGACCGGCGCCGATTTCCACGATCCTTCGAACACCTCGTGTGCGTGGAAGGGGTATCCGTGGTCGAACAGCCGCTGGGCCTCGGTGATGGCCTCGTTGGGTGACAGGTCGAGGTCTTCGGGGATGGGTTCGACGCCCTCCTCGCCATAGGGGAGCGGACGGCCCAGCGCGTCGCGGGGGCGGGCGTTCTTCGGCTTGCCGTCGGGGTCCCGATCACGCTCGGTCATGCCGTCGAGACTACTCCCGGACAACCGCACTCCGTTGCAACATCCGCGCGCGGGTGGTGAGATCCGCGCGCCGGAGGAGCTCGGCGGTTGTCCAGTGGCCGTGCGGATTTCGCGATTCAGTGCACGGCGCCGACGAGTCGCAGCGCGAGATCGGCGTAGAGCGCGCCGATGGTTTCGGGGTCCTGGTAGCGGCCCGACGGATACCAGCGGCAGATGTCGACGCACAGCGACATCAGGGCGAGGGTGACGCCCTCGGCGTCGGGCACGGTGAACTCGCCGGAGGCCAGGCCGGCGTCGACGACGTCGCGGACCACCTGCGTCGTCCGTCGTCGCAGTCCGGTGATGACGCGGTAGTGCTCCGGCGTGAGAGCGGTGAGTTCGTACTGGACGACGCGGGCACGGCTGTGGTTCTCGGCCTGCCATTCCGCGAAGCGCCGGATGATCGTGGCGAGACGTTCGGTGGCGTCGGCGCCGGGGATGTCGGCGTCCTGCACGACCCGCAACGCCAGGTCGTGTCCCTCGTAGCCGATCGCGTAGAGCAGTTCTTCCTTGGACTTGTAGTGCGGATACATCGCGGCCGGGCTCATGTCGAGGCGCGCGGCGATCTGGCGGGTGGTGGTGCCGCCGTACCCGTTCTCGGCGAATACCTCGACGGCGGCTTCCCGCAGGCGGGCCGCCGCCTTGGATCCGCTGATCACGTCGTCTCTCGATGTGGCCACTGTGCTCTCCCTGTGTTCCCGGCAGTTGACAACTTGCCGCATCGGGTCCACTATAAGCAAACGCTTAGATTATAAGCGCGTGCTTAGATTAGGAGCGGTTGAATGCGACGCACCCTGTACGGTCCCGATCACGAGGCGTTCCGCGAGTCGGCTCGCGAGTTCGTGAACCGGTTCGTGCTGCCCCGTGCCGAGGAACTCATCGAACGTCACGAGATCCCCCGCGACATCTGGATCGAAGCGGGCAAGGCGGGCTTCCTGGGGCTCGAGATCCCCGAGCGGTTCGGTGGCATGGAAGCGAACGACTACCGCTTCAACGCGATCGTCGCCGAGGAGTTCGCCCGGGCGAACATGGCGCTGTCGTCGTCGATCGGCATCCACTCCGACATCACCGTGCCGTACATCGTCCACCTCGGTAACGAGGAGCAGCGCGAGCGCTGGCTGCCGCGTTGCGCCACCGGTGAGCTCATCTGCGCGATCGGCATGACCGAGCCGTCCGGTGGTTCGGACCTCGCCAACCTCAAGACCACCGCGGTCCGCGACGGCGACGACTGGATCCTCAACGGCGCGAAGACCTTCATCACCAACGGCTACAACTGCGACCTGGTTGTCGTCGCGGCCCGCACCGATCCGTCGAAGGGCGCCAAGGGCATTTCGCTGCTCGTCGTCGAGCGCGGCATGGAGGGCTTCGAGAACGGCCGCAAGCTCGACAAGGTCGGCCAGCCCGAGGCCGACACCGCCGAACTGTTCTTCAAGGACGTCCGCGTCCCGGGCAAGAATCTCCTCGGTGAAGAGGGCATGGGCTTCATCTCGATGATGAAGCTGCTCCCGCAGGAGCGTCTCGGCTCCGCCATCAACAACGTGCACCACGCCAAGCACATCCTGCTCGAGACCATCGAGTACGCCAAGGAGCGCAAGGCGTTCGGCCAGGCCATCGGCACCATGCAGTACAACAAGTTCCTGCTCGCCGAGCTCGTCACCAAGATCGAGGTCGCCGAGGCCTACGTCGACCAGGCCGTCGAGGCCCACGCCGACGGTGAGCTCAGCGCTGTCGACGCAGCCAAGGCCAAGTGGTGGACGGCGCAGACGCAGTCCGAGGTTCTCGACGCCTGCGTGCAGATTCACGGCGGCTACGGCTTCATGAACGAGTACCGTGTGGCCCGTGCCTGGAAGGATGCCCGCGTCACCAAGATCTGGGCCGGCACCAACGAGATCATGAAGGAACTCATCGGCCGCGACCTCGGCCTGTAGTCCCCGATACTCCACTCTTTTCGAAGGAGCTTCCGATGCCCGAAGCAGTGATCGTCTCCGCAGTACGTTCGCCCATCGGCCGCGCGATGAAGGGCTCGCTCAAGTCGTTGCGCCCCGACGACATGGCCGCCCAGATGGTCGCCGCCGCGCTGGCGAAGGTGCCCGAACTCGACCCCACCGAGATCGACGACCTTCTCCTCGGCTGCGGCCAGCCCGCCGGCCAGTCGGGTTTCAACATCGCGCGGACCGTCGCGGTGCAGCTCGGCTACGACTTCCTGCCGGGCGTGACCGTCAACCGGTACTGCTCGTCGTCGCTGCAGACCACCCGCATGGCGATGCACGCGATCAAGGCCGGCGAGGGTGACGTGTTCATCTCCGCCGGTGTCGAGTCGGTGTCGAGCTACATCACCGGCAACGCCGACGGACTGCCGAACACGAAGAACCCGCTCTACGCGGACGCCGAGGCCCGCACCGCGAAGCTCGCCGAGGGCGGCACCCCGTGGACCGATCCGCGCCGGGACGGCCTGCTCCCCGACGTCTACATCGCGATGGGCCAGACCGCCGAGAACGTCGCCTCGTACACCGGGATCTCCCGTGAGGACCAGGACCGGTGGGGCGTGCGGTCGCAGAACCGCGCGGAGGATGCCATCAAGTCCGGGTTCTTCGAGAAGGAGATCACCCCGCTGACCCTGCCCGACGGCACCGTCGTCTCCACCGACGACGGCCCGCGCGCGGGCACCACCTACGAGGCGGTCAGCCAGCTCAAGCCGGTGTTCCGCCCGGACGGCACGGTCACCGCCGGCAACGCGTGCCCGCTCAACGACGGTGCCGCGGCGCTGGTGATCATGTCGGACACCAAGGCGAAGGAGCTGGGTCTGACCCCGCTCGCCCGGATCGTCTCGACCGGCGTGTCGGGTCTGTCGCCCGAGATCATGGGCCTCGGCCCGATCGAGGCCGTGAAGAAGGCGCTGGCGCTGGCCGGTAAGTCGATCTCCGATATCGACCTGTTCGAGATCAACGAGGCGTTCGCCGTGCAGGTGCTCGGTTCGGCCCGCGAGCTGGGTATCGACGAGGACAAGCTCAACGTCTCCGGCGGTGCGATCGCGCTCGGCCACCCGTTCGGTATGACCGGTGCGCGCATCACGAACACGCTGATCAACAACCTGCAGACCCACGACAAACAGTTCGGCGTCGAGACCATGTGTGTCGGCGGCGGCCAGGGCATGGCGATGGTCCTCGAGCGTCTGAGCTGACGCCCGTATAGGCAAGGGCAATCACACCGTTAGGCCGTATGTCTGAAAAGGCATGCGGCCTAACGTTTTTCACGGCGTGTCCGATTGAAATCCACCATCTCTCCGGGCTATACAGATCCGTAGCCCCGTACTTTCCGAGGAGACAACTGTGTCCGCACTCGACAGGTTCCGCCTCGACGATCGCGTCGCGATCGTCACCGGCGCATCGTCCGGTCTCGGTGTCGCGTTCGCGCAGGCGCTGGCCGAAGCCGGCGCCGATGTGGTGCTCGCGGCTCGCCGCGCCGACCGGCTCGCGGAGACCGCCGAACTCGTCCGCGCCGCCGGCCGTCGCGCCGTCACCGTCGAAACCGACATCGCCGATCCGGACCAGGCGCAGCGCATGGTCGACACCGCCGTCGAGCAACTCGGCAAGGTCGACATCCTCGTCAACAACGCCGGTATCGGCACCGCGGTCCCCGCCACGAAGGAGACCCCGGACCAGTTCCGCCGCGTCATCGACATCAACCTCAACGGCTCCTACTGGGCCGCGCAGGCCGCCGGTCGCGTCATGCAGCCGGGCAGCTCGATCGTCAACATCTCCTCGATCCTCGGCATCACCACCGCGGGCCTGCCGCAGGCCGCGTACGCCGCGAGCAAGGCCGGGGTCATCGGCCTGACCCGCGACCTCGCGCAGCAGTGGGGTCTGCGCAAGGGCATCCGCGTCAACTCGATCGCCCCGGGCTTCTTCGCGACCGAGATGACCGACGAGTACCCGGAGGGCTACATCGAGAGCATGAAGTCGCGGATCGTCCTGGGCCGCACCGGTGACCCGGCCGAACTCGCCGCGACCCTCGTATGGCTCGTGTCCGACGCGGCCGGGTATGTGACGGGGCAGACCCTCGCGGTCGACGGCGGCCTTACCATCAACTGACCGTTCACCATCTACTGGAGGTTTCGTAGTGAGCTCGACAGTCCGCACCGCCATCGTCACCGGAGCCGCCCGCGGCATCGGTGCCGCCGTCGCCAAGCGTCTCGCCGAGGACGGCCTCCAGGTCGCCGTGCTCGATCTCGACGCCGACGCCTGCGCCGACACCGTCGCCGCCATCGAGTCCGTCGGCGGCAAGGCCCTCGCGGTCGGCGCGAACGTCGCCGACGAGCAGTCCGTCGCCGCTGCGGTGGAGAAGGTCGCCACCGAACTCGGCGAGCCGACGGTCCTGATCAACAACGCCGGCATCACCCGCGACAACCTCCTGTTCAAGATGACCGTCGAAGACTGGGACGCCGTCATGGCCGTGCACCTGCGCGGCGCGTTCCTCATGACGCGTGCCTGCCAGAAGTACATGGTGGACAACAAGTTCGGCCGCGTCGTCAACCTGTCGAGCACGTCCGCGCAGGGCAACCGCGGTCAGGTGAACTACTCCGCTGCCAAGGCCGGCATGCAGGGCTTCACCAAGACCCTCGCGATCGAGCTCGGCAAGTTCGGTGTCACCGCCAACGCGATCGCCCCGGGCTTCATCGAGACCGAGATGACCGCCGCGACCGCCGAGCGTGTCGGCGTCCCGTTCGAGGACTACAAGAAGGCCGCCGCGGCGCAGATCCCGGTCGCGCGCGTCGGCAAGCCGGAGGACATCGCCCACACCGCGTCGTTCCTCGCCTCCGAGGGTGCGGGCTTCGTGTCCGGCCAGGTCATCTACGTCGCCGGCGGTCCGAAGGACTGACTCGAGCCGAACGCGGCGCTGTGGTCCCCGGTGGGGGCCGCAGCGCCGCTGTCGTTCCGGCGTCTAACCGAGCGGGGGAAGCTTCACGACCTGCCCCGCGTACGCGAGCCCGGCGCCGAACCCCACCAGCAGGGCGGTGTCGCCGGGTTTCGCCTTGCCGGACCGGAGGAGTTCTTCCATCGCGAGCGGAATCGACGCGGCGCTCGTGTTGCCGGTCTCGGCGATGTCCCCCGCGACCGCGACCGAATCGGGCAGGGCCAGCGCGCGAACCAGCGCGTCGGTGATGCGGCTGTTGGCCTGGTGCGGCACGAAAGCGTCCAGGTCGTCGACGGTGACCCCGGCCTTGCCGAGGGCGTCGCGGCACGCCTTCTCCAGGAACGTGACGGCCCACCGGAACACCGCGGCACCGTTCATGCGGATGTAGGGCCGTTCGGGCACGGTCCCGCTGCCGCCCGCCGCCTCGACTTCGGCGAAGTACCGCGCGAAGTCCTTGTCCTGCTTGATGGCGTCGGTCTGGGAGCCGTCGGAGCCCCACGCGACCGGTCCGATGCCCTCGGTGTCGGAGGGTCCGACCACGGCGGCGCCGGCCCCGTCGGCGAAGATGAACGCGCACGTGCGGTCGGTGGGATCGAGCAGATCCGACAGTCGTTCGACGCCGATCACGAGAACGTGACGGGCCTGTCCTGCCCGGACCAGGGCCGCCGCGTTCCCCAGCGCGTAGCAGAAGCCCGCGCAGCCCGCGGAGATGTCGAACGCCGCGGTGTCGTGCATACCGAGTTCGGTGGCCACGACCGCCCCGGCGGAGGGGCCGAGCACCATCTGCGACGACGTGGCCAGCACGACCGCGTCGATCTGGTCCACGTCCAGCCCGGCTGCGGACAGCGCCTCGCGGGAGGCGGTCACGCTCATCGACACGATCGTCTCGTCGGGTTCGGCCCAGCGGCGGGTGGCGATGCCCGAGCGGGTCCGGATCCATTCGTCGGAGGAATCGATGCGGTCGACGATCTCGGCATTGGGCACGACGCGGCGAGGGCGGTATGCCCCGATTCCGAGCAGAGCGGCGTGCGTGACCGCGGGTGCGGTGTTGATAGCGGTGGGCATGGTGTCCTCTCCGGCCGGTATCGATGGATTCCGGCCGGATCCATCATGGAACCGGACGGCGGGTTTCGGCACGGACTTCCCGTATTGCGCACCCTACGAGCTTTCCGGGGCTCCCGGCACTACCCCTTGGGTGACGTTTCCAGCCGCCATCCGGACGCGGCGTCGCGCTGCCGCCAGAACTCCGCGAAGCGACCCCCTGCGGCGAGCAGTTCGTCGACGCCGCCGTCCTCGACGACGCGGCCGTGCTCGAGGAACACGACCCGGTCGGCGGTGCGGATGCTGGCCAATCGGTGCGCGACGATTACCCGGGTGCGCGGCGTCGGGTCGGCGGTCAGGGCCTGCACGATCGCGGTCTCGTTCTCCGTGTCCAGCGCGCTGGTGGCCTCGTCGACGAGCAGCACCGGTGCCGGTTTCAGCAGCGCCCGCGCGATCGAAACGCGTTGCCGCTCACCCCCGGACAGCGCCCTGCCGCCTTCGCCGACGCGGGTGTCCCAGCCGTCGGGGGAGGCCGCGACGATCTCGTCGACCTGCGCGAGGGTCGCGGCGGTCGCGAGCGTGGCGTCGTCCGCGTCCGGGTTGCCGACCAGGATGTTCTCGCGGATCGTGCCGTCGAACAGGTACGGATGCTGGAAGACCACCCCCACCAGGTTGCGCCGGGAGATCGGGTCCAGGTCCGCGGCGTCGATGCCGTCGACGAGGACACGCCCGGTGTGCGGTTCGTGCAGCCCGGCCAGCAACGCCAGCACCGTGCTCTTCCCGGATCCGGACGGCCCGACGATCGCGGTGGTGGTGCCGGGGTCGAACGTCAGGTCCAGACCGTCCAGCACCGCAGCGCCGTCGTAGCGGAAACCGATGCCCTGCAATTCGATACGTGGCGGTCGGCCTGTGATGGTATTCGTTCCGGATCGGTCGTCGACGGGGGCGGTGAGCACCTCGCGGATCCTGCGCAGCGTCGTGATCGACGCTTCGACACCCGCGGTGAGATCGCCCAGAGTGGTGAACGGATCGAGGTAACGGACGATGACGACGATCAGTGCGATCGCTTCGGGGACGTCCAGGTCGCCGCGGACGGTCAACGCCGCGACGGTACCGGCCAGGATCACCAGCGCGAGCTGCGCGGCGAGGCTGAACACCAGCTGCCCGGGGATCTGCATGCGGATCAACCGGAAGGTCGCCGAGTGCTGCTCCGACAGAGCCTTGCCCACGTGGCTGCGGGCCGGCTCGACGCGGCGTGCCGCGCGCAGCGCTTGCTGGGTGCGTGCGAACTCGACGATCCGCTCGGTCAGCGCCGCATTGGTGTCGGATGCGACGCGGTCGGCGCTGCGGGAGAACCGGCCCGCCGCGAGGAACGCGCCGAGCAGCAGCGGGACACCGGCGAGCGCGGCGACACCGAGCACCCAGGAGATCGGGAACAGGGCGATCGCGATCGCCAGCGGCAGCAGCACCGCCCCGAGCAGCGGCGTCACCAGGTACACGATCAGACCGACGAGATCCGGGCCGGTCGCGGCGATGGCCTGACGGGCGGTCGCGGTGTTCTCGGCGGTGAACCACGTGAGCCGGATGCGGGCGATCCGCTCGGTCACCTCGTGCTGGGCGTGCGACAGCAACCCGAATCCGAGGTCGAATCCGAAGCGGGAACCCCACGCGTCGACGACCCAGCCGACGACGGTGACGGCGGCGAGCGCGCCCAGCCACGGCCACGCGTCGGAAGGAGTCTCGCCGAACAGCGCACCGACGAGCGGCACGAGCAGGACGACCCCGGCGGCACGGAGCAACACGCCGAGGACGGTCAACGAAAGGTGGGCGGCGACGGTGCGGCGGCTGCCGGGCGGCAGCAGCGTGAGCAGGGTGCGGATCATCGGGCCGGCTCCTGATCTGCGTCGGCGAGCATGCTGGACGAAAGTGAGCCCGCATCCCACAGCTTCCGGTAGCGGCCGCCGCGGGCCAGCAGTTCGGTGTGGGTGCCGGTCTCGGCGATGCGGCCGTGGTCGAGGACGACGATGCGGTCGACCCCGACGACGGTGTGCAGGCGGTGGGCGATCACCAGGACGGTGCGACCCTCGGTGAGGCGGCTCAGGGCCTGCTGCACGAAGTACTCGGATTCGGGATCGGCGTAGGCCGTGGCCTCGTCGAGCACGAGGATCGGTGTGTCCGCGAGGATCGCCCGGGCGATCGTGATGCGTTGCCGCTCACCTCCGGACAGCGGCGGATTCGTGCCGAGCATCGTGTCGTAGCCGTCGGGCAGCTCCATGATGCGTTCGTGGATGTAGGCGCTGCGTGCGGCCGATTCGATCATCTGATCGGTGGCATCGGGGACGGCGAGCGCGATGTTCTCCCGGACCGTGCCGTGGATCAGCTGGGTGTCCTGGAAGACGAAGCCGACCTGCTTGTACAGCTCGTCCGGGGTCAGCTCGCGGATGTCGCGGCCGAAGATACGGATCGTGCCTCCGTCGACGTCGTGGAACCGTGCGAGCAGCGACGCCATCGTGGATTTGCCGGAACCGGACAGGCCGACGAGCGCGGTGACCGTGGCGGATCCGAGCTCGAGGGAGATGTCGTGGAGCACCGGAACATTCGGTCGGTACGAGAAGCGGACGCCGTCGAACTCCACGGCGGTGGAGTTGTCGCGGAGGCGACCCGAACGGTTCCGGGTCTCGAGTTCGGGTTCGTCGAGGGCGACCTGGATGCGGCGGGCGGCGAGCATGCCGTCGCGCAGCCCGGACAGGCCGTAGCCGAGACCGAGGAGCCGGGCGCCGAAGGTGGTGCCCAGGAACAGGAACGGCAGCAGCGTCGTCGGGTTGGTGCCGCTGTTGACCAGCACGGTGCCCAGCGCGGTGATGAGCAGCAGGAAGGTCGCCGGCCGGGTCGCGAGATCCATCAGGGTCTTCTTGCCGGTGAACGGGCGCTGCCAGTCGTCGAGGAACCGGATGTACTCGTGCAGGCGTGCCCGGAACGTGGAGGCCGCGGCACCACCGAACACCCGGATGACGGGCTGGCCGTCGAGGTAGCCCGCGGCTTCGGTGTCCATCCGCTCGGCCCAGCGCGTGGACTGGGCGATCTTCGGCCCCGACTGGGTCATCATGATGATCATCGCCACCAGGTAGACGAGGATCGGCAGGAACATCGCGAGCGCGATCCGCCAGTCCACGGTGAACAGGTAGACCAGCACGGCGATCGGCGCGACCACCGCGGCGGCCGCGTCGGGCACGGCGTGGGTGATCAGGTAGTGCAGGGACAGGGTGTCGTCCTGCACGAGTCGTTTGATCCGGCCGGAGTCGCGAGCGGTGAACCAGCCGAGGGGCAGTTTCGCGAGCTTGCCGAGAAGTCGTTGCCGCAGATCGCGTTCGAAGCGGGCATCGACGGTGTGCAGCCACAGGGACAGGGCCGCCGCGAGCAGCACACCGAAGCTCACCAGCCCGACCGTCCAGATCCCGAGGCGCCACAGCGCTGACGACGGTGCGCCGTCGAGCATGCGGCGGGCCAGTTCGGTGAGGAGCACGAACGGTGCGAGCTGGATCAGGGTGACGACGGCCTGGACGACACCGGCCGTGACGAGGGTGCGCTTCAGCGGGGCGATGAGTCGTCCGCCGGCCTGTGCCTGCCACGTGCCGCGCTCCGGTTTCGCAGCGGTGGCGGGCTTTTCGTCGGCTTCGGTTGCTGTTGCCGCGACGGTGGTTCGCGTGAGAGCTGCCTCGTCAGTGGTCGATTGCTCGTCGGCGGTCGAGCGCAGCTTGCCCATTGCGCGGCCCTCGTACCAGTACGCCTGAGCGTGCACCTCGGACTTGGGGAAACCGAAGTCGTCGCGCAGCCGGGTCCGCAACTGCTTGAGGGTGTTGGATTCGGGGCCGGCCCACGCGTACCAGTTCGACCAGTCGCGGTCCTCGAGCGCCGCGGCCAGCGAGTTCGCATCCTCGCGGGGAACCCAATGCTTCTGCAGCAGAGGATGATCGGCCATCGGAATGAGATGGTCGTCCTCGTGGTGCTGTTCGAGGTACAGCTCGACGGCGACCTCCTGGGGGAGGGCGGTGAGGATGCTGTTGATCGCCGGGATCGACGCGGAGTCGCCGATCAGCAGGTAGCCGGCCGGCAGATCCTCGGGGATGTCGAGCGTCCGCGACCCGAACGAGGTGACGCTGATGTGATCGCCGGGGGTGGCGCGCTGCGCCCACGTCGACGCCGGACCTGCCGGTTCGTGCAGGACGAAGTCCACCGCGAACGTGCCCGCATCCGGATCCGTTTCCGAAAAGGTGTATCCGCGTTGGTATTCGGTCTCTCCGTCGTCCGGGTCGGGGAACCAGATCCGGACCCATGCGGTCGGTCCCGGGTCGGCGTCCTGGAACAGCGTCGGAGACGACATCCGGACCCTCAGAAAATGCGGTGCAAGCAGTTCGGTGCCGGTCACCACGGCGTCGTGGTCGCGGGCACCGAACCCGCGCATCATCGCCCCCTGAAAACCACGTTTGGCCATCAGACCCCCATTCCTATCGCCGCCAGCTCGGCCATGACCTGTTCGAGCGGTCGCCCGGGAGGGGCGACCGACAGGACTCCCCGGACCATTGCTGCCAGAACGAGTCTCACGAATTGTGTGTGTTCGACCGAGGGGAGGTCGCGGTGCGCCTCCGCCAGGTCCTCGTCGGTCTTCAGTTGTTCGGTGATCTTCTCGCGTTGCACGTCGAGTTCCTCGGCGTGCTCGCGCTGGGAGTCCTCGGCCACCGCGTAGTTGATGGAGACACCGGCGATCACGCTGGACAGTGCGATCGCAACATCAGGGCTGTATCCGCGTTTGCTCAACGCTTCGATCTGGTGCGCCATCAGGAGGCGACCGGCCTCGCCGCGGGGAAACAGGGTCTGCATGTACACACCGAGCCCGGGATGACGGACGATGAAATGCCACATCTGCAGCCCGAAGGACAGCAGATGCTGCTCGATGTCGTGATCCGGATCGTCGTGGAGCTTCAGGTCGCCGAGCAGGCTTTCGCCGACGAGCCGTTCGAGCCCCCACCGCCCGTCGACCGCCCGATACAGGGCGGTCGAGGACACGCCGAGCTCCGCGGCGACGGCGTTCATGCTCAGCCGGCGCATCCCGAGTTTCCGGCCGGCACGAATGATGTCGTCGACCTCGAACATGCGCGGACGTCTGCCGATCACGTGTCTGTTCCCCTGATTCTCACCTAAGTTATGCCCCTTAACTTAGGTCAGTCTAAGTTCCGCCCCGTTGCGGTGCAACACCGTCGTCCCAGATGGGTGATCGAGATCGTGCCGGGATTGCCGCGTGGTTCTCGCGCCGCGGGTGACGGAATGCCTCACCCGGTAGGTCCCAATGATGTTTCCGGCCAATGGGTTTGGTGTGGGTATTCTGTGGCCTTCTGTCGGGAAACAGTCGAGGGGTGGAACATGGGAACGAACGAAGCCGATCTCACCGGAAAGGTTGCGGTGATCTCCGGCGCCGGCTCGGGAATCGGCGAGGGGTTGGCCCGGCATGCCGCGGCGGAGCTGGGAATGACCGTCGTGGTCTCCGACATCGACCTCGACCGCGCGGAAGCGGTGGCCGGGGGAATCCGCGCAGCCGGTGGCAGTGCGACGGCGGTGCGCACCGACGTGTCCGATGCGGCTTCGGCCAACGCCCTGGCCGAGGTGGTGCTGCGTGACCACGGCGCACCCGCGCTGCTGGTCTGCAATGCCGGTGTGGAGCTGACCGGGCTCGTGTGGGAAACGGACCCGGCCCAGTGGGAGCGCGTGCAGGCGATCAACGTCAACGGAGCGTTCAACGTCATCCGCGCATTCGTTCCGGCGATGCTCGAGCGGGATGCGCGCGGCCACGTCCTGTGCACGTCGTCGGTCGGGGGTGTCGGCATCGGCGCGTCGCAGTCGGCGTACACGGTCAGCAAACACGCCGTCCGGGTCCTCGCGCAGTCGCTGGCAGCGGACCTCGAGTCCGTCGACGCGAACATCGGTGTGTCCGTACTCCTGCCCGGCCCCGTGCGCACCCGCATCTTCGACGACGCAGCCACCACCGGAACCGAAGGGGCCGAAGGATATCGGCAGCAGATGGCTGCGTACCTGGCCGGTGACGGACTCACCCCCGCGGAGGTCGCCAAGTTGGTCTTCGAGCAGATCACCGCGGGCGCGCGGTGGATCCATCCTCACCCGGAGATGTCTTCGGCAATCCTGAACCAGCACGTGGCGGAGCTGGTTGCGGGGCTGCCGGAGGCCTGACGTTCGCCCGTGAGGGGAGCCTTCACTCGGGTGGACCGAATGATGGTTCCCGTCACCGGGTGTCGACAACAGGGCGCATCGGCCCTACGTACGTCCGTGTCGGTCCTCTCCAGTAGATTTGCTTCGAGTTCGGCAAGGGGTGCCGACACCAGGGAGAGGGGCCGACAACGCCATGCGTGACAACTCGGCCCCGCTGGCAACGACGGATGAGCGGGTCGAGGAAGCGCTACAGCAATGACGGATTTGGCGAGTCTTGGGCTCGAAGATCGAAGTGTCAGATTGATTGCCGGGCAGCGAGTGTGGGACGAACTTACCCCTCTCCTCGGGCGACGCTCGTGCACCATATTGGCGGCGGTCGCGTACGTCGGCTCGCATGCTGGTGATCTGATCAAGCTCGAGCGGGGCTCTTCGATCATCGTCGATGCGAGCGTGTCGACGGTGCGTGCCGGATCGACCGATCCCCTCGTGCTTGCAAAGTGGATCGAGGCGGGCGTACGCGTGTATTCGCTGGAGGGCTTGCACGCCAAGATGATTCTTGCCGAGTCGACAGGAGAATCGCACCCGGCGTTTCTGCTCGTGGGGTCCGCGAACTTGTCGAGATCCTCGGCGACAAGGCTCACCGAGAGCGTCGTTCTGACCGATAGCCGCGACTGCCTCGACGAGGCCTGAAGGAAACTGCTTGCGTGGAAAACACGCGCGGAACCACTCACCCTCGATCATGTACGTGCGCTCATCGAGCAATACGGTGTGGATCGGTCACCGGACCACATGGAATCCGAGCCGACCGAGACTCTCGACGAGTCGTCGTCGAGCGCGGGCGAGACGATCCCTGACGCGACAGGTGCTGCGTCGAGACCGCGCCCGACGCAGCTTCTGCTCGTTCGGATGGCAGAAGAGTTCGATCCTCCGGCCGAAGTCTTGCACCTCCGAGAGCGCCTTTCGGCCGAGTTGGGGTGTGACGATCCGGATTCGGATTCAGTTCTGTTCGTGTTCCGCGAGATCGAGGAACCCGAGTACCGCTTACCGCTCTCCGTGGGGGCTTACGTGATCGCCGTAGATGCGAGTGCGAAGGGGAAGGTGACAAAGGGAGGCCAGGTAGTGCCGCCGGGGCCCGTCGTCTACCTGTACGACGATGACAACGGGGACAGATACTGCTACTTGCACCTCACGGAGTCATCGCGTGATGTGTCGTGGGCAGACGTCATCGGGGTGTTCGAGGCGCTGGGAGAGAAGCCTGAGTTCGAGCGCAACTACTTCCGCAAGTCTGCAGTGGACGCGCTCCTCAGCCTTTGGCCTGAGTACTGAGAGACGATGAGTGTGGGTTCGCCGCCGGATTCCGGGACGAACCCACACCGTCGGTACGACCAATCACTCGGGGAAAGGCGGTGGATCATCAGTGAGGATCTCGACGTACCCGTCCGTTCCGTTCACCCGTATCCGTTGCCCGTCCCGAATGAGCCGTGTTGCATTCTCGACGCCCACGACCGCCGGCAGCCCGTACTCTCGCGCGATCACCGCACCGTGCGTCATCAAACCGCCGACCTCGGTCACCAGACCCTTGATCGCGACGAACAGGGGTGTCCAACTCGGGTCGGTGTAGGCGGTGACCAGGATGTCGTCGGCCTCGAGGTCGGCGTGCGCAATATCCAGGACGACGCGGGCACGACCCTCGACGGTCCCGGTCGACACCGCCATGCCCGCGAGGGCACCGTCCGGAAGATCCTCGCGACGGTAGGCTCCCGTGAGGGCTTCACCGTCCGACGTGAGTACGCGTGGCGCTGCCAGTGCCTGATACGTGCGGAACTCGTCCCGTCGCTCGTCGATCAGGTCGTTGCGCTCACGCTGTGTCGCAACGAGATCGGCGAGTTCGTCGAACCTCAGGAAGAAGATGTCCTCCCGATCGCGGACTACACCGTTCTGGACGAGGCAGTCGGCCTCGCGCAGCAGTGCCTGCTTGTACACGAGGTAGCGGCACACCATCCCGTACTTCGGATACTCGCGGTACCCCGCGAAGTCCCGGACACGGTCGATCATCCGCTTCGTCTCTTCGGCCTTGGTGTCCCCATCGGGTAAGGCGCGCAAGCGCTCCAGAACCTCGCGTTCCTTCTCGCCGGAGTTGCGTCGACCCTGCTCGAAGCGCTCAGCGGCGGCACCTGGACCGAAACCCTTGATATTTCCCAGGATCGGCGGCACGAGGGTCGTCGGAGCTTCGCTCCAGCGGGGCCGGGTGATGTCGATTTCGCCGACGCATCGCATGCCGTACTTGTCGAGGTAGTCCTCGATGGCGGCGCGGGCTTCGCTGCCGCCGTCGAACTTTTCGAGCTCGTCGAGGATGGCGTCGTCGTCGAAACCCGAGTCCTCGACCTGCTGCAGGAAGGCCACCACCTGCGGATGCGGGCGGATGGCGTCGGCCACGTCCAGCAGCGCCAGCCCCATTTCCGAGGTCACGTTGTGCGGAACCGATTGGGTGAGCGTGTCGGCTGCATTCCGTTCGCCCAGCCACTCGTCGAGCCGGTCGTTCAGCCAGTCGGCAGCACCCATCCCGGCCATGATCGCTTGGAGACCGCGCGGATCGAACAGGACCCGCCTGAGTTCCTCGATATCGTCCCGAATGAAGTCGATCAGCTCCGTCCCGGTCTTGGTTGCGATGTCACGCTTCAAGACCTCGAGGGAAGCCTCGCTCTGCGTGATGAGTTCGGTGACGATCGCCGGATCCGGCGCGATCGGGTCTGGGACGCCCACCGCTGCAGGGATGGAACCGTCGTCCGGACCTTGCGGGACGAAGCCGCGGTCCAGAATCGTCTGTAGCGCATCGCCGATGAGCGGATCGGATTTTCCGAGCGCGGCAACGATCGCGGGCCCGGCCGTCGCCGACGCAAGCCGCTCGGTGACGTCGACGAACAGCCGACCCCCGGCGTCACGCATCGGTGCGCGACTTGTCATCTGCCAGAAGGAAAGTCCGAGTGGCTTCATGGCGTCGGTCATCATCTGCTGATGCCCGACCGAGACGTACACGCGATTCTCGTCGTCATTGGATTCCGGGATCGGGAACAGCGTGGTGATGGGCCGGCTCTGAACGACCCGGAAATCGCCGTCGCGCAGGCACCATTCGATGTCCTGCGGGCAGCCGAAGTGCGTTTCGATCCGGCGGCCCAACCGCGCGAGCTGGAGGATCTGTGTGTCCGTCAGCACCGGTTGGGTCTGCCGCTCCGGCGGATTCTCCCGCATCTGTGTCCCACCATCCGGTGTGGCGTACAGAGCGCGCGGCTTGGTCGCGATCGTCCTGCCGACCACAGCACCGTCGCGCACCGTATAGACATCCGGGTTCACCTGGCCGGACACCAACGCCTCCCCGAGACCGAATCCGGCATCGATGGAGGTGACCGTCCGGTTGGAGGTGACGGGGTCGGCCGTGAACATGATCCCGGACGCCTCCGGTACCACCATCCGCTGCACGACCACGGCCATGTGCACCTTGCGGTGGTCGATCCCGTTGCGCATCCGGTAGGTGACGGCACGTTCGGTGAACAGCGATGCCCAGCACCTGACAACATGCCGGAGGACTTCGTCCGACCCCACGACGTTCAGGTACGTGTCCTGCTGACCAGCGAACGACGCGGACGGCAGATCCTCCGCGGTCGCGCTGGACCGCACGGCACAGGCCGTGTCGTCACCCAAGCGCGACAGTGCTTGCCTGATCGCCGCTGCCACCTCCTCCGGGACGACCCAGTCCTCGATCGTGCGACGAACCTGCGCGCTCACCGCGCCGATCTGCTCCCGATCGTCCGGAGCGAGATGCGTGAGCTGCTCGAACAGGGCGTCGAGCGCCGGCGTTCCTGTCGTGACTCGGCGATAGGCGTCGGTTGTCACGCAGAAGCCGTCGGGGACGAGGACGCCGTCGATGCGCGACAACTCTCCGAGGTTCGCGCCCTTGCCGCCGACCAGCGCGATCTGCGTCCGGTCGATCTCCTCGAAGCCCAATACGTAGTGCATGCTGCCGCCCTTCCCTGCTGGTCCAGCATTCTGCGGGCGATTATGAGCCGAAAATCGGGGCCTCATGAGGCTCGCCATTCGTGTATAGATTGGAAGTGGGAACAAGCCGAACGGTCGCGATTCCCGCTCTCGTCCTCTCTTGCTTCCTCGAACAATGGTCGGATCGTCGGGGAGCGGACCATAGGCGGCGGCAATGAGTTCGATCGGCGATGCGTCTTTGCGCCTCGTCCCGCTCGGTGTTGAACTGCACATACCGCTGTCTTCTCGGGGAATCGACCTCGGATCCGTCAGCAGCACCGCACAATTCGACGGGAGTGCCTCGATGCGCATCGGAACCATGATCACCTACAGCGGCGGATTCGCCGAGACCGTCGCCGAGGTCGCCGATCTGGAACGCGCAGGTCTGGACATCGTCTTCATGGCCGAGGCCTACTCGTTCGACGCCGTCAGCCAGCTCGGGTATCTCGCCGCAAAGACGTCGCGGGTGCAGCTCGCCTCCGGGATCTTCCAGATCTACACACGCACCCCCTCACTGATGGCGATGACCGCCGCCGGCCTCGACTACGTGTCCGACGGACGGTTCGTACTCGGCATCGGTGCGTCGGGGCCGCAGGTGATCGAAGGATTCCACGGCGTGCCCTACACGGCGCCGCTCGGACGCACCCGCGAGCTCGTCGACATCTGCCGGCAGGTGTGGCGCCGGGAACCGGTGCGCTACGACGGCAAGTACTACCAGATTCCGCTGCCTCCGGAGAAGGGCACGGGCCTCGGGAAGCCGCTGAAGATCATCAATCATCCGGTGCGTGAGCGCATCCCGATCGTCATCGCCGCACTGGGACCGAAGAATGTCGCCCTCACCGCGGAAATCGCTGAGGGCTGGCAGCCGATCTTCTACAACCCGGAGCGCGCGAACGACGTGTGGGGTGAGGCGCTCGCGAAGGGTAAGGCCAAGCGCGATCCCTCCCTCGGCGACCTGGAGGTCTACGCAGGCCCCGCGCTCGCGATCGGTGACGACGTCGATCACCTGCTCGACCTGGTCAAGCCCCACCTCGCGCTGTACATCGGGGGTATGGGTGCCCGCGGCAAGAACTTCTACAACGACCTCGCCCGCCGATACGGGTACGAGGCCGACGCCAAGATCATCCAGGATCTGTATCTGGACGGAAAGAAGGACGAAGCTGCCGCGGCGGTGCCGGACGAGCTGGTCCGGGCGATTTCGCTGATCGGCCCCGAGGGCTACGTGCGCGAGCGGGTCGCGGCATTCGCGGAGGCGGGTGCGACGACCTTGAACGTGAAGTTCCTCAGCCCCGACCCGGCAGGACGCGTCGAGCAGCTCGAGAAACTTCGCGCCATCGTCGACGCGTGACGCCGGCCGGGTGTGCAGTTGTTGTCGCGTTCAGTGTGAATCGTCGACAACAACTGCACACCCGAGCCCGCTTCATATCGTGTGCCCGAAACTTTCGGCCACGCATAGGAAGCGGACGCCCTGCGGGCGGCTGTCTCGAACCGATCGGAGACCCTAATGGGAGTCGATCAGCGAGCCTTCGACAAGTTGCGGATCAGGAGGGGAAGCTGATCACCGAGCCGGCCGGCCGGTGAGCACCGTGAGACCCAGGAGTGAGGTCGATTCCTAACCGTAGAGCGTGCCCCGGCCGGTTGGTGAGGCCGCCTGTAGCGCTGATGGGGTGTCGTGCCGTACGAGCACTGATCCATTAGGTCGCCGCCGGGTGTTCTCCAGGCTCTGGACAGGTTGCAACCGAATAGAGTTGGGAGGAAGAGATGCTCTTCGTCGGAGACGATTGGGCCGAAGACCACCACGACGTTCACCTGATGAATGACGCTGGCGGACGGTTGTCGTCACGTCGGCTGCCGGAAGGATTGGCCGGCATACGCGCACTACACGAGCTGGTAGCCGAGTACGCCGCAGAGCCCGGTCAGGTCGTGGTCGGCATCGAAACCGACCGCGGCCTGTGGGTGCAGGCGCTGACCGCGGCCGGGTACCAGGTGTACGCGGTCAACCCGCTCGCGGTCGCGCGCTACCGCGACCGTCACCATGTCTCCGGTGCGAAGTCCGACGCCGGTGACGCCAAGCTGCTCGCGGATCTGGTACGCACGGACCGACACAACCACTGATGAGGCTCAGCGAATGTGCTCGCTTGTGCTCAACGAAAGTGCCCACTCGCGGGCGGTTTCACTGTAGCGGTTGCCGTGTTCCAGTGGTAGCC
>NZ_JBSFRG010000008.1:0-191135 GCF_053589115.1 Rhodococcus sp. NPDC003383 | reverse complement strand
ACACCCCCCCCCCCTCACCCTTTTCCCCACCCCCCCGCTCTTCCTTTCTCCTCCCCGCCCCCCTTTGTGGGTGTTTTCGGTAGCACCCGCTACCGAAACCACGCACGGGTCAGCGGGCCGGGGTCGTGCCCCGGATCTCCGCGAGGTAACGCTCGAGGAGGCCCTTGACCACCGGACCGGATGTCGCAGAACCGAATCCACCGCCGCGCACCAACGCCGTCACCACGACCTCGGGCTGCTCGGCAGGCACCACCGCGGAGAACCAGGCATTGAGGCCCTTCCCGGGCGCCGACGGGTCCTCCGCCGTGCCGGTCTTGGCAACAGCCGTCACCGGGAGGCTGGCGAGCTGGCCCGCGGTACCGGCCGCGGCGGATGCCCGCATCCCCGCGCGCACGGGACCGAGTTCGTCCGCGAAGGACAGCGGACGAGGCTCCGCGGTGGGAATGGGCACGGCGTCCGCCGGCCCGTATGCCGCCGCGAGCTGAGGTGTCACCATCGCACCGCTGGCGATGCCCGACGTCCAGCGCGCCACCTGCAGCGGGGTCGCGGTGACGGTGCCCTGACCGATGCCCATCAGCAGCGTCGACCCGGGATACCAGGTTCCGCCGATGCTTCCGACATTCTCCGGGGTGCCGAGGAAGCCCTCGGACTCACTCGGCAGATCGATTCCCGACCGCGTGCCCACGCCCAGCTCGGTGGCCGTCGTCGCGATGCGCTCGGGGCCGAGGAGGTCGGCGAGTTGGTAGAAGTAGACGTTGTCCGACCACTGGATCGCACCGAGCAGATTGTTTCCGGCCATCGGCTGCCAGTTCGCGAACGTGTGCCCGCCGTAGGTGTAGGCCGCGCCGCCCTGGAGCACAGTGTCCGGCGACAGTACGTGGTTCGCCGCGTTCGACGAGGCGACCACGATCTTGAAGGTCGAGCCCGGGGGCACGGCCGTCTGGACGGCGTGATTGAGCATCCGGCCCGGTCCCGGTCCTTCGGTCTGCGCCGCGATCGCGGCCAGGTCCGCCGGGGGTCCGTAGACGTTGTTGTCATAGCCGGGGACGCTGGCCAGCGCCAGGATCGCGCCGGTGCGGGCATCCATCACAACCGCCGCGCCGAGGTCGCCGCCGCTGCTGCGCACCGCCTGGGTTAGCGCATCGGTCGCGGCCTGCTGCATCCCGAGATCGAGGTACAGCCGCAGATCGTGGCCACGCACCGGATCCACCCGCTCCCCCGTGCCGACCGGACGCCCGGACGGGTCGACGTACACGCACTGCTTACCATCGGTGCCGCGGAGCAACGCGTCGTACTGCTTCTCCAGGCCCGCCTTGCCTACTCGTGATCCGAGCGGGAGGTTCGACCAGAACTGCATGTCCTCCTGGTCCGCGATTCCGACGTACCCGAGGATCGACGCCAGCACCGGCCCCTGCGGGTAGTACCGGCGTCCGGTCGGGTACACGAGCACCCACGGCAGGTGGGCGTCGACGATCAGCCGAGCCTGCTCGGGCCCGACTCGTGCAAGCACGACCTGCAGCTCCCCGTTGTCGCTCCGGAGTTCCTCCGCGAGCTGCTCGGGGGTGATGCCGAGCAGCGCCGCGAGTTGGTTGCGCACCGCCGGGTCACCCTCGGCGAACATGCGCGCCACCACCGCGACGGTGTACTCGGCGACGTTGACCGCGACCGGCACGCCGGTGCGGTCGAGGATCTGGCCGCGTTCGGCGGGCAGGCGGATGCAGCGCAGCATCTGCGTGTCGCTCGTCGCGCGCAGTTCCGCGCCCTGAGTGGTCTGCAGCTGCCAGGCGAACACCGACATCGCGACGAGCGATGCCGTCAGCGTCCCCGCACCCACAGACACGCCTCGCGGGAGCCGTCGCTTCGGCGGCTCGGTGGCCCACAGCGGCCGTGTCACGCCGTCGCGGCGTACCGCGAGCACCAATCCGATGGACACGAATCCGACAATCGAGGCCGTGCCCCCGTAGCTGAACACTGGAATCGGCATGCCGGTGTGCGGCAGCAGCGACAGACTCTGAGCGACCGAGACGGCAGTGTGGATCCCGAACAGTCCACCGATGCCCGCCGCGACGAGTGCTCCTTCCCGGGTCCGTGCTGTTCGGGCGGCGAGCACCGAGCGCCACACGATGACCACGACGGCCAGCACGACGGCGATGCCGGCGACGAGACCCCACCCGTAGACCAGGCTCGCGAAGGCCAGGTCGTGCTCGGACTCCGGCAGGTACTCGGCCCGCAGGTCGTAGTCCGGCTGACGCCCGAGACCCCACCATCCCGCGCTGCCGATCGCGATGTCCGCCTGCCACGCCGCCCAGCCCGACCCCTGCGGGTCGGCGTCGCGCGACAGGAACACGTGGATCCGTTCGAGCTGGTACGGGCGGAGGAACAGAACGGCCATGGGCAGCGAGAGCAGCCCGATCGCGAACAGCGGGGCCAGCTGCAGCATCGGCACCCTGGCCAGGATCAGCATGAGCAACACGGTGACCACGAGCACCACGGCGGTCGACAGGTCGGGCTGCAGCGCGACCAGCGCGATCGGCACGGACGCAACCAGCAGGACCACGACGAGCCTGCCGACCGTGTTCCCACGGGCCAGGATCGTGGCGGGAACCAGGACCAGGGCGAGCTTGGCCATTTCGGACGGCTGCAGAGTGAACAGGCCGAGGTCCAGCCAGCGCTGGGCACCCTTGGTCGCGATCCCCATCAGCGGCACCGCCACGAGCAGGACGACCGTGACGGTGAACAACACCCACCCGAACCGGCTCAGGGCGGCAATCCGCATGCGCGACGTCACCCACATCGCGCCGAGACCCACGGCGGCGAGAATCGCGTGCCGCACAGCGAGCGACGACATGCCCGTCGAGACCATGTTGAGCATGCCGAGAAGTACCAGTGCGACGGCCGCCGTGACGAGCCAGGGATCCGACTTTCGCCTATCCGCCTGCACGTGGGCTCCCGTCCGAACACGTAGCGTTCTCAGCGGGCACGTATACCGGTTCCGACGCGGCCGCTGCCGGGCCGGTGGTGACCGCGGCGACCGCAAGGGCGGAACCCGGCGGCAGGGCGACGTTGCCGATTCCGTATGCCGTCGGCGCACCCGGCGGAACCGGAACGGTGACGTCACTACCCGGCTGGACCACACCCGTGCATCGGTCGTACACGGTCAGATTCCAAGTCACCGCACCGAGATTCGCGGCGGGATCGACACCGACATCGACCCGCATGGTGCACGGGCGTCCCGGCTCGCAGGCGCCGTTGGCGAAGTTCGCGGCGACCCGCGTGATCGGTCCGGCTGCGCTCGGAAGAGCGGTGTCGACGGGACCCGGTGCGGTGCCCGGCCCGGCCGCCGGCGGCGGGGCTTCGGGTGCCGGTGGCGGCGGCGAGACCGGACTGATCTCGTCCGGCATCGACGAATCCACCGGGTCGAGAAGCGTGTGCCAACCGCGATTCAGCTCCGACCACGCCTTGGGAGCCGCCCACACCATCCCGATGAGCAGCAGCAGTGCGATCAGCACGAATACCGCTCGACGCCGCGACGGTCGTCTCTTCTTGCGATGCCACACCTTGCCCGTGGGTGGACGCCAGGTGTTCGAGGCGAGAGAGGACGCCTGGATCGGCCGGATCGGCACGTCCGACTGCTTCACCACCGGCGCCGCCGGAAGATCGCGTCCCATCACCGTCGAGACGAGCGCGGCGATCTGACGCCTCGTCCGCTCCTCCTCGCCCGGGTCGAATTCGGTTGCGGCAGCAGAACGGACACGCCGCACCAGGTCGTCCTCATCCGGGGATTCGGCGATCGCCTCGTTCAGGCGGTCGGCGAGTTCGGCACTGCGGCTGTTCGCCGCGATCCGTCGAAGCAGGTCCGCCACCGCATCGCGTATCTCGTCCCAGGATCTCGGAGTCCCGGCGCATTCGAGCGTGAGCTGTCCGCTGTCGGACACCTTCACGGCACCGCGTCTGAGGCTGGTCGGGTGGCGCTCCGGACCATGCGCGAGTTCGAGCTGATCGACCACATCCGTGATGAGCAGCGCCGCCTGCGCAGGCGTCAAGGTCGCAACCGCCAGCAGTCTTCCGAGGGTGACACCACCTCCACCGGAGTCGGCGTCGATTCGTGCGGCCGGCCCGGAGCGGGCCTCGACCGACTCGTCGTTCCTCGCGTGGTGGCCCAAGACTGCTTCGATCATCGCGCATCCCGAAAACGCAAGGCCGCCCGCAGTTTTCAACCAGATCGGAGCGGGCGGGCGGTGGACCTTATTTGTGCCTTTCTCGCTTGCCGTACTCTTGCCGAAATCCATTGTGTGTCATTTGACGTGGAGTTGCGCAGCTTTGGACCGAAACGTTGCGGCCTATCCGAGGAACAGTAGATTTCGCGTCGGCCGGCCCATTCCCACCGAGGTCGAGACCGTTACCGCAGGGAACGTTAATCGCCACTAGCCGAACGCCTCCGGCTACGCCTCGTCGTCGATCCGTGACCTACTCGATGGTATTCATCGGCCGCTCGGTGACTCCTCCTCTCGAGGACGAGCCGCGAAATGACGCTCGGCATCGAACGGCTCGAACCACGTCTGCACCGTCGCGAACAACCCGCGCTGCGGCAGCCGGAAGTCGCCGAACGCCGCCTGCTCCGGCAGCGGTCCGTCGGGACCGAGATCGAATCCGTCGACCACCGCGCGCACGGTGTGCGCGGTCCACAGCTCTCGCGGGTTGGCCCGGAACCACTGACCGTTCGGCATGTGTCCGGCGAGCCGGACCCGGCCGACGCCGAGCACCGGTCCCGCGACGCGCCCCATCGCCGCCAGCATCGCGGGACTGTGCCAGAGCGCGTCCGGCATGAGCCTGCACGCGACGTTCATGACGGTGGTCGCCGGGGACGTGTCCATCCGGAGATCCCATTCGAGCTCTCCCCCGGCCGTTACGTGCAGTCTGTTCGGACCGGTCCACTCGGCGCGGACGTCGGTCTGCTCGGTCCGGCTCAGTGCGTGGCCGACGAACCGAGGGCAGCTCAGTTCGGGCGGGACGTCGCTGTAGACGGTCCAGGCACCGGCCGAGTCACGGTGCCATACGGACGTGTAGCCGTCGCCGATGGAACTGGCAGGGAACCTGCGCAGCGCGAGGTAGTGGCCCTCGGCGAACGGGGCGCCGACCACCGCGTAGCCGGCGAATCGTTCTCCCGAGACTCGGGGCAGTTCACAGGACCGCTCGGCGGCCGACTGCGGGGTGATGGTCATGACGTCCTCCCAGAATTGCGGGTACGTCGATCGTGCGCCGCGCGCACCGCAGGGTCATGGGGCCGATGCCTCATCTTCCGTACCTATCTCTCCCCGGGGACACTGGGACGATGGCGCCCACCGGTGAGGGTCCGCGACGAGCCGAACTGGTCGCCGCGCTGTCCCTCGCGATCGACCTCGGTCTCGGTCAGCCGATGGAGCACATGCTCCGGTCGGCGCTGATCGCCACCCGCATCGCGGACCGGATGGGATTGAGCCCCGAGCAGCGGGCCGTCGTGTACTACGCGAACCTGGTCGCGTGGATCGGGTGCCACGCGGACTCGCACGAGCTGGCGCGCATGTTCGGCGACGACATCGCCTTCCGCGCCGACACCTACTCCGTGGACATGACGGGGCTGCCGTTCCTGCGCCTGCTGCTCAGTCACGCCGGGCGCGGTCTCCCCCAGGCCGAGCGCAGCCTCCGGGTCGCCGCGTTCCTGTTCACGGCGCGGCGGCAGATGTCCGAGCTCATCCGGTCGCACTGCGGGTCCGCGAGCGTCCTCTCCGATCGCATCGGGCTCGACCCCCAGGTAGGGGCGATGCTGACCTTCACGTTCGAGCGTTGGGACGGCGCCGGGCTTCCGGCCGGTGCACGGGGCGATGCGATACCCGTCGAGATGCACATCGTCCATCTGGCCGACGTCGCCGAAGTGCACCTGCGCGCCGGCGGGCCGACGCAGGCGGTCACCGTGGCACGGGAGCGCAGCGGAACCCAGTTCTGCCCGCGAGTGGTACGAACGTTCGATGAAGCCGCGGCCGAGATCACCGCGGGCGTACTCGAGCAGGATGCGTGGTCGGCGGCGCTGACCCAGGCACCGGATCGACACTACATCTTGAGCGGTCCCGAGTTGGACGAATTGTTGCGGGCGATGGCCGATTTCGTCGATCTCAAATGCCCTTTCCTGCTGGGTCATTCGAGACAGGTCGCCGATCTGGCGGCAGCCGCAGGCCGGCAGCGAGGGCTGTCCGACGCGGACGTCGACCTCCTCTACCGCGCCGGACTGGTGCACGGACTGGGGAGGATGGGTGTGCCCAACCAGATCTGGGAGAAGCCCGGACCGCTCACCACGGCGGAGTGGGAGCGGGTCCGGTTATATCCGTATCTCACCGGACGAATCCTCAGTCGCGTGGGCGGATTGGAATCGGTCGTCGCGCTCGCGCAGACGCATCGCGAACGGCTCGACGGCTCCGGCTACCCCAACGGGCTCCGCGGCGCCGACCTGAGCGTTCCCGCGCGGATACTCGCAGCCGCCGAGACCTATCAACGGCTACGCGAACCCCGGCCGCACCGGCAAGCACTCACTGCCGAGGACGCGGCCGCGCGGATGCGCCGCGACGCAGGAGCCGGAGGGTTCGACACGGAAGCGGTCGAGGCCGTGCTCGCTGCGGCCGGACACCGAACCAGGCGGCGAGCACCCTGGCCGGCCGGGTTGACCGGGCGCGAGGTGGAGGTGCTGCGACTCGTCGCGCTGGGTCACTCGAACCGGCAGATCGCCGCGGAGCTGAACATCACGCACAAGACGACGCGCAATCACGTCGAGCATCTCTACACGAAACTCGGTGTCCACAACCGCACCCAGGCCGGGCTTGCGGCCATCGACCTCGGGTTGTCTCGGTAGCTGCGGCCGTCCTTGATGAGGACGTGCTCCCCTGGACTGCCCGCAAGCTGCGGCGATAGGCTTCTTCTCGGCGCCGCATCGAGAATCCGCTCCCATTTGACCACGCCGCCCTCGGCCGACGTGATCTCGACGAAGGACGCTCGCCATGACCCACGATGTCTCTACGCCGTCGTCTTCCGACACTGCGGCCGCCGATTCCGACCGCACGTTCACCAGTCTCGACCCGCGTGACGGGTCGGTTCTCGGCCGGTACCGCATCATGGACGCCGCAGACGTCGCCGCCACCGTCGATCGCGCGCGCTCTGCCGCGCAGTGGTGGGGCGAGCTCGGATTCCGCGGCCGACGAGAGTTGCTGCTGGACTTCAAGAAAGCCATTGCCGCAGGGGCCGATTCGCTGGCGTCGCAGATCTCCGCCGAAACCGGAAAGCCGCACGACGCCGGGTACTTCGAGGTCATGCTCACCGTCGAATTCCTCGACTGGGCCGCGCGCAACGCCCAGAAGGTGCTCCGACCGCGACGGGTCTCCACGGCGATGCCGTCGATGAATCAGAAGGCGATCGTCGAGTATCTGCCTCTCGGGGTTGTCGGCGTCATCGGGCCGTGGAACTTCCCCGCCTTCACACCCATGGGCTCGATCTCGTTCGCCCTCGCCGCGGGTAATGCGGTGGTGTTCAAGCCCTCCGAGCTCACACCGGGCGTCGGCACGTGGCTCGAAAACACATGGAACTCCGTGGTTCCCGACCATCCGGTGCTCCAGGTCGTCACGGGCTTCGGCGAGACCGGCACATCCCTTGCACGATCCGGCGTCGACAAGATCGCGTTCACCGGTTCCGGTGCCACGGCGCGCAAGGTGATGGCGGTATGCGCCGAGACCCTCACCCCGATGATCGCCGAGTGCGGCGGCAAGGACGCGGTGATCGTCGCGGAGGACGCTGACCTCGACAAAGCAGCCGCGGCCGCGGCGTTCGGGACCGTCCTGAACGCGGGACAGGCGTGCGTAGGTGTCGAGCGCGTCTATGTTGCACAGCCGGTGTACCAGCAGTTCGTCGACAAGCTCACGGCCGCCCTCTCCCGGGCGCGGCCGGGACCGGACGACACCGCAACCTACGGACCGATGACCTTGCCGCGACAGGTCGATATCGTGCGACGGCACATCCTCGACGCCCTCGATCACGGCGCGACCGCGGTGATGGGCGGACTCGATTCCGTCCGAGATCGCTACATCGAACCCGTCGTCCTGAAGGACGTGCCCGACACGTCCGCAGCGGTTCAAGAGGAAACCTTCGGACCGACGGTAGTCGTCGAGCCGGTCCAGGACCTCGACGACGCCGTCGAGCGAGCCAACAACACGCACTACGGGCTGGGCGCGACGGTGTTCAGCCGCAACAAGAAGAAGGGGCTGCAGACGGCACGACGAATCCGCAGCGGCGCGGTGTCCGTGAACAGCTTTGGCGGCCCCGGGACCGTCCCGGCCCTGCCGTTCGGCGGTATCGGTGAGTCCGGGTTCGGCAGGATCCACGGTGCCGACGGCCTGCGTGAGTTCAGCCGGCCGCACTCAGTGACGGTGGAGCGGTTCCGGCCGCCGCTGAACCTGCTCACGGTCGATGCCTCCGAGCGGGACATGAAGATTGCGAAGCGGATGTTCCGGATGCGGCACGCGCGGTGATTCCGACTTCTTGGATTCTGCCTCGTTGAGCATTGATTTCTGATCCCAGACCCAAGAAAAGGTACTGGCCTGCAGGTTGCCCAGGCGCGAGATGACACGCCGAGACCAGTCGCTCGGGAAGGCTCCGCGGTCGCCGCCGGCTCGAACCACCCCCAAAGCGGGACGCACAACTACATCGAGCACCTCTTCACCAAGTCATCGCCCGGCTGTCGACGTAACGGAGGGCGAGTTCCCTCCGACACACCAGTACCGGCACAAAATCGCTTTCCACGCCGGACTCATGAAGAAGTCGGTAAATCGATGCTCCACTCCCGCCCTGTAACCATCCCAACCTCGGTGAGCACGTCTCTCTGCTACATGTCGAGGTGGATGTAGCTATGTCGAACACTCCACCTTCCGGCTGGTATCCGGACCCTGAGCGCCCCAGCGAGCGCCGGCGCTATTGGGACGGACAGCATTGGACGTCCGCGGTTACAGGAACCGCTCACACGCCTACATCGTCGCAGCCCGCACCGGCCACATCCACCTCCCTACGAACCCGCGGGCCCCGCACTCGCCGAGGCAAGCTTGTCGCCATACTCGCCACTGCACTCGGCGTCTTGATGACATTGGCAGGTATCGCAGGACCGCTCTGGGCCACGCTCGTGTTCGGACTGCTTGCTGCCGCGGCCGGAGTCATCTACCTGCGGGAAGACCGAAGTCGACCGGCTCGATACAAGTGGGCTGCGTGGGCCCTCATCCCGGCTTTTGTTGTCGTGGTCGCCACCTCTCCCGAGACCGTCCCGGAACAGGCCGCACCCAAGGCCGAACAATCTCCTACCGCTAATACGCCGTCTCTTACTACTACGACGTCGACTTCCCCGCCCCCATCGACCACGATCGAACCGCCGAAGCCACTGCCCGCGCCGGCGGCCTTCCCACTGGTCGATAGCGAAGGAGCCACGCGGGCCCTGGAGACGCTGACAACCATCCCCGTCCGCAGCGAAGCATCCACGACAGACTTCGACCCTTCGCGCTTCGGCGAACAATGGTCCGACGACGTAACCGTTGACGGTGGCCACAACGGATGCGATACACGCAACGACATTCTGCGCCGGGACCTGACGGTCGTAACGCTCGATCCTCAATCTGGCTGCACGGTCCGTACCGGGACCCTCGAAGACTCCTACACAGGTGACTCGGTTTCCGCCGATGACGTCGTCATAGACAACGTGGTCTCGTTGTCCGACGCTTGGCAGAAAGGCGCGCAGGATCTTGATACCAAGGTCCTGCAAGACTTCGCCAATGATCCTCGCAATCTCCAGGCAGTCGCACGTAGCGTCAGCACCGAAAAGGACGGTCGAGACGCGTCGGTCTGGTTGCCGTCGAACGATGAATACCGCTGCACATACGTAGCGCGTCAAGTCGAGGTGAAAGCGGCGTACCAGCTGTGGGTCTCGGTAACGGAACATCAAGCGCTGGAACAGGAGTTGCTTTCCTGCGGTGCGACTGCACCAACCACTACGGTTCCCGCGACATCCGAGCCTGCTCCTCAACCCACGCCGACCACCGAGCAGTTCACGCCTCCGCCCCCAGCACCACTCCCCTTGGTCGCACCTGCGCCCCCGGTAGTGCCTGCGCCTGCCCCAGCACCAGCGGCTGCACCTCCGCCTGCGCCCGCACCTGCACCTGCACCTGCACCTGCGGCAGCACCCCCTCCCCCGCCTGCCCCTGCACCCGCACCCGCACCCGCACCCGCACCCGCACCCGCACCCGACAGTGGCTATAGCGGTAGCTGCGGACCGAACAGCTACGTCAACGCCGACGGAAATTGCATTCCCGGACCGGTTCAAGCCCCCACGGCCCCTGCTGGCTCAACTGCTCGCTGCAACGACGGCACCTACTCATTCAGCCAGAACCGACGCGGCACGTGTTCAGGACACGGAGGCGTCTCGGAATGGCTGTAGTGATCCTTTCGACCATCGCTACGGCTGATTTTTCGACCATCCCTGACACGATGCGCGAGGTGAGTTCCGACGTGCTGCATAACCTGGCTCGATCACTTCGACGCTGAGCCCCAAATAGTCCGCTACAAGCTCCTGATCCACTTCATCTGAGCCGCCGGTAAGCATCAAGTGGAGCCGCGCTGCTCTGACATCTGGCCGAGGTGCAACGAATCGCGGCGTGCCGACGATCTAGTTTCTCGAAAAAAGCACTACAACTGGCCTGGATGCGATGCGGAGCTGCATGCGGCCGAGAGAACTGAGAGGACGCGTGTACAACAACACAGGGACGAAGCAAGGGTGGGGTCTCCGCGTTGTCCGTGACGAGGGCCGACGACTGCCGTGACGCTTCTCGACCAGCTCCCCCATTTCTCCCAGTATGACCCCGGCGCCGTCGGCGAGGGAAGCCTCGATCCGCTCGGGCTGGGCGCCGTGGCCGAGCGGATCGCGCAGCACCTCGTACCGTCGCTGCGAGCACGTATGCCCCAACCGCGCTTCGTAACTCTCGCCGCGGTGGGTGCGTTCGCTTGTCAGCAGCTCGTGGACGTGGTCTCGCCGGACGGCAAGACCAGGCCGGACATCGCGTTCGAGTGGATCCTCGTTGAGGCCCTGGTGCGCCACGCCGATCCGGAGTCCATCCGCGCCCTGCCCGGCATCCAGAAAGCTCGACGAGCAGCCAAGGCCAAGGAACGACTGGGTCCTTCGACCTACCTGTCAGGACCTCGGGTCTTCGGGTTCACGGGTGTGTACAGGCCCTTCGCTGTCGGTGCACACGTTCTCACCAAGGACGGACTTCCGGACGATGCTGCCTATCAGCTCGTCCGCGCGTGGGAGATCGACCACGAGGTGCCGGGATTCGTCGACAGCGACCATCGGTCGGACGGTGACAAGCTCCGTCGTGAAATCGAACATGAAGTACAACGCTCGCTCGCCGCGAACCACAGCGTCGCACCCCCGACGGGATGGTTGGTACGCCGTCTCGCGAGGACGCTCGCGCCTCGCGGACTCCTCGGCCGGGAACGCGCTGAGCTCCGACGGTTGGTCACCACGAGTGGCCACCCGATCCACGACGAGCTCGCCGCGCTGCTCCGCACGGATCTGCCCGAGCCGGGGACGCCCCAGAAAGTAGTTGCCGAGAATCTCCTGCCGCGCGCATCGGCGTCCACTCGAGTCGCCCTGACCGCAGCGATCATGTTCGAACAGTGCGCTACTGCGATCGAATATGCGTACCGGCGATTGCTCGCCTACGCCACAAGTCTCGGCGGAGCGTTCTCGGTAGAGCAGGGTTGCGAAACCCCACTCCTCGCAGAGACGGCAACCCAGCTCGGCGAACTGACCGGCAGGGCCGTCGAGGCGGTAGGCGCCCTCGATGAGACGGTAGCGAGTGATGTCTCCCAACTACTGTCGCGCTTCGACCGCAACCTCACCCCACCGGAGTTCGTCACTTCGCTGATTCTTCGGCACCAAGACGTCCAAGAAGCAAAGCACAAGCGCATGTGGCTCGATCACCTCAACAACCGATGGGTCGTTCGGCCGCCGTACCGAAATCGGAGCCTGGACCTCGACAACGCGTACTGGACCCATCCGATGCGGGTGAATACGCTCGCCACCTTCGTCCGGGAGACCATGTGAAAGGGCAGCCGAAGACCTCACCCTTGCTGGATCATTGGCAGGCCCCTCCGGGTGCGGGTGAACCGGTCGGCGTGATCGCCACTACGTTCACCCTCGAACCCGACTTCTTCGAACGGAACTGTCTCGCTCGGTTTCTCGCTGTGGAAAGCGTGGACGAGGACACCGGCTCGGTGGACGATCTCGTTGCACGACTCGAGCTCGAAGAAGGGTTGCGGGCGACCACCGTCACCGTGCTGGCCGATCGGCACGCGCAGGCGGAACGATCAAGTCTGCGCTGGGACGTCCTCCACTGCCACGTCGACAGCGGACTCCTTCACTCCAAGGTGGCTGTGCTCCTGTGGGAGCGCGCCACTCGGGTCGTGGTCGGTTCGGCGAACCTCACCGACGCCGGATACCGCCGGAATATCGAGATGGCCCTGGCAGCGAATCTCGGACCCGAATGCCTGTTTCCAGCGAATGTGCTGCAGGACATCGCAAATGAACTGCAGTCGTATCTCGAGCTCGTTCCCGGACTAACGGACGAGGTTCCGGCACGACTACGTGCCGTCGAGTTGCTCGACGAATTCCGACGCCGTATCTCCGCTCAGTCGAGCGTCTCTTCCTCCGTAGCGGTGGCGTTCGCGCCGACCAATACGGAAACGCGTCCCTTGGATGCACTGGGGTCGGTGTGGAACGGCAGCCGGCCGCTGGGAGCGACGCACGTCTCCGCATACTGGGATTCGACGTCGCCCACTGCTCTGACCACTGTCCGCGCGCTTCTGACCGGACGGCCGGCGTCGGCGCGCCACCACGATGTTGCGGTCGTACTCGGTCCGACGGGTGAGACGACGTTCCCTCCCCAGTTCCTCGCCGAGCAGTACGTGGACTCCGTCGTCCAGCTCGGACCACTGGACCAGGAGATTCGGCGACTCCACGCCAAGTGCCTCGTTCTCTACAGCAACACGCGGATCGCCGTGATGGTCGGTAGCTCCAACCACACCGAGGCAGGCCTGGGCCTGAAAGGTCCTCGCCGTCACCGTGAAGTCAACGTCTGGCTCGGGGCACCTACGACCAGCAAGGAAGGTAAGGCTCTGTCGGGTCTGGTCCCCCGCGGGAAGGAACTCGCGGTGGACCTTCCCTTCATAGCTCCCGACGACGAAGACGAAGACGTCGCCGACGCGGCGGCCCTACCCGCATTCTTCGGGACCTGCCGCCTCAGCACTGATAAGGGAAATTGGAAGCTGACTGTTTCGTTCACCTCTGAGCCCGTTTCGGATGACTGGACAATCCGAATGCCCTCGGGAGCGGTCGTTCTCGACTACGGAACGTGGAGTGCCACAGGACGGCCGAACCAGTTCGACTTTCCGGTGAAAGAGGACCAGATTCCGGTCTTCGTCGATGTGCACTGGGCAGGGAACACATCGACCTGGGCGGTACTCGTCGATGACCGCCACAGCCTCCCTCCGGGTTTCGGACTGAGGGACTTGTTGTC
Source organism: Rhodococcus sp. NPDC003383 (assembly GCF_053589115.1). Taxonomy (NCBI): domain Bacteria; kingdom Bacillati; phylum Actinomycetota; class Actinomycetes; order Mycobacteriales; family Nocardiaceae; genus Rhodococcus; species Rhodococcus sp. NPDC003383. Next base: position 177,504 of record NZ_JBSFRG010000008.1, on the reverse strand, counting down.
TTCCCACCTCTTCGCGGCGCTCTCATCGGGCCGCGCGGTCACGCAGATCGTGAGGGAACTCCAGGAGCAGGCAGCAGAGCCCGGTGGCCCCAAAACTGTCGTCGACCCGCTGCGACGCTTCGATTCACTCAGCACGTTGATGCGACGCGGTCGGGCTCTCGGCGCTGCACTCGCTGCTTTCGAGCGGCGGCTCGCACGTCCGGTGGTCACGTCCGAGATGCTCGCAGCGCGTTTGTCTAGGCCTCTGGGGCCGAGATTCCTGGCCAGGAAGATTGTGGAGGATGCGGCTGCTGGCAAGCTGTCCAAAGCGGAGGCGCTATTTACCCTCTCAGAGGTAGCTCTCTCTGTCTCGAGGGTCCCGTGGTCGGCAGTGTGTGTCCGCATCGACGCCGCCGAGGGACGTCGCCTTGTTCGCCAGGTCTTCGATGAGCTCGACGAGGTCCGGGCCCGCGTACCCGCCGTCGAAGGAGAAATCGCAGAGTACAGCTTCAGCGCACTGAAGGAAGCACGGAAATGCCTGAACTTCTGAGCAAGCACCTACGACGCTCGCTCGACAACCACTTCGCAGTCGACTGGGACCGACAACGGCGCACTGCCGAGGACATCCTGCGACGACTGAAGACGCAGGAGGGGGTGATCCTCGCCGACCAGGTCGGCATGGGAAAGACTTACGTCGCGCTCACCGTGGCGGTTACCGAGATCCTGGCGGGGAACGAGGCGCAGCAGGTCGTCGCCTTCGTACCAGCCCGAGTTGCCCAGAAGTGGGTGGACGAGTGGGCCAAGTTCCGCGAGGCATTGCTCGAACCGTCCGCTCCGGATATCCGATGCGTCGATGCACCGATCCGGAGCGGCGAGGATTTCCTCAGGCTGCTCGACGACCCGGCGGACCGCCGTAAGCATCTCGTCGTCGTTACTCACACCGCCTTGACTGCCACGTTGAAGGACCGCTTCATTCACCTGGCCCTGCTCTCGTGTGCCGTCCGCAACCGGCGTGGGGCGAGCGACATACGTGCGCGTATCGCACGATGGTCGGAGCAGACTCACGGGCTTATCCCGGACATCCGGTTCACCCCCGACCGCGTTGCGCGCCTGCTGTCGACCCCGACCTCGACATGGCGGAAGGAATGGCACTCGCTCACCGGCGAGGACCTCGGAGACGACCCCGTTCCGAGGGCGCTGGACGACATATCCAGCGTCCTCGATCTGGAAACTGTCTGGGAGGTCGTGCGAGACCTTCCCGCACGACGATCGCTCGGATTGAAGAAGCGCCTGAAAGCGGCGCGCGCAGCGCTGAACGATGCCACGCAACTCGTGTGGAAACAGGCTCTGGCTCAGGCGAACATTCGCCTTCCCCTGTTGATCGTCGACGAAGCACACGCGCTCAAGAACGATCAGACGCGCATCAGCCGGCTGTTCTCGCCACATCCCGATCATCCGACCGACGGGGCCCTGGCCGGCATCTTCGATCGAATTCTGCTCCTCACCGCGACGCCCTTCGAGCTGGGGCACAACGAGCTGATCAACGTCCTGCACCGGCTCGAGGCGGTCCGCCCGCTCGACCCACCACCCGCGCATCCCCTTGACCAACGACTCGCCGACCTCGAAAGTGCACTGTACGAAGCCCAGGTGTCAGCACTTCGTTTCGACGAGTCCTGGTCGAAGATCACCGAGGCAGATATCTGCGCGTTCGATTCGTGGTCTCCGGACGCGACGCCGGACACGTCGCTCGACGCCCACGTCGTGCGAGCGTGGAGGGATGCTCAACTCACGGTACGGGCACGACAGCACATGCACAGCCACCTGCAGCCCTGGCTGATTCGACACGAGCGTCCGCACCGGCGCGACTATCTGTGCGGCGCAGCCATTCTTACCGACGGCTCCGAGACCGACGGTGGTCTGCCCATCCGTGACGAGGATGCGATGCCCTTTCTCCTCGCGGCACGCGCCCAGGCAATTGCATCCGAGGAGGGCGCCCCTCGTCCGTTGTTCGCGTACGGCATCGCATCGTCTTACGAGACATACCTCCGACTCGAAGCCGGTAGTAGCCCGCTCGACTCCGACATCGAACCTTCGGATGAAGAGACCCCTGCCCATACGTCGTCAGGGACAGTCGCCTGGTACCACCGGTACATCACCGGTGTCCTCGCGTCGGAGGAGCGACGCCGACGCCACCCCAAGGTGGAAGCGACGGTCGAACGAGCATCTGCCCTATGGATAGCGGGCGAGAAGTGCTTGATCTTCTGCTGGTACATCCGGACTACCGCGGCACTCCGTGATGCGTTGCGTCGACGAGTGGACGATCTGGTCGAGGAGAAGGCGGCCGAACTGCTCGGCGTATCGCGTGCAGACGGTATACCCGAGCTTCAGCGCATCTCCCGACGATTGTTCGATTCCACCGGTTCGTCGCACCGAGCGGTCCACGACTACCTGGTCAAGGAATTCGACGCGGCGGTGAACGACATCGATCTCGCCGAGCACCTGTCAGATATCGCTCTCCGCAACCTACGGACACCCGCCAACCTCGTCAGGTACACCCATGTATCTCGCGGAATGGACAGCACGACCGTGCTTCGGGGCATCGCAGGTGAAAACCCTGCTGGCATCGATGTGCTGGGTCGGTGGACGGCCTTCGCGGTACGTCTGGCTGCCACTACGGAGAGTGAACGTGAGAAGACACTCATGAACCTCGAGGGTGAGCACGACGGGTCCGCAACCCCGGATGGTCGGGGCGCGAGTCTTACCCAGGTGCGCCGCGCCTACGGAGGCACACGCCGCCAGGACAGGGAACGACTGATCGCCGTGTTCAATACCCCGTTCGCACCCGACATCCTGGTAGCGAGCTCGGTGATGGGCGAAGGTATCGACCTGCACCAGGAGTGCCGCCACGTGATCCACCACGATCTGGACTGGAACCCCAGCAAGCTCGAACAACGCACCGGACGCTTGGACCGGATCGGTTCATTGGCGGAAAGGGCCGGCCGGAACATTCAGGTCTACGAGCCGTATCTCGCCGGAACCCATGACGAGAAGATGTTCCGCGTCGTCAAGGACCGAGCAGCGTGGTTCGACGTCGTCATGGGCAGGGACTCGAGCTCCGACGAATGGAAGACCGATGCCGAGGAATCACGTACTCCTCTCCCTGACCGAATCAGGCGCGAACTCGCCTTGGATCTGCGGAGCTCTGCAACCATTCCAATCGGGACATGATTGGCATATCTGTATGGAACATATTGCAGCCCAGAAGATTCAGAGAAGCATTCCTGTGCAATGCCACGATCACCGAGACAGCAACCGAACCGAGTGACCACACAACTTGCGAGTCAGCTGCCGAGATGCTTGACCAGTTCGTATGCGCGGGCTGGGCTCGATAGCTCTGCAATCCGCCGCTCGAGCACTTCAGCCGCTTCTTCACGCCAGAGAGTCTCTTTGAGTCTGAACCGCACCGATTCCGAGAGGCCAGCGCGCAGATCTTCCCGCACCGCGAGGGCACTCAAGACTTGGTGTCCGGCTTCGGCTGCGTCGATGCTGTCGGGGGTTTCAAGTGCCCACCAACTGCTTCCTCGCAATGCGACCCAAGGATCTGCGGGGTTCGGCGCAGACTTGGCTACTGCGAAGGGAGCCAACAGTTCCGCCAGCTCCTTCCGAACGGCGGAAAACGGGACGAGTCCGGAATGCTCATCAACGCGCTCTACCGCCCAACGCAACACGACGAACTTGTATGCAGCGCTTCGCCCACCCATCTTGAACACTTGGGTGGTCTCGAGATCCCATAAGAGCCCGCCGCGGGCGTGCTTGCCGCCGTGGTCGACGACGAAACCCAAGTCGGTGAGACAGTCGGAGACTGTCGCGAGCCCTCCGGAGAATTCCGAGCTGTCGCAGAAGTACCCCGTCGCGTACCCGTGGGCGACGCCTGCAATCGCTTTCGAATCGTAGAATCGTCCGCGGTAGACCAGCCTGAAGTTCCTCGCTTCCGAATAGCCCCGTCTGCGCAGGAACCCATCTTGACCAAGCTCGTCGAACTCCTCGATTGCGGAAAGGACCGCCGGTCGGGTGATCGCCGACAGTTCCACCTTCACAGACATGATCACAACCTTAGTGTGTGCATTGAACCTGGCTTACACCAGGTAAGCCGGTTCCGAAGTAATCGGCTTACCTGACGTAAGCCAGGTCGGAGAATAACCAGTCCACACGGTTGGCCTCACCATCCATGATGGTTCCACGCCTCTGCTGCCAAGCCCATCGTCCTGCAGAAAGACAAATTCCGCAATCGTCGAACGAAATCCACCTGGCGCAGGAATTATTCCTCAGAACCGCTCCGGATTCAGTTTCCTCAAATTCCTAGCGGGTCGCATGAAATTCTGCCGTCATTCTTCCGCGACATCGACGCCGTACCGGCGCGCCAGATCTGCAAGACCGTCATCGTAGCCTTGTCCGACTGCACGGATTCTCCATTTATCCCCACGCCGATAAATCTCGCACAAGACCATCGTCAACTCGGTTGTTCCGGCATCGAGGACGAAGGAAAACTGTGTGCGCGACTGCGTTTCGACGTTCACCGAGACAGGACCAAGATCCCCGAAGGTTCCATCCCCATCAATCGCGGCAGCAACCACAACACGGGAACACGTGGCCGGCAACGAGGAAGTATCTATGTGAACACTTTGCTCACAGTTGCCGTCTACGGCAAGGCTGATGGATCCATCATCCCGCGCGGGATAGTTGTAGAAGACAAAGTCTTCATCACGCGCGACCTTCTCATCTGCCGCCACTGCAAACGCGACAATATCCACGGCAATCCCATCGAGGCCTGCATCAGCACGCCATGACGAATGCACTGCCCATTCCGATGTACCCCGCGGGAGATCCAGCACCTCGCCGGCAACCATCGAACGAGGTCCATCACCCATGGCATGGACGTCACGCTTCGAGGCCTCTCCGTCTACAAGCCCGGCCCGGATTTCGTTCGGAGTCAGTACTGGTAGCTGTCGCTCACCAATCGCCGCCATCCGCGGGTCATCGGATCCCCCTTCGAGAACCACGACATCCGTGACGGCAGCGGAAAGGTTGATTGCCGCGTGCGCACCCAATCGTGTTATGCACGATCGCATCTCGACAGCATCCAAGTGAGTTCCCCCGACCACCAGAATGTGCCGGTCCATCCAGGGACGGCCGTCCGTTTCCTCGGCTTGAACCGTATTCTCGTCCGCACTCTCCGGCATGCGTGTCGAGCGGTCGGCACTCGCGTCCACCGATTCCAGTTCTTCGGCGGCTCGATCGGCTGCACTGGCAGCTGGTGTCGTCCGACTGAGCTCCGTCGGCTCGAGAGCAGGTCGGCGCGGGGTTCCGGGCTGGACGTTCCTCAGTAGCTTTTCCAGAACACCTTCGGATATGACTCCGATTCCCTCATCCATCACCTTTTCCAGCTCAGTCATGCATGAATTGATGTCATTGCAGACCACTACACCAACGTGACGCCCTACCGTGCTCATCACGTCCAGCCCAGCGTCTGTCATACGCTGGGACAAATCGGCTCGGTCGGCTCTGGTAGGCCCACAGATCCCGATCTTCATACCCTGCACAAGACCGATCTCCGGGTCGAAGCGGCCCGGGTTCGTCCAGGGGCAAGGAACCCGGCGCGCACTGTTCGGCTTCCTCGACCTATTGACGGTGCAGTCGACCAAAGGAAGCGGGAGGTCCAATGAATGAGCGAAATTCGCGGTTCGCAGGAATATTTCGGCCACTTGCCGCGCCATGCCAATGGCATCACCGGACTGGACAGCAGGCAATTTCCAATAAGAAGCAAGTGTGTCGAGTCGTAGGTTGGGAACGTCCAGTTCGAGACGACGGGAAAGCGCCCGAATACACAGGCGAGACTGGATCGGATTCGCGACATCCGCCCGCTTGAACTCCGCATCCAGAAATCCGAATCCAACGTTGGCGTCGTATGCAACCATGGTCCGGTCTTCGAGAAGGTCGATCAGCCGATTGGCCACGTCCTCGAAGTGAGGCGAGCCTGCCAGCCGATCCAGAAGCTGGTCCCGGGTCAGGCTCGGCCCCAGGTCACTGCCTGGGTCGATCGACGTCGTGAACTCGTCTTCTACTTCACCGGCTCGATCGAGCACGAGAAGGGCGACATGGGTGACGCGGTCAGAGGTCACCCGTCTCCCCGAGGTCTCGACATGCACTACTGCCCAGCGCAGGTTCTCAGGAATCCCTGCGCTTCTCGCCTCAGCAGTCGCGACGTCGCTCATCCAAACCCTCCGTACAGTGCACACGCTGGCACCCTGAATACTGGCGCATCGGCAAGGACCCTCGCCGCAAAGACCGCCCGGACTGTCGGGCTGCAACATCGTACAGACTCACAGTGCGTAGTTTCCTGCCCTGGTGGTCATAACGAGGGATGGGGGCTCTGTGGCGACAAGGTGCTGTCAGCTTCACTCGAAGGCCGCAGTGCCTGCTCTATCAGGTTCACAGCGCCATCTATGGTTTCGTGTTCCCAGATCCTCACTACCGCCCAGCCGGCCTTCTCGAGAGCTTCATTTGACCGCCTATCGCGTTCGACATTCTTTGAAAGCTTGGGATCCCAGTACCATTCATTGACCGAGGGCCGCCTCCCGTGGATAGGGCAAACGTGCCAGAAACACCCATCCACGAAAACCGCAACCTTCCGCTTCGTGAATACGATGTCAGGCCTGACCTTGACATCCCCGAGATCCAGACGATGGTCCTTTCTGAATCGGTATCCGAGGCGGTGTAGCTGACTTCTAAGAGCAACCTCCGGACGAGTATCAGTTCTCCGGATGGCGCGCATGTTGCGGGAGCGGCCAGGATCCTGTGCAGCCGGATACGCTGGATGCCCAGGCGTGACCTGATTTCCTGAACTCTCGCCCTGCTTCCGCTTCGCGCCCACGGAAAACCTAACTAATTCTGGATCTATTCGAAGCGAATAATTCGTGACGCACGTGCGTCTCCTGCCCGATGAACGCCTTGAACTCCCCCAATGTAAAGGCGAGACTCCCTGTAGCACGCTCGACGGTGGAGATTTCGAAATCCCTGGAAAGATTCACAATGCGACGCTCGAGCTCTGGAAATTCGATTCGAACTCCGTCAGCGGAAAGCCGTTTCGAGATCTGTTCCAAAGTCAGGGGCTGGACGCTGCCCCGCAAGATCGCGTAGACGGGGTCGTGTCCTGCATTGACTTCTTCGATCAGCTCACGCCGAGGACCCGATTTGAGGAGCGCCTCCCTGATCGAATCCCCGAGGGCCTTCGCAACGGGTGGAGGGAATGCGTTTCCAATCTGGCGGTACACCGACGTTTTCCGGCCCAGGAACTCCCAGTCCGAAAATTCACCCATCCACCCCTGGATACGGGCCACCATTTCAGTGGTCAGCTTGGGACCGGGTTTGCCGGGCGGGGCCGTCCACCCTGCTGGTGGTGCTTCGTCAGCCACCCCCATCGCATCCACTCCGAGCTCGGCCCATGCCCGTTTTGCTCGAGTCGGACCCAGATCTGCTCCCCCGTGCTTCTTGGATCCTCCAACGATGGTTGGTGCAATTCCGTTCGCCTTGTTCACCCACGAATCAACCTCGGAAGGCTCCCATCCGTTCGACCCCATCAGGTCCCGGAGCAGTTCCCCAACTGTAGGAGGAGCGTCCGTCAGAGGCTCAGGCCACCTGAAATATTCTGCATACTCTGACTGCAATGCAACCAGCACAAATCGTGGCCGCAATTGCGAGACCCCGAAATCCGCCGCATGCAGCAGTCTCCATTCGCCGATATACCCCAGATCACGAAGGCGATCGAGTACATGCTGCCGATATGCGGAAAATCGATTTCCGCTCAGCCCGCGAACGTTCTCGAGCAAGAGAGCCTTTGGACGCATGCGGCCACACAACTCGACAGACCAAGCAAAGAGATCCCGCTCGTCATTCGCTCCGAGCTGCTTCCCAGCGATACTGAATGGAGGACAGGGGACGCCACCAGCCAGAAGATCGATGCCTATATGGCTAGCCGGATCCAGGACCCGGCGATCGGCCACATCCCCTTCACGGACCACTTTTTTCGGATCGTCAACGTAATGCCGGATATTGTGACGCAATGTTGCAGCAGCCTGCGGGTCGAGCTCAACCGCCAGGCGATGGGAAAATCCGGCATGTTCGAGGCCAAGCGATTGCCCACCGGCACCCGCGCAGACCTCCACCACCTCCAGCCCCGTAGCGTGAACTGATCCGGACATCCGCCTACCTCCATCGAAACCGGCACGAGCAAACTTCGCGGGTGTGTCCGTGCCCAGAACGCCCCCGTATGGCGCGACCGGAGTGCCGTACTCGCGAAGATGTTCCACGCGGTCCGGCCGATCGTCGTGGACGAGTCTAGAGGCGGACTACGACACCAGTTGTTTCAGCCGCTCAGCCCTGTGTGTCCTGCATGATCTCCGCACGAACTTCGTCGCGAGCATCGGCCGGCAGCCGCCGGTAAGCAGTCCATGCTCGTTCGAGCGGGGTCTGCCCCCGTCGCCCCCGCGCGACCCACCGGCTGAACCTCGCACGGTCCTCGTCATCGAGGTCCTGATACTCGGATAGGACCTCGTCGGCACTCGCGACCTCGCCGCTGCTTCCAGAGGCGCACCGGCTACATACGGTCACCAGCAGCTCGTCGCTGTCACCCGACAGGGTCAGGGTCGACCGTTTCGCCACGGACAGCACAGCGACCTGTCCCGGAGCATCGGCGTACACCTCGCCACCAGCAATACCACAAGTAGTGCACTGGAATCCGTCGCGTTCGAGGACAGCGTGCCTCTCCTTGGCCGGGATGGCCTTCTTCGCTGCCGCCACGCGTGCAGCACGGTCCCAGACAGGTACACCCGCGGACACAAACCGCTGGTCCTCAGCAGTGAGGCTGGCGTCCTGAGCACTGGTCAGAATCTTCCATCCGTAGTCACGCAGATCACGGATCCGGCGGTCGACCTGGGCTACCCCGGGGAAGGCTTCCCGAAGCTGCTCCTTCGTAAAGGCATTCCCTTCCCCGACCTCCTGCAGCAGCCAAAGCGCACCGCGCACCATGGTCCCGTGCTTGCTCGCCGGGTCGTCCCATCGTGGAAGTGGCACCCGATCCTCCTCTGTCCGGTACGCCCTATCGAGGCCATCGGCTAGTCCTGCAATGATGTCCAAGATATCGTCCGCGATCCGAAAGGTTTCCGATGGCCTCGAAGTTTGGCATCCCCCCGAACGGAGCCGAGATCCGCAAGATGGTTGCGGAGAGACTCGCAGTGGCCCGTCAGGAGGACGGCGCCAAGGTGACTGTGGACTGGCGGAACGAGAAGCGGTACCTGAATGTGATCTCCATGCCGGTGGGGATGCTGTACTTCAACCCCGACACCCACCGCATCCGCGCACAGCGCACGCTGGACCCGGAACGGAACAAGACGTTGGAGGAGCACCCCTGGAGCGAAGACGCGCAGACCTACCTCCGCTCACTCCTCGCTTCGAAGCCGTCGAATCCCAACCAGATCGACCCGGAGTTCACCGCACTTGTCGACGAACTTCGACAGTTCGGGCAGTTGGAACCTGGAATTATTACCCCTGATGGGATCCTGGTCGATGGAAATACCCGGTGCGCAGCTTTGCGCGAGCTGGGGCAGCCCATTATCCAGGTTGCCGTACTCCCTGACGACACCTCCTGGAGTGATATTCACGCTGTCGAACTCGCGCTGCAGCTGCGTCGCGACAAACGGCGCGAGTACTCGTATATCAATCGCCTGATCGCCATCGACGAACAGCTCGCCAATGGCATCAATCAGGAGATGATTGCGGCCGCATTCAACATAAAGGTGGCCACACTCAAGAAGGATCGCTGGGTATTCCAGTTGATCAACGAAGCAATCGAACGCAGCCGGTCCGAGGATGGGAAAACCTCGCTTCGACTGATCGACTTTGAAGACCATCAGGAGAAGCTTCGCGAGCTTCAAAGAGACTATGAGAAACTCGCTAAGACTGATCCAGCCGGAGCACAACGCCTCAAAGAGTCTCGGCTCCAGATGGTCATTCTCAACATGCCTAAAACCACACTGAGGCTTGTTGAACAGGATTTCCATGATCGCTTCCTGGAAGGGCGCCTTCCTCAAGAGCTCGAGCCGAAAGTAGATAAGAAGCCAGCTGCAGTGACGATTCCCGGTCTGTCCGGAGTAGCGGTCCCTGATGCAGAACTAGGTGTCAAGAAGGTTCGCGCGCTGACCGATGCCCTCCTACGCGCGAAGGCCGTCCTGGAATCCGGCGATTCGACTACAACGCCTCAGGACCTCAAGGCGGCTGTTTCGACTCTCGCAGATGCGAAGAAAGCTTTTGACACAGCAGCCAAGCTTGCGGGAACAAACGCACAGCTTCAGAAGCGTCAGGTCGCAGTACCGGAGCGAATCTTCGATGCCACGGACCACATTCAGCAAAGCGTCCGCGAATTTGCAGGCGCCAAAGCCAAGAATGCGCTCGATGAGGAATCGTTCGATGAAGCCCTGCTTTCTCTCCGAGACAGCTTGAACCAGCTGGCCCTGCAGGCCGGACGGACATTCAAGACTCCGGGCGAGGGCGTGCAGTGGCTCCTCAACTGCACCCGGGAATCATGACCTCACCCGATATGCCCAGCCTTCAGATCCTTTTCGGCGACACCGCTACCCAAGCTCACTTGCGTACGGCTCCTGGGTTCGAGGACTCACTTCGCAAACTCTCGGTCAGCTTCAGCACGGCAGTCCAGAGGACTCCCTCCACTCTAGAGGTGGAGATCGATGAGCTGCTGACGAACCTCGAGGCCCTGACCAAGTGGCCAGATGAATCCGTCGAGTGGGACCCACAGCTCGCCGCGCTCGCCACCGACTCCGTTACCGACTCTCACGCAGTGGATACCCAGCTTACGCAGGAGGTTTCAGAACTCCCAGAACTCGATATCGATTCCGTGCTGGGATCGGACTGGGTCGGTGATCTCACCAAGTTCCAGCGCCGCGATATCGAGAAGCTTCTTGCACTCAAGCATGGCGCGAATTTCTCGGTTCCAGGCGCCGGAAAGACGCGTGTCGGCCTCGCAGTATTCCAGGCTTTACGAAATACGAACGGGATCGAACGCCTCTTGATTGTGGGCCCGAAATCCTGCTATGAGGCGTGGCAAGGCGAAAACTCACAGTGTTTGCAGGCACCGCTGGTCATGCAGGTTTACGGGCAGGGAATAGATCCTTCAGCCGAGGCCATAATCATCAATTACGAACGGCTGGGTGCTGCAGTCAACGAGCTCAGTAAGTGGCTGACAGCTCGGCCCTCGATGATAATTCTCGATGAAGCCCACCGGATGAAGCTAGGCGCTGACGGTGTTTACGGCTCGGCATGCCTTGCATTGGGGCCCCGGGCACGCCACAGACTGATCCTCACCGGAACACCTGCGCCGAACGGCGTGAAGGACCTGGAGAACCTCTTCGGATTCGTATGGCCGGGCTACGGGCGCAGACGGGTTACGCAGGCGGTAGGCGGGGGCGACCTCGCCAAGGCCAGTGCCGTTCTCAGACCTCTCTTTACGCGTACCACCAAGGCCGAACTCGGCCTTCCGCCCGTTCGCCTGACGATCAGGCCTATCTCGCTGCCTGGGCTTCACCGGGAAATCTATGACGCACTGGTGGGCCACTTCTCCGCTCGAGCTTCAGGTCGCGAATCCGATTTCGAGGCTCTCGGTCGCGTACTCATCTACCTGATGATGGCCGCTACAACCCCTGCTCTGCTAGCAGTGGGTGCCACCCGGCACGACCCCATCGAAGCTCGGGTTCCTTCGCTGCAGGTCCCCAAGAACGCGCACTTGTACGAGCTGATGCAGGACCTGCCAGCCTACGAATTGTCGCCGAAGTATCAGGAAGTGCTTTCGATTGTCTCCGAGAATGCACGACTCGGACGGAAGACGCTCATCTGGTCCACATTCATCCGCAGCATCAACACTTTGGAGCGGATGTTATCCGCATTTTCTCCAGCCGTTGTTCATGGAGGGACAAAGGACCGCGAGACCGAAATCAGCCGTTTTCGAAACGACCCCAGCTGCATGGTGCTGATATCCAATCCCGCAACACTCGGAGAAGGAATCAGCCTTCACCATCACTGCCACGACGCTGTGTACGTGGATAGGGATTTCGCAGCCGGCCGGTTTCTCCAGAGTCTCGACCGCATCCATCGCCTCGGGCTTCCCGAGGGAACCGAAACTCGCATCACGGTTCTGTCTGCCGAGAAGACGATCGACGATGTGATCGAGCAGCGTCTCACGGACAAGCTCCTCTTCATGGGGCAGATTCTGGATGACCCAACCGTTCAGCAGCTAGCGGACCTCGAAGAGGAGCCAGCCGTCGGGTCGGAGATGGACGCACGCGATCTTGCGGCGTTGATCGGCCACCTCAATGGCGATCCCTCCTGACCCCGTACTCCGGGCGGCCCTGAGATGGATGAAGTACGTTCCAATGATGGGGATCGCCCGGAGCAGGGTCATGTTCGTATCCCATTCGGGATTCTCCGACATCACTCCCACTCAGTACGAACAGGCACTTGAGTGGGCCCGGGAGCTCGATCTGCTTCAGCGAAGCTGTACCCCGTCCGAGGCGGCCCAGCATCTGTTCGATGCTGCGATTTCGAATGGCGAGACGCTTTGGTTCCGAGATCTCGTCGATCTCGTTCCAACACCCGAGGATCTTCCCGATGAGGCGATCCGAGCGGCGGAAGCACTGCAGCTCGATCTACCACATGCCTATGCAAGAATCTCATCCTTGGCGCAAAAGGTTGATACGGAAGAGCGCGAACGCATCGGCGCCGCAGGCGAACGAGAACTGGCGAAGCTCCTTCGTTCCACCACGCACACTCGTATCGAGCACGTATCGGAGTGGTCCGATGGCCACGGTTACGACATGGCTGTCTCCACAGGGGGAATGGAACTTCATATCGAGGTAAAGTCAACCAATCGCCGCGGCAGTGTGCGAATCTTTCTTTCCCGACACGAGTTCGAGGTAATGAAGCGGGACCCCACCTGGCGTTTGGTCGTCGTTCGGCTTGATAACGACCTCAAGGTGGACAGCATTGGAGTGGTTTCGAAGAGCTACATCGAAGAAGCAGCTCCTCGAGACCACAGTGCGCTTTCCCGCTGGGACAGCGCTCGCTTCATCCTGCCTGAATCGGTGGTCGAGCCGGGAATTCAGGAGCTACGCCCATATCAGAAAGATCAATCGCCAAGCGAACTGCTGGGAATAGTATGCCCGTAGTTCAGTGCATCGTCGAAACTCATGACTTACCTCACTTGGACGATTCCCCGACACGAAAGCCCGGCAGCTCTTCTAAGGCTCGACAGTTACCCGAACTTCTTTCAAGCTCCGCCCGGAAGTATCGTCGATTTTCCATAGCTCGAACCCGTCGAAAGGGCCGTCCTCTCCGATTCTCAGCGCCGAGATAACCGCCTTGGCTGCGAGGTCGGGGCTCGGGTAAATCGCTCCCAATACGGACAGTACCGGAGCCACCGTGATCTCCATCGATCCGGTGTCAGGATCGAACAGCGCCTTGGCAGGATGCCCATCACAATCGAGATGGACACGAATCTTCTTGCCGCTAAGCGCAGTGATTCGGCGCGCGGGTAGTGACTTGTCCGGCTTCGGGTTCTGCGCGCACACCGGAGCCACCGAGGCGTGGTCATCGGCGCCTTCGTCCGCGACGTCTTCTTCTTTCTCCCTCCTCGAGGTCCGAGCCGGAGCCGACTCCAAATTGCCCCACTTGTTCCAGAGTCGTGTCATGGGACGAGAAGTTCGTTCGTTCCGGCTCGGCGCGGCAGGACGCATGTCGGGATCAGGTGCCGTCCGCACACGAGGTGCCTCCACCTCGGGCAGCGCCTCCGACATGACTGCTTCCCACAGTGTGCCGAGACGTTGAGTACCGAGATGTTGGAGCGGTGTTCCTTTCACCGCGTTCTGCAAGGCTTTGATCCCCGAGTTCTCCGGCAATCGTCGAGTCAGTTCGTGGAGCGCCCGGGGACACGGTGACTACTTCCGATGCGATACCGGTGAGCTGTTCGAGGAAGGTGCCGTGAGCTCCGTTCTGTGGATCCTCAGAAGTGTTCTGCGCGAACATCACCAGGAACGAAGCCGGTCGACCGTCGGATTTCGGCCTGATGACACGACCCATCCGCTGAATCATCTGCCGACGACTCTTACTGCTCGCCAGAATGATTCCGATATCGGCTTCGGGCACGTCGACGCCTTCGTCGAGAACCTTAGGGGCAACGAGAGTGGTAATCGTGCCATTCTCGAACTCCGTGAGCAACCGCGCTCGATCCGAGCGCTTCAGGTCGCTCGTGAACGGTGCAGCAAGCACGCCTTCTTCCAGAAGTACCTCTGCGGCAGCACGCGATGAGCCCTTCGTCTCCGAGAAGGTGAGTGCCTGTCCGGTCTCCTCGAGCACGGCACCGAGACCGCGGAGCGCTTCCAGTTTCCCGCGGCACTCGGCTAGCAACATTCGGCGCTTCGAGAAGGCGTACAGATACTTTCGAGCTGCCCACGTCGAACCCTCGGCACTCTCCCCTCCGCTGAGCAATCGGACGTCGCGCATGAACTCTCCGAACGACTCATCCGCACACCCGAACTTGTTGATGAGGTCGCCACGGAGCGTGCGTGCCAGCTCGTCGAACTCCTGGTACTCGGCCGCCTCGATTTCGTCGAATGGAACAGCAACGAGCATGACGCGCACCGGCGCGAGGATTCCGTCGGCGTGGCCTCGTTCGTAGTCACAACCGTTGATGATCGTGCGGAAGTACGGCAGCAAGTGCCGCTCGACGCCATCGTCCGACCGTTCGAAGGTCGCGGTGAGGCCGATCCTCTCCGCAAAGGACTCGGTCAGGAGTCGCGAGAAAGTCAGCGCTCCGTACCGGTGGACTTCGTCTGCCACAAGCAGAGTTGGTCCGAGTGCCTTCGGAGCCGATCTACTGATTGCCGACTGCACGGTACTCACCAGAATTCGCTTGCCGCGGAAGGTGTCTGCGTATCCGCCACCGCGACGGCCGATAGGGGTATCCGGGAGTGCGCGTCGAATGGCTCGATGCCATTGGTCCAGCAGTTCGATGCCCGGTACCACGACCAACACGTTCATGCCGCGCGCTACTGCATCAGCGGCGGCCGCGATCCCGAGGGTCGTCTTCCCCGTGCCAGTGACGGCCTCCACGACGGCGCTACGATCGGCGGCCACCCACGCGTCGAATGCTTCGCGTTGCCAAGCACGTAGCGGCGGACCAGCCAGAGTAACCGTGGTCATCGTCCCACCTTTGTCCACGTCACATCTGCGGCATCGGAATTCCTCAGCAACCTTCCCTCTGATTCCAGACTCGCGAGAATGCTAAGGACGTGCTCGTCCTCAAGCCTGGTGAGCTTCTTCGCCCGCTGTAGCGACAACGCGGCAATCCCGGCAGCCGTTACGAGTACTTCGGCAACAGAATCGACATGCGCCGACGGTAGGTCGGCTAGGGTGACGACCTCACGCACTGTCGCCGGCATCGGGAACTCGACCTCTATCTGCGGCGATACCTCATCTGCCAACCCGTATACACGAGGCCCTCGTTCAGGCATCCATGTCACCCGGCCCTGGGCGATCAGCTCGCCTATCGCCGCTTCGATGCGATCTCTCGGATCGTTCAATCGATACTCGA
The DNA here is from genome assembly GCF_053589115.1 of Rhodococcus sp. NPDC003383. NCBI lineage: Bacteria > Bacillati > Actinomycetota > Actinomycetes > Mycobacteriales > Nocardiaceae > Rhodococcus > Rhodococcus sp. NPDC003383. The sequence continues at coordinate 161,813 of NZ_JBSFRG010000008.1, read as the reverse complement.
GATCTGCGAGGGATACCGGACCCAACGACAGTCGTTCGATGATGCGCGAGCCGAGGCTTGGAGAAAGCGACTCCACAGCCTCCGACGGCATCACCTGCCAGCCACCCACCATCTCGGGCTCGCCGGAGGAATCCGATTCAGGCGACACGAGCCCAGTGGGCACGATGACCTCGACGTCGACTCGCGGTTCAACAGCTGCTTCAGCTTGTTCTCGAGAATCGTCGCCGATCAAGCGGTAGTGGGTCAGCTTGCCGAACTCACTGATTTCCTCGACAAAGCCGTCGAGCTGAAGGCGATCGAGCTCGGATTGGATGTCCTTCCAGTCCTTGTCGAGACGTAGAGCGAGTGTGCGTACCGGCAGCGACTCACTCCGCAGCTCGTCGACCAACGTGTCCCGGAGTACGCGCGTTGGATTCTCGCTGGCCGGCAGATCCTCTGCCTCCACCAGCGTCTGCGACGACGTCGCGATTGGCGGCGTCTCGGCCTCCTGTACGGGCGGGCCTTCGACCACGACCGGGATATCCCGTGCAGGGGCCGGCTCCTCTTCCAGACCCGTCTCGGCTCCCGGGCTCGGATCGAGCTCGACCACGGACGGCACCGGCTCGATGACCGGCTGCTCCGCAGGGTCTACGACGTCGTCGACCGGTGAATCGTCGTCCACGAGCTCGACCGGAGCCCATGTCTCTGCCGGAGCAGTTGCGACGTCGGACACTCCGACGACATGCGGCCTGATACCGCGTCTGTCCAGCTCTTCCCACAGACTCCGCATCGACCCCACCGGATCGAGGTAGTACTCCGACTCGCGAATGCGCCAGAACTTCCATCCGCAACGCTGTAGTTCTCGTTCCCGCTCGAGGTCGGCGCGCTGTTGTTCCGGGCTGGAATGCCAATGGTCGCCGTCGCACTCCACAGCAAGCTTGCCGGCTGCACCGGTGATAACGAGGTCGATACGCCGCCCGTTTGCTTCCACCTGCGGATTCACGTGGTATCCACGCGCCACGATGTCGAGGAACACTCGCTGTTCGAAGAGGCTGTCGAATGCCTCGTGCCGTTCGTCGCGACCCACTCCGTGCGGCATCGGCGCCGCCGGCGCGGGCGATGTCGACTGCATGTAGGTGAGCAGTGAGTGCCGTAGGTCGGTCGAACGAAGCGAGTCGACGGCGCGCGAGTGGAACAGCCACATCTGGTCCTGGGCGCGCGAGGCAGCGACATTGAATCGTCGCTGGTACTCGGTCTTCGTCATCGCCGAGATGTTCTGCTCCGGCGCCACGACCATCGACAGGAACACCACGTGACGTTCGTCGCCCTGAAAGTCCGGCGGAGTCCCCACACGAAGTCGGCGCTCTTCCCATTGATCTGGAGTCAACCGATCAAGCAGCTCGTTGGTGATGACGTCGACCTGCGCCTGACCTTGCAGCACGACCACTCCGAAGGTCTTGCCTTCGTATGCTTTGTCGGACAGGCACCGTTGGATCGTGTCGGCGATGGCTCGAGCTTCGACCCTGTTGGCAAGCGTTGCATTCCGTCCCGTGACGAACCCGCCCTCGACGTAGGTGGTCCGCAGGGGCGGTAAACGGTCGGCTCCGAACTGCCGCACGGGAACCAGCGGCGCATCGGCATAGAACTGCCCACTCGACCAGTTGATGATCTCGGGCATACACCGGAAGTGTTCGCGCAACCGGATGACAGTGCCGAACCTCGAGCGAAGCAGCGAGAAGACACTCGACCGAGGTGTGAAGCTGTCGCGCAAGTACTTCGGGAGATCGGGCAAATAGGAGTCGAGTCGGGTGAACACCCCTTCGAGAGCACCGGACGATACATCGCTCGGCGCACACTGCTTGTCGTCGCCTACCACGATCACGCGAGGAGCAAGCCACAGCAGGAACAAGCTACTGATGTCCGCCTGGCTCGCCTCGTCGACGATGACGACGTCGAAAGAGTTCTGTTTCACAGGAATCGACGACAGCACCTGCTGCAGCGGCATCACCCATGCCGGAACCGCCTCTTGCGCAACCTGCATCGCTTCGCGCGCACCGGCCCGGAATCGCTCGGCGTACTTGCCGGTCCCCTTGCCGATGCTCGCCACGTGGTCGCGGTAAGTCTGCAACGCTTGGACCTGCGCGGCGGTCGTTCGCTCGAGGCACGCCTTCCACGCCCGTTCGGCAGCCAACTGTGCAGTGAGCTGGGCGATGTCCTTCTCGGTGGCGTCGAGTTCGCGCTCGAGGTGATGGTCGTCCGCGGCGGCTGAGTTCTGCTGTACCCAGTCGTACGCGCGACGCCACGGCCAGGCCTCATCGATATGGAACAGACGTACCGACCACTCGGCAGAGGACGGGGTCTCGGCGATCGCATGCGCCAACGCCGGTGCTGCATCCGCCAGCCGTGTCTGCAGCGATTCGAGGTGGAGCTCTTCCTGGGATTCTCGTACCGCCGATTCCCAGGAGTCGATCGCAATACGTATCCTGCCGAACTCGGCGGACTCGAGCGCCCGAACCAGAAGAAGACCTTCCGGCGGAACCCCGTGGGTCATCCTGGCGCGAACACGAGACGCAACCTCCGTCAGCCAGGATCGATTCGCCTCCGCATAACCGGCTGCAGCAATCGCCTGCGCCGCAGTCGCTACGGACCGGGCTTGGTCCAGGCTCGCGATACGCGGTGCGCCGGGATTGGCCTGCTGCACCGCAAGCTCCACTTCCCGGGTGCGCGCTGCGAGATTTTCCACCAGGTCGCGCGCCCGCGCTGCTCGTGCTGCTTCACCGATCATCTGACTGCGAGATCCCGCAGTCTCGATATCGACACCCAGATCGCGGAGGATCAGCGTGACGGACTGGAGAGCTTCGAGCGCGCGCAAGTGTTCCGCAACCGCTCGGGCCAGCTGCGCAGTAGTTGCTTGGACGCCGTCGACAGTGGCGATACCGCCCAGCGCCTCCACTGCAGTCTGCTCGTTGCATCTGCGGAATCTGCCGAGTCCGCCTCGCCATACCTCGCCGCCCTCGAGTGCCTTGGCGAGCGCGTCGTACACGTGCATCGCAGCTCGCCCGACGACGGGAGTGTCGACGACAGTTGTCGTACCGAGGTACATGTCCGCGTTGTACGCGGTGGTCACCAGTTCGCGGATATGTGCGGTCTTGTCCCAGAGGTAGTCGCTTCGACCGGACAACACTGCATCAGCAAGATTCTGAAAGCCCGGCTCGAGCCCGTCGACGTCGACCAGTGCCCGCTGCAGATGTTCACACTGTTCCCGAATCCGTTCGAGCACGTCGGAGTCGGCGCCGGCCAGCATCTGAAGCAGCCCCGAGGAAGTGGTGCCGTCCAGGCCGGGTGCACGGTGAACGGCGTCGCAGGCCAGTTCGAGATCGGAGAGAGTCGGCAGATCCAGGTCCGGGAAATGCTGCCTCCGACGGTCCGCCCGTCCGGGCCTGGACCGTTCCACGAGAGCAAGAAGTGTCTGGAACTCGTCCCGGATGAGCGGCGGCGTATCTGTATTGAGAGGACCCCGCAGCCAGTCGTGGTTGGCTCTCTGTGCCATAACCGTCCGGACGATCTCTGCGGGTTTTCCTGCATAGCCCGGAGCGACATCGGTGTGCTCGAGGGTCTCCGATGAACGGGCCTGCCGGATCCGCTCGGTCAGAATTGCCCGGCGACTCAGTGCGGCATCTCGCTGGTGCGCCACCTCCTCGATCCGAGCCGCAGTCCGACGAGGGTCGAACTGTGCTTTACGCGTGGCGATCTCACTGACACTGCAGTTGAGTTCCGTGGAGCCACCCTGTGTCGCGTCGGTCACAGAGACGCACAGTTCCTGGAGTTCGACCGGCAGCTTGTCGCGGAGCACCCGCAGCGCCTGCGCCTTCTCACTGGTCACCAATACGCGTTGGCCTCGTGCAAGCAAAGCCGATACGAGGTTGGCAATCGTGTGAGTTTTGCCGGTACCGGGTGGCCCTTCCACCACCACACCACTGTCGCCTGCGAGTCGATCGATGATGTCGCGCTGTTCCTGATTCGCAGGTAGCGGGAACAGTGGGTCATCCGCCAGCAGAGCCGACGTGGAGGATCCGGATCGATCGAGCCATTCGACTCGGTCCTTGGGCTCGATCGCCTCAACCAGTTGCGCCAGGCCCAACGGCACGGGTGTCGCTTCATCCGACGCTGCAGCAGTCATACGGTCGTAGTACTCGATCAGCGCATACGCACCCCGCTTGCGCAAAACCAGCGAGGGGGACGGCGTGAGCACACGGTCCGGCGATTCCGCTTCGTCCGCCCGTTCCACGACCTCGATGCGCGTGGTGAGCGCCCGGTCCGCCCAGTCCTTCAGAAATACCGTGGCCGCAGGATCTACCGGCGAGCTCACACGAGCAGCCAGAGATTCGTGCAGGGTACGGGTGCCGGAGGAGTCGAAGACCGAGATCCCGGTGAGCAGCTGTGTGTCTTCGAGCGCAGGCCCGGACTCCGGATCGAGGCGAACCAGCAAGTCGCCCGACGACGAGTCCCGCTCGACGCGAGTCGACTGGGTGATCAGATGCGTACGGACGTGCTCGCCGACGACGCTGGCCGACAGTTGGAGTAGGCCCGATGCAACTACGAGTTCGAGCGACTCCGGCTGGGCTTCGAGTTCCAGCATCGCGCGCTGGAGGAACGCGTACAGCCGCCAGGCAGGACGGCGCTCCCGATCCACTGCGGCCCAAGCTCGCCACTTGTTCAGCCAGTTTCCGAAGTCGTCGGAGTAGGCGGCGTCGGAAGCAAGGGTGGGCTCAGCGCTCGAGTCGCCGATATCGCCGCGCACCCACTCTTCGATCCGCTTGGGCGGCCGTGGTGGCTCCTCGAGGTGAACACGCCGTGCCTTGAGAACGACGTCACCCGCGGCCGCGTCCACGCTCAACGCGATTGCGAGATTCCCGTCTTCCAGCGAGAAGGCTCCGCGGTGCTTGTCCAGAATTCGAACAGGGGCACTTCGGGCCTTGACGAGCTCGGACAAGAAGGTCAGCAGGCGCTGGACACGATCCTTCAGCTCGGGATCGTTCTCCCTCGAATCCACAACCACCCCACTCGTGCGATGCTCCGTTCCTGACACGAAGCGATCGCTGACCACCATAGATAGCGGATACGACAACACCCCCGTGGGCGCCCCCTCAAGCGCGCATCCGTCCTCCTCTACCGCTCCCGCCTACGTCGTGGACTACATCTTCGGCGCGGCCCCGGATCGTTACATCACACCCAGGTCCTCGACCTTCAACTCCCGTACCTCTGGTAACAGAAACCCAGAAGGATTCCGGGCAGATAGACACTTCCAGACAAATAGTTTCACCTGCTATGTTGTCGCTCATCAGTCTGTCGGGGGCTGGAGATAGTAGCGCGCGGTGCAGTGATTCCGTTGGGCTCCAGTTTCGAAGTTGCAGCTGCAGAAGGAGTTCCGCCCGTACAACGTGGTTGATACCCATCAACACGAGCCCAGAGGCCAGCTCTGTTGCGCTCATACGAACCAGCGGACGCTTCGTCTCTGATTCGTCCTACTATCCGTACCGGCCATACGGTCGGTCCGCACCAGTAATGCACTCAGGAGCAGAACCGACTGCGCCTCCCTACTGTGCAGCATCTCGAAAGGATTCGCATGAGCGTCTCACTTGCCAAAGGCGGCAACGTCTCCCTCTCAAAGGCCACCGCCAATCTCACCGCCATTACGGTCGGACTCGGCTGGGACGAACGCACCACCACCGGCGCGGCCTATGACCTCGACGCGTCTGCACTGATCACGGGTCCGAACTACAAGGTCCTTTCGGACAAGCACTTCGTCTTCTACGGCAATCTCTCGTCCCCCGACGGCACGGTCGAGCACACCGGCGACAACCTCACCGGCGACGGCGACGGCGATGACGAGTCCATCCACGTGGATCTCCAGGCTCTCCCCCCAGCGGTCACGAACATCTTCTTCGCCGTCTCGATCTACGAAGCAGACGTGCGCGGCCAGTCGTTCGGCCACGTTCGCAATGCATACATCCGGATCATCGATCGTGTCACCGGGGTCGAGCTGGCGCGCTATGACCTCACGGAGGACGCCTCCACCGAGACGGCGATGATCTTCGGAGAGGTGTACCGCCACAACAACGAGTGGAAGTTCCGCGCTGTGGGTCAGGGCTACGCGTCCGGTCTTCGCGGCATCGCCCTGGATTACGGCGTCAACGTCGCCTGATTTCGTCAGTTCCGTCCGCGGACGGGTTGAGCGGGGTGTCTGCATCCGGATGCGGGCACCCCGTCACTCTCCCCACACCCCATCGAGAAAGGCCACGTCTGTGGTTTTGCGCATATTTGGCGCATCGTTCGCCGTTACCGTTGTTGCCCTAGTCGTCGCCTTTCTCTACGGCGGGCCTGAAGCACTCCTCCTCGCCGCCATTCTCGGCGTCCTCGAGGTCTCCCTGTCGTTCGACAACGCGATCATCAATGCGACTGTGTTGCAGCGAATGAGCGAATTCTGGCAGAAGATCTTCCTCACCATCGGTATTCTCATCGCCGTCTTCGGCATGCGCCTCGTCTTCCCGCTGGCCATCGTGTGGGCAGCGTCTGGCCTCGGGCCCATCGAGGCGCTCGACCTCGCCCTGAATCCGCCGGCCGACGGCGCCGCATACTTCCCCGACGGCAGCCCCAGTTACGAAACCCTCATCACCGACGCGCATCCGCAGATCGCAGCGTTCGGCGGAATGTTCCTCCTGATGCTGTTCCTCGGCTTCCTGTTCGAGGAGAAGGAGATCACCTGGTTGTCCTGGCTCGAGCGTCCACTGGAGCGCATCGGCAAGCTCGATCAGCTCGCTGTCGTCGTTGCGAGTGGCATTCTCGTCCTCACCGCTGCGTTTATCGCCCCCGAGGGCAAATCGACGACCGTGCTGATCGCGGGCACCCTCGGCATGATCACCTACATCCTCGTCAACGGACTCGGTGAACTGTTCAATGTCGACGAGGACGACGAAAGCACTTCCAACGGACCGACGGATCTCGCGAAGGCCGTCGGCAAGGCCGGCTTCTTCCTGTTCCTCTACCTCGAAGTCCTCGACGCTTCCTTCTCGTTCGACGGCGTCATCGGTGCATTCGCGGTTACCTCCGACCCGATCATCATCGCCCTCGGCCTCGGATTCATCGGCGCAATGTTCGTTCGCTCGATCACCGTCTACCTTGTCCGCAAGGGCACCCTCGCCGAGTACGTGTACCTGGAGCACGGAGCCCACTGGGCGATCGGCGCGCTGGCGCTGATCCTGTTCTACTCGATCGGCCACCACGTCAGCGAGATCGTCACGGGCCTGACCGGCGTGTTCCTGATCCTCGCGGCGCTGGTTACCAGCATCATCCGGAACAAGAACAATCCCGACGACGGGACCGATGCGGGCGAGGATCCGCAGCCGGAACCGATCGCTGTCAACGCCTGATCGGTTCGACGTGCGGGCAGCCGGATTCCCCCGGCTGCCCGCACTCATCTCTACGGAAGGAGTCGGCCGCCAGGCCGGAACAAACATGCCTGTACTTCCCCCCGGCGCCAACACGGCAATCCACGACGGTACTGCGACATTGTCGGTCACCGGTGCCCGTCAGGGCACAGTCGACTTGATGGCCTTCCAGCTCACGCCGAACCAGCGCGTACGAAACGACGACGACTTCATCTTCTTCAACCAGCCGAAGTCCCCCGAAGGTGCAGTCCGGTTGCTCGGTGCCGATCGGATCTCACTGGATCTCAACAGGATCCCGGCCGATATTCACTCACTGTCGATTGCGGTCGCGTTGGACGACAGCGTCAACGGAACCCTCGCCACCGTCCCCGGCCTCGGGGTGACGCTTGAGCAGCCGAATGGCGTTGTAGTGGAGGCCCCCGCGACCGGACTGCGCTCCGAACGCGCAGCCATCTTGATGGAGGTCTATCGCCGCAACGGAACGTGGAAGGTACGCAACGTCTCGCAGGGATGGAACACAGGGCTCTCGGCACTCGCGACGAATTACGGCGTTGATGTCACTCAGCCGGCACCTCCTACACCCACCCCTACCCTTCCGCCTGTCCCGTCGCCCGACCGAACAACGGAGCGTCGCGGCGTTCCGCCGTCTCGGGACCATACACTCGCACCGGCGGCGCCACCGGTCAGCCTTTCCAAGATCACTCTGGACAAGAACACACCCTCAGTGAATCTCGTGAAACCCGGCGAGGAACAAGGCGTCATGCGAGTCAACCTGAACTGGAGTTCAAGGAGCTCCGGGAAGGGATTCTTCAGTCGTCTGGCAGGTGGAGGCGGCATCGATCTGGACCTGGGATGCCTGTACGAGCTTGCAGACGGGAGCAAGGGCGTTATCCAGGCACTCGGCGAGGCCTTCGGATCGCAATATAGCTACCCGTATATCGAGCTGGACGGTGACGATCGAACGGGATCGGTTTCCGGCGGTGAGAACCTCTACATCAACCTGTCGAACCCTTCGATCTTCAAGCGCATCCTCATCTTCGCGTACATCTACGAGGGTGTGCCGAACTGGGCTGCCGCGGACGGCGTGGTCACGCTCTATCGAACCTCCGGGCCACCGATCGAGGTTCGCCTCGACTCCGGCGACAACCGTGCACCGATGTGCGCGATCGCGTTGCTGGAAAACAAGAACGGACAGATCGATGTCAAGCGCGAAGTCCGGTATATCCGAGGGAGTCAGTCGGACCTCGACAAAGCGTACAAGTGGAAGATGCGCTGGACGCCGGGCAGCAAATAGCCCACTTGACCCGAGTTGGCTCATTCCGCTAGTGCGTGAGCCAACTCGAGTCAGACGACGGTGACCGGCTACTTCAATTCTGCAGTACCCGAAGCCAAGCCGTAGGATTGACACCTCATACACGACCTCATCCGATTTTCGCCCACTTCCCACACCCCTGCGATTTGAAGGCGACATCGGAAGCCGAGATCGTCACCACCGAGGCTCCTTCGGTTGCCTCGTTGGTGATGAGGTCGTCGAATTCTCCGGAGGTCCCGGAAAGACGTTCCCAGTAACAGTACGACCCGCCGTTGGTACGGTACGTACCCGGGTTGATGTCCTTGCCGACAAGGTGCATTCCGTTGCCGAATGTCGACCGTGCCGCGTCTGCCTCCTTCGGTTTCAGCGCCGCTTCCCGCTTGTCGAGCTCGGCTGAGCGGGTATCGGCTGCAGCATTGGCAGCATCTGCTTGCTGCTGGGCTGAAGCTGCAGCAGATGCTGCTGTTTTGCATCGGCGAGCGCGTCGGCAGCCTCTTGCTGGTCCGCGTCCAATTGCGCCCGTTGATCAGCAACTCCGGCAGCGACAGACGTATCAATCCTCGCCTGGATTTCTTCGTCGGATGGCGTGCCGACAATCCCAATCCCAACACCGCCCAGCAGTGCGGCAACAATGCCGACAATCCAGGGCCAACGTCGCGGCTTCTTCACAGGCGTTTCGGTGGGCCCCTGCTCTACCTGCGGCGGAACAGACGTGGAATAGTCCTCGGCCATGGAAATCCTCTGAGACATGGCGAACCGCCCTGATGCGACCCGCAATTCGCTGAAAATGAAGGAGTGTCAACGGGCTGAGACAAGTTGCGTCGCAGGCCCAAGATCGACTTCGTGTTGAGTCGGTTCTCGATGTAAGAACTCTGCAATCAACAGGGGTTCGGCTCGCCGATCTTGACGACCGACAAGTCTGCGACGCCCTCGGTAATCGGAACACCGACACCCGGGCTCTGCGCGACAACGATCCAGTTTGCGTCGAGCACCTGTTTACGTCCACGCCCGGTCGCATCGGTGCTGCGCGAGAAGAAGACTCCCTGTGCCTGGATGAGGTCCTGTGCGTCCTGCAGGTTCATGCACACGACGGCGGGCATCAGAGCCGGTTCTGCAACCGGTGCTGCCGCCGGCACCGCCGCAGGAACCGTCTCCTCCAGCGTGACCGTGGTCGTGGGCGTCTGAGTCGAGGTACGCGGCAGCGCGGCGGGAGCTGACGTCGCGGTGGATGCCGGCGCAGTTGTCGTGCTCGTGGTGGCCGGCCTCGAGGACGTCGTCGTGGTGGTCGTAGAAGGCTCGGCTGCACCGGTTTCCGTATCTGCACCGCATGCAGACAATGCCAACGCGAGTGCCGCAACGGTCACGGCGACACCTGTCCCCCGGCGGAAACCCGCCCTGGTCTTGCCGGATAAGCGCGCAACAATGGAACTTCGGAACACTTCATACTCCTTCGAATCACGGACACGGCTATCCCGAGCGAACCGGGACAGCGGAAAACTCTTGTGTACAAACAGGTGTGGCGGCTAGACCCACACGCCGCGCTGCGCAAGAACCCATCGCACCGGATCGAGGCAGCGGAACGGTGAGATGCCGTTGTGGTGCAGCCGGTCCCCTACCGGCGATTCGCCAAGCGCCGAGACCGCGAAGAAGCGGCTGTTCACCGCGGCTCCTGTGTGGGGTTGATCGACGGCCATCACCATCGACTTGGCTTCGAGCTTGTCGAGGAGGCTACGGACTTCGTGGTGCAGTAGGCGGCCGTCGATCTCGTTGTACGGCGCGTACTGCAAGCTGGGATCGCGGGAGAAGGCCGCACCCGGCTGCGACATGATCTCGCTCCATTCGCTTCCCTCAACATGTTGCAGTGCCTGCAACGCATCGAACTTGGAGAGGTCGACCGCGAGATTCGGGGTGGCGTCCCCGATGATCGAGAGCACGGTTCGCAGTACCGACCGCGGGTCGCCACCGACACGTTCCTGAACGGGAACAAGGTCGTGGAGTTGCTGCCGGACCGATTCGACCTTGAGCGGGTCGAACATGAACACCACACCGTCGGCCTGCGCGAAGAACCGCATGTGCTGGACATGGACGTTGTTCGGATTCTCCAGGTCCTCCCCCGCCACGTCACGAAGGACGAGGAACTGCCGGGTGCCGTGCCAGGTGCCGAGCGAGAAGATCAGCGGCTCCCGCTGATGCTGGTTGCTCGTGTGTGCTGCCGGGGTGGATTCGAGAATGCCCCGTTCTTCGTAGAGCGGCTTTTCGTACAGCTCGCGGTACGCCAATTCCGTCTCGGCCGTAGCGGGCTCAACCACACAGTTCAGCCGCTCACCCAGAAGCTGAAGCGACTTGACCAGCACCGCAATGTAGACGGTCTTTCCCGTCGCACGGGCGCCGGCCATGGCGATGCACGTGGCGTGCGCGGTCCGCCAGCCGACGGGCAGCCGGTAGTGGCAGGTTGGGCAGACCTCGACGGCCGGGCCGCCCACCTTTTCCTCGACCGCCGACGGATCAGGCGACCAATGGTCGACTGCAGTAGCGGGCCGGTCCATGTCGACGACCTTGCCGGAACGCACAGGTGTGCCCTGAAACGCGGTCGCAATGTCGTCTACCTCGACGTCGCCGGGTGCCGTGGGCAGCCATGACGTGCGGTCGCTGGGCAACGGGGTGAAGCATCTGGGGCACTTGGTCACGACGTGCGGCCTTCCGAATCCGAAGCGGAGGCCAGCCCCGCTACAAGCGATTGCACCGTTTCGAACAGCTCTGCGGGATCATCCAGCCGGCTACCGGTACGCAATCCACTGCCGGCGAGCGACATCGTCCCGGCTGCGGGCATCGTATCGGCCTGTGCGCCCAGGACAATCGGACGCCGCCGAACGCCGGCAGTGCCGGCGACACCGTCATCGGCCGGAATGCCATCGGTCACGGTGTAGACCAGAGTCGGTTCGCTCCAACCGGAGCGATCGACAGCGGTCGAACGAAATCCGATACCCAGTCCCGCCGAGTCGAGTGCCGCCTGCACCTCGTCGGCTGCCGAGCGCAGTTCCGAAACGCGAACCGGCGTGACGGTGTGACCGATCAGGTTGACGTGCAACTCTTCCCTACGTCCGATGACGGCGGCGACGCCGGTCAGCAGATCGACGATCTCGCGCACGCTGCCGTCGTCGATCAGGGGAGACATGGACATAGTGGTGTCGACGTCCACCTCTACCCGCACCTGACGACTTTCGGGGAGCCGGTCGACGCCGAGCACGCCACGCGCCGCCGAGCGGGCGCGCGCACCGAGATCGTTGAGTGGGACGTCGACGGCGGTCTTCCGCGCAGCGACGGTGAGCCGATCACCGTACGGCGTGACGGTCGCAAGTTCCACGTGGTGCAGCCCCGACACGTCGAGCGGCGTCAGCTCGGCGCGATCGGGGTCCATGGTCTGGTCGCTGTCGACCGCGATCGTGGTCTGCAGGACGGTACCCTGCGGAAACCCGGTGACGGTGCCAGGCGTAGCCACCACGACGATCTCGGCATCGATTCTGGGCAACACGGCGAAGCCCGGCTTCGGATACAACGCTGACACGGAATCGGCGCCGTCCGCAGTGAGGACGCGCAGCACCACCGGCACATCGAGCGCGGTCACCGTCACCGCCAGCGGCTGTCGCGGCAGGTCCACCCGGCCTGCGCCGTCCAGTACGTAACCGGGCATCAGATCTGTCCTTCTCCCATTCGAAAACCCTTGTGTTCCAATGCTGTCGTCACCGCGGTGTCCTTCGGTGTTCCACCGCCGCTTGGTGCACGTCACGCCGTCGCTGCTCGAACCAGCCTTCGACCACGACCCGCCAGACGTCGCGCCGAGCTTGGTCCCATGGTTCGACGGGAATCACCGCCAGTGCTTCGGCCGCGCTGCGCGGCCCGCGATACCAGGATTCCGCCAGGATCCGATTGACGACCTCGTCAAGAACGGTTCGCCGACGCGGCGGATCCCCGATCTCGAAGCGCGAATGCAAGTCGACCGAGTCAGCGGAATCGCGTGCGTTCTGCGCGTCGCGATACGCAGTAACCGCGTCGGCAATGAGCCGGTTCTCATCGATCGCACCGCTGTACACGAGGGCCACCAAAGCTTCGACCACGTAGTCGGCATTGCGCACGACCGCTTCGACGAGTGCATCCTCGTGCGTTGAAGGAAGCGGACGGATTCCGACCCCGCAGCCACGCGCTGCAACGACGAAGACCGCCAATCGCGCGAGCAGATCGTCCGCAAGTTCCGCCGGGCGATCCGTGGCGTAGTCGGTAAGCACCGGGAGGCCGTGGGTCTCGATCGCACGTCGGAACGCGCCCGCGCTGATGTTGTCCCACGTTTCCTGGAGGCGAATCGCAGCCCACGACAGCACGAGCACATCACGCTGCGACGTCGGTATCAGCAGCTCGGGCAGCCCACCGCGGAGAACGTCGCCGAGGTGACGGCCGAGGTCTTCGACGTGCTCGCTCCAACCCGCGTGGATGATGGTGTCGGCGAGAAATCGCGGCGCGACCGCACACGGATACTGCGCGATCGCCGATCGCCATTGCGCCGGGGTCCAGGACACACCATCGACGACCGCATCGAGGTGGGCCGAGGCAATCGTTCCTCGATCGAGTTCGGCAAGCGCCCGCCACAGTGCAACGGTTCCGAGCTCCGGACGGACACGTTGACCGTCTCCGGCAAGGACGAACACGCCCTCAGCGATGAGCGCACACTGTGGCGTGTCGACCAGGGAGCGATCTGCGACGAAGTCGTCGAATCTCGGTGGGCCGGGCAACGTACCGCCGAGCCAAGCGATCACTGCGGGGACGAGGCGAGATCCCAACGGCCGCGTGGTGAACTCCGTGCTGGTGACCACCGCGTGTTGCAGGTAGTCGATGCGCGTGGAGTCCGCGAGGGTGTCGATCGCGGCGACGAAGGCCGCGCCGCGGTCGGGATCGCAGAGGACCGGCACGACGGTGAGATCCAAGAGCTCGACGATCACATCGGCACTTCGGTCGTCGTCCAACCCTGCGCGGACGACTAGGTCCACGTGTCGAAGAGCCTCCGTCGCGAGATCGTCCGGATGCATTGCCGCGCGGGCGCGACGACGCAACCCGTCCAACACACGACCTGCATCCGCTAGGAGTTCCGTTGTTCGACAGCAGTGTTCAACAAGTGCAAGACGGGACGGCGCGGCGCGACGGACCCACTCCGGGTCGCGGAACACCCGATACACGAACACCGTGCCGGCCAGATTCCGCACGACCTGCGCGAGGGTGCCGTCCGACTGCCACCGCGCGAGTGCCTGTGCCGCATGCTCGGTGGTCTCACCCAGGTTGTGGTCGATGACGTCGACGATCAACCGTTCGAAATCGGTGCCGGACACCGACTCGGGACTGTGCTCGAGCAGCACAGTGGTCGCCTCGTCCAGCGCATCGTGAAGTTCACTGTTCGCTACCACCGCCATCGCCAACGGCCACATCGGATTCAGCCCGCGGTCACCCACCTCGGCAGCGATCTCATCCTGCTGAGCCAGTGCCCGGGCCGCGACCACGGCGTCGATGAGGACCGTCTGGGCCAACAGCGACCACGGCGAGACCGGCACCAGGTCGCCGTTGGCGACACAGTGCGGATCGCCGTCGAGCTCGCCGATCTCCGGAGATTCGCTCTCGCCGAACACAACACACCCGGGAGCGTCGCCGGGAAGGTCGTCGAGCGGTACCGCCGACAGGTGCGCTCCCCGCGCTATCGCGTCGTCGACGCTGTGCAGGCGGTCGAAGGTCGACCACCCGAATCGATGACAAGTCCCCGGCGACATGAACTGTGAGACCGCCGCGATCCACAGCGCCGCACTGCTCTGGTCCTGGCACCCGAGCACCACGGGCGGCCCGCCCTCCAGCGCACGCGCGACTGCGTCCAGCAGCACACCGAAGATCCCGATTCGCCAGGTGTCGGGAGCAAGCAGGAACGCGAGAACCGCCTCGCGGGAGACTGCGTCCCCTGGGCGTGGTTCGTCCGCAGGCAGCGTCGCGGCAGCAACCTGCTCCGCGCCGTACGGGACGAGCCAATCCGGTGAACGCCACCGCTCGATCGGACGTGCACGCGATGCCTCGGACGTTCGGCGGTCGACCAGCGCGTGCGCGAACACATTCCCAGGCCTGCCCGAAGCGTCCGGTCCTGCCGGAACCGTGTGCCAGTACATGCCGCCGTGCTTCCCCACGGTGTACATCAACCGCCGAGGGCGGTCCTCGATCTCCTCGGGGCTCGGAAACCGCGGGAGCGGACTGGCAGTTTCGAAGCGGGTCAACACCCCCGCGCGCAGTGCCTCCTCCTCCGCAGGATCGAGTTCTCCCGATACCTCCTTGACCTGCCAGCCTCCGCCCGTGGCCGCATCGGGGCGGTCGAACGAGGTGTAGGTCAGCTGGCCGAAGCGTGGCCGCTCGACGTCGGGCATGTCACAACGCCTGTTCTTCGGGTCGCGACCATGCTGCGAAGTCGAGGTTGATCCGCTCGATCGGCGGGTCGAGCAATGCGATGGTGCGCGCCTTTTCGGGGCGAACGTCGGCGAAAACGCGGACGAAGCCCCTCATCCCGGTGACGTCGACCAACCACGGCTGGCTCCATTCGCGACGAAGGCTTCGCGGCTGGAAATTGCGGGCGCCCGGCTGCGTCTCCCCACTGACGCGCACCTCGAGCGGATGGCCGTCCCGAGCACTCAACGGCAGCCGATGTTCGTTGTGCACAACGACGAAGGGAGGAGCGGTGGACAGCTCGATCTCCGACGCCAGCCGGATCGCGAGGAACACGCCACCTTCCGGCGCGTGCCGCACTTCGACCGTGTACTCGATACGCAACAGCCCCGGATACTCGACGGTCGTCGGGATCCCGACCTTCCGTTCTCCTGCTGTGTATGCGACCGCCACGACGTGCACCGAGCATCCCAGCTCCGGAAGCCGATCCCGCAGGTGCAGCCCACCGTCGCGGTCATACTGCGAACGCGAGACCTCCGCGACCGGCCGCTGCTCGATCGCGTGCTCGGCGGGAACCTGCGGGGCGCTCACGTACACGGACACGGACGCTGCGCCGTCCGGCCACGGAAACGTGACGACCTGCTCGGTGCATCGTTCGACGACGCGCACATCCCTCAAGGCCGGCAACGGTCGTGTCGCAATGACGGTGTGCCCCACCTGTACCTGTCCGTCGAGAACGGTCACGGGGGTGAAATAGGCGCGCACCCAGCCGCGTGGCCACGACACGTTGGTCATGCTGTGACGACCGGCGTCCCCCGCCACCACCGGATGCACGAGACGGTCCGATTCGGACAGTCCGCCGGACACTTCAAGAGCACCCGACGACAGCAGCGTGCCTTCGATCCCGGCGCGGGGCGTGCTCCGGGTTCGGTACATGACGACGTTCCCGATCGCCGGGGGCGTCCACGTCAGATCGAAATGAAGGTCGTCACCGTTGCGATGTGTGACCACCTCCAAATCCGAGACCGGTTCGAGCACCGCGGAGACCAGCACCTCGTCCTGCGCAGCGGGCGAGAGCCGTGTGTGTCCGTCGACCTCCACTTCGCAGATGGCGCGGTACAGGTAGCGGTGCCCGCGCTGCGCCTCACGATCGACGAAGCCGCTGAGATTGGGCTGGTCGGCCAGGATTCGATGTCGGGGATCGTTGGAGACGGGCCCGCTCCCGTCGAGCGGGATCCGCAGTACCCGGACGCGCGAGACGCCCGGCCAAGCCGACCACTGGCCGATCACCGCTCCGTCGTCCTCGATGACGACGAATCCTTCGACCGGGCTGAGCACATGCCCTTCGGCAACAAGGATCGGTTGGCGTTGCGCCGCGTCCCGCTCGCTGCTGCCGACATGAGCCCACACCTGGAGATACCGGACCGCGGCAGCGGGCGGTTCGAGGTCGACGATCATGGTTCCCCGGGTGACCCCGACGAGTCGGCCCGCCTCGGGCTTGTAGGCGCGATGCGTCTCCCCCGCCACCACGCGATACAGCACGATCGTCCCGGGCGCGGCCGGAAGCGGCTCCCAGTCGATGCAGTGGCCGCCACGAGGTTCGGGGGTGACGGTGAGACCACCGACGACATGATCCGACTCGCCGTGCAGATACTCGCAGAAGTCCTCGGTGCGCAGATCCACCAGGAATTCTTCCCCCGGAAGTGGTTCGTCCGGAGGAACTTCCGACTTCTGCGCCTCTTCCTCGGCCGGAGTCTCATTCGGGACCGATACCGGAGCCTCCCCGCTCGGTGCGTGCGATTCCAGTACCGCGACGATGCCCTCGACGAGCGGCTTCGCGTGTCGCGGCAGCATCGGCGCGATCTCCTCGGCGGTTCGCCGGTTGTGCCGGAGGATCTGCTGCAGGTTCGTGTCCTTGATCAGACCGGGGCGCAGACGGCCTTCGTCGATCTCTTGTTGGCGCCACTGTTGCAGCGCCTCGAAGACTGCCTCCGACACTGGATTCCTCGCTCTCAGAAGTTGATGCCGTCGATGACCGGGGCGCTGAACAGTCCCGCACCGGGCCGATCCGTACGCGTCACGGCCGGCTGCGCGGGACGCAGTGCAATGTCCGGGACCTCGGCGATCTCGATCGAAGCCGTCGGGGCGTGCGGAACCGCGAGATCCTCGACCGAGATTCCCTCGGTGTACTGGGTGGTCACCGCAACCAGTCCGCACCCGGCCGGTGACGCGGACGCCACCTCGCCGGCCACGCGGGTCAGCCCCTTCATCGACGCGGTGTCACTGAATGCGGACCGGTCGAAGAAGCCCGCTCCGGCGGCGGTGCCGACGCCGGCCAGGAATTCGTCGACGTCGGTCCGCCGGAGGACCCCGTCCACTCGATACTCGACGTCCCCCAGCAGGTCCCGGGCGAGTTCTGTACGCGGACCGTTCAATTCGTGCAGCGCGCGGTCCCAGAGCACGGCGGCACCGGTGGATTCCAGCTCCCCTCGGTGCAACCGGATCGACCACTCGTCGAGCGGCGATCCGGATCCGGCGCCGGCCTTGACCGCGAGCAGGCTCGGGTCGCGCTCGACGTCACGTGCAGTTAAGCCGACCGCGGCGCCGGCCGAGCCCACGAGCGTGTCCCACGGGTCGGTGAGCCATCCGACGGTGAACAGATCCTGGCGGAGTTCGTCGGCGACGCGCGACGTGTCGGCGTCGCCCGGGCTACCCGATCCGATGGCGCTGTGCCGCGGCAGGCCCCATTCGATCCGTCGCCGCGACGCGAGGTGATGTTCGGGTGTCCCGAGCGGTGTGGCGAGGAACGCACCGAGTGCTCGATTCCACGACAGGTACTGCTTGTAGGCGCCAGTGAGAACCTCGACCTCGCGAAGCACGGCCCGCAGGTTGGCGCGATCGGCCTCGGCGGCCGCGGTCGCTGCCTCGCGACGTGCCAACAGATCTTCGAGGAACTGCTGGGAGCGGCGGCAGATCACGACCAGAGCGGTGGCCCAGCCCAGAACGCAGAGGGCGATGATCGGACCGGCTTTCCACCACGAGATGAAGTCTTTCCACGCGAGCACGCCGGCGACGACCGCGATCGCCACTGCGACGACGGTCGCGAGATGCACCTTGCGGAACATGCGGGCGTGCTCTTCCGCGCTCTCCTCGGCCGGATCGCGCAACTCCTCCGCGTTCTTCACACGCTCGAGCAGTGTCCGGGTCTCGGCGACATCGGCCGTGAGTCGATCAGCGAGGGCCGAACCGAACGTGCTCGCGAAACTCCGGCGAGTCGTAGCCGACCAGGACTTGATCGCGGCACCGGTGCGCCGCGCGTCCAGGCCGATCACCGGGTCCTGCTCCAGTCCTCGCAGGCGGTCGCACATCTCCGCGATTCCGAGCACGTCGGAAGCCTCAACCGCATGTGTGTGAACGGTCGCCGAGACCACGCCCGGAATGTCGGTGAAGTCGTCGGCGGGACCCGGAACGATGTCGGACGCCGACCGGAACACGGCACGATGCGCACCCACCTGGATCGGCGGCAGACCCGGGGAGCGTTCGCTGGCGTCCGCCAGGGTCAGTGCGGCCCGCGCGTAGTCCCGCCACAGCGCCGAGAGGTCGGGTGCGGCCGACTGCGGAGCGCCCTTTGCGCTGTCGAGGGCGGCCCCGATCTGGCGGGACGCGGCTTCGTACTCGGTCCATGCCACCCGCCGACCGTCGGCGTCGATACCGCCCACGACGACGCGATAGGCACCGGACGTGGAACCGAACAACGCGTTCTGGGTGGCCGACGCCAGCGCCGCCGAGGACAGTGTGGCGATTCGGCCGAACAGCCTCGCCGGCGCGTTGGTGAGAACCGCCAGGATGAACCGTCCGAACATGCGGAGCGCATCCCTGAACGACACGACGCGGGGCGCAGCCGCCGTCGGTGTCTTGACGCGCGCACTCGTCAGCAGATGACCGTGCTTGGTCCACAGCGCCTGGGCCATTTGACGTGAGGCGGCGGGCACGTCGTCCACGTAGAGCACCGCAGTACCCGCGTCGCGGGGAAGGGGCAATTGCCCACCGAAGTCCAGCAATTCGGCATGCAGCTGGTGCTCCGCATGCGATGTGTCGAGCCTGCGATAGAACGAACGCACGACCCGCAGCGAATTACCGGGCAGGACAGGTTCGTCGTCGAACGGTGCGTGATCGATATCCGTCCACAGCCCCGTTACGCCGGCAATGACGGGCGCTGCGTGCCGGCCGGTGTCGATCGGGTCGATGGTCGTCGCCAGCGATTCGTGACCCATGCCCGGCCCCCGGGAGTCCTCGGGCGCCACGAGCAGGTTGTGCCAACCTGCCAGGGCCGGCGTCGCGAGTCCCGACTGCTCGTCGGCCGGCCGATGCAGCAGCAGACGCATGCGCACGCACCGCGCCCCACCCGAGTTGGCCGACATGAGCTCGGCCAACATCGTTTCCGTTCGCAGTCGCACCGGAACGGCAACTGCTGCGGTCGGCACGAGCACGCACAGGCGCACCAGATCGTAGTGGCGCGAGGCGAGCACGTCCTGGAGCGTGAGCGTGCGATCCACTCCCCTAACGGTCTCCACTGCCGGGATCGGAGCACCAACTTCGCCCAGTCGGGAGTCGTCCACCCACACGAACGGTGAGACGAGTTCCGCCGCGGACAGATCGCGCAGCACGTCCCGAACGCCGTCGGCCGGACCGGGGGTCGCGACGAACAGGGTCAGCACCTTCGTATCGGCGCCCGCCATGTCAGAACTGCCCCATGTCGGGGATTTGGAAGGTCTGCGCCGACGGCACCGACGGACCGGACGGCACGTCGACGGTGGCGGGGCGGTCCGGTTGTTCGGCGCGGACCTTGCATTCCTCGATCAGATCGACGAGTTCGCCGGCAGCCCAGTACACGTCTACGGCGATGTCCCGGAAGATCGGGGTCTGGGATGCCTGCTCACGCAGATGGATCGACGAGAACACGCCCCCACCGGGAGCACCGTCCCGGCCCGGTTCCATGTAGTGGGTGCCTGCCAGATCCCGAACCGCGGTCAGCCACGTGATCGCGTTCTTCGCTCGAACGTCGATCGACACATCCGGGCCGGTATCGGCGACCTGGGACTGCCAACCGGTTCCCGTGTCGCCGATGCGCAGCCATTCCGTCAGAACCGACTTGGCCGACACCTCGAGGATCCCGCTGGCCGGCTTCTCCGGGGACGCGTCGTAGATCCCACGCAGCACGCGATACGGCAGCATCGAGCTCATGACCGGCGATTCGTGCGACCGCGCCATCGCGAGCAGGACCGATTCGAGAACCGCCGGGAACCAATCGTTGTTGGCGAGGAACCGCGCCGGCGGGGTGAGCAGCGGATTCGGGAAATCGACCCACCCGGAGGTACCGGCGTCCCACACGCGCACCGGCTCGTTGTACGGCTCAGCGGGCAACCGCAGCCGCCCGACGACGAGCCCGAGGAACCAACCTGCGGTGAGTGCACGCCGTTCGCTGTCGTGCATCGGCAGCGACGCGGCGAGGGGTCGGGCACGACGCCACTGCCAGAACGCCTCCTGCTGAGCCGGAGTGGAATCCGCCCACTGCTTCGCAGCCGGCGCGATGACCGAGTCGTACGCGAGCGGCGAATAGTTCGGGTACGAGCCGAAGATGTCGATGCGGGTGAGCTTGTCCTCCTCGGTCAGCAACCGAGTGAACTCGGACCGGGTCTCGTGGTCGATCATCGGGTTCTTCTGCAGCACCTGCGAAAGCATTTCCGCTACAGGAAGATTGAGGAACGGCACCGATGTGAACTTGTACCGGTACTCGATCTGCTGACCGGGGTGCAGAGCTTCGAGTGCCTGCTGGTTGACACTCGCGAGCGGCCGCGCGAGCGAGAGCGCCTCGACGAACTTCGACCGCAGACGCTCACGCCGCTCCTCGAGTGCGTACTCCGGCACCGTGATGTCCTCGATGTATTCGCGCAGCGACACCCGGCAGAACCGGTCGAACGATTCGCCGGTTCGTGCCACGAACTGCCTTGCGCGGCCGAGGATTTCCGCCGGACGAACATGAACGTCGTAGCGTGCAGCGGACGGGACGAGCGCTTCGCGGGTGCCGGGGTCGTAGGGGAACGCACGGGTCCGCCACGCCGACGTCCGTTCGAGGACGGGGTGTTCCTCGCCGGGCGACCGGCTGCCGTCGATCGTGGGCCAGACTCCGGTCACCACATCCGCGACCGCACGTTGCACGGCGGTCTCGAACGGCGGCGTTCCCAGTCCGTCGGACTCAACGGCCAGGGGAAGGTCGGTGCGGTACTGATCCATGAAGTCCGCCGACGGCGTGAGCATCACTTCGTTGTTGGCCTCGGCGAACCGCTTCGGTACCCGGTCGGCCTTGTCCGCGGGCCACGCGCCGTACTGGTCGGTCGCGAGCCGGGCGAGACCGACATCGCTCGCCGGCTTGCTGCGTGCCTTCCGCAGAGCGGTCTGGGACTCGTTGAGCGCGTCGAGCAGCGGTTGCACGATCTCCGGCACGAGCGCCGTGGCGACCTCGGCGACCTTCCCGGACAAGGACGCATACAACTGCCGGTAGACGTTCTGGCTGCAGCTGGTGAGCACGCGGTCGAGGATGTCGGCATCGCTCTCGATGTTGCCCTTGAGCGACGCCAGCATCTGTGCGGTGTCGGCAGACTGCGCGGTGATGTCCGCCGGGGTCTGCTTCGCCAGCTCCTCCGCCCCGGCACGCACCTGATCCTTCAGGAGCACCGACAAGCGGTTGACCAGTGCGGTCGCGTACGGGAGGCCGAGATCCGACACCGCCTTCGACACGACCCGCTCGATGTTGTCCGCGAGAGTCCGGTGCCATTGGAATGCGTGGCCGAGCGCGTGATGCTCCGCGGAGGTCGTCAAGGCCTGGCGTCGGGCACCCAGAACCCGCGTGATCTCCGGAACCCATTGGGCGGCGCTCAGACCACTACCCGACGGAAGATACGCCCGCAGTTCCGCTTCGACAATCTGCCGCGCCATCCGCAGTCCGTCCTCCGCGGGCAGCACCACTTGGGTGAGCCACGGACCGACCCCGATTTGAGCCGCACGCTGATCTGCTTGCACCGCAGGAAGTCCCATCGTTGCGAGATGGGTCTGCCACTGGCTGTCGAGGATGGAGGTGACCTGGTCGTCGTCCGACGCAACGTTGGCGGGATTGCGATGGCCCTCGAGCAGCCGGTCCACTGCGCTACGGGCCAGACGCTGCGCGGAGTATTCGGCGTAGCGGTCGCGGCCCATGCTCAGACTCGAGAATCCGTAGGTGCCCCACGGCAGATTGTCCCACTGACCGCCCCAGCCGATGTTGTCGCGCTGCCCCGACAGACCGGCACCGTTGGTCAGGTCGTACTGCACGAACTGACGAGTCGCCGCGCCACTCATCATCATTCCGGCGAGCCCGCGCGCGAGGCCGCGGTAGATCGCCTTCTGTGAGCCGTCACCGAACGGCGCACCTTCGACACCGACGCGACGCCCGACCGGGAACACCCGAGCGAACGGAACCTTCTCCCCCGCACCGCTCTGCTGACCGAGTGCGCGCAGGATCTCGACGTCGTGCTCGCGGGCGGATCCGAGCTGGCTTGCCACGATTTCACCGAGCATCGCGAGCGCGTTGGCGCGAACACCGGTGGTGGCGCTACGACCGAGGCCGTCGAAGATGTCCGGCGCAACCATGAACACGCCCATGAGGCGCGGATCGAGCTTGGGAATCAACGTCAGCAGCCGGCACACGTCCAGGGCCATCGACGCGCCGGCGCCGCCGGCCATCGACGAGACGACGAGGACGATCGGGGATTCTTCCTGCTCGAAACTTCCTCCACCGGGAATGTTGAGCGCGGACATCTCGGTGGCGGTCTGCACCGTGAACAGCTGGTCCCACGCGTTCTGGAGCGTGTCGCGGATGCCCCCGGCCTTGCTCAGCGTGATCATGCGCCCGAGCGCGCGGTACTGACCGGCACCGGATCCGATCGGCACCGTCACCGCGGACGGGTCCCGCGGTGCCCATGTGGCGATTTCGCCGAGACTGTTGCGAGCAGCGAGCTGGTTGCTGAGCGCGTTGTCGAGTACCGCATACGAATCACCCTGCGGCCCACTGCCGAAGTAGTAGCCGCCCTGGTCGCGCACGTTCCCGAGACCGTCCGGCCCGGCTTCGGGCGCGGTGGGCACGTCGACGCTGACGAACTGCCAGCCACCGGGGATCTTGTCGATACCCACTGCCGCGAGGTCGGAGCGAAGCTGATCCATCATGTACGCGAGAGTGACGGCACCGGATCCACCGCAACCCACCACAAGAAAACGCCTCATTACGGGCCTTCCATATCGAGAGAATTCGAAGCTGTACGTCTGTCAGGCACCGGGCGGCCGGAACGGGTCGAAGGGTTGTCCAGGGGATGCCGGTCGGGACGGCGGCAACGCACCGGATCCCGAACCGCCGAACGACGGTGGCGCACCGAAAGTCGGCGCCGAGGTCGCGGCCGGGACACCGAACGGATCGAACGGGGACGCCGCGGCCGGCGCCGGAGGCGCCATGGTGGGCCCGGCTCCCGAGGCAGGCGGACGGTCGTCGGTCTGCGCGGACCGCTTCCTCAGCTCACCGATCAGCCCTTCGGCGCGTCTTCCGGCTTGGTCGACAAGTTCCTGCACACGTCCTGCCGACGCTCCACCGGCGACGAGCAACAGCAGCGTCGCGTGATCTGCGGGACCTTCCGGGTCGTGCAACAGAACCCAGTTGTTGTGCACGGCCAGCGGAAGGACCGCATTACCGTGGCGGTCGGTCGACGGGGTGGAACCGGATGCGCCGAGCATTCCGGGCGCACGCACGACCACGTACCCGGTCCCGACCGGCGATGCGCCCATTCGGGTTTCGAGCTCGGCACCGTCGACCGCGAGCTTGCGTGCCGGCTTGTCCAGGCCGCGGACGGGGTCGCGCAGGTCGGTACCCTCGAGCGCGAACGCTCTCCCGTTTCGGTGGAGCCGACCGTCGGAGATGGTGACCCGGAAACTCTGCGCCTTCAACGTCTCGGCCGGAATCTTCGTCTCACGCCACTTGAGGAAGTAGAGCAGCGCGAGCGGAATCGCCACACCGAGGGCGAACACGATAGCGAACACGAGCCAGAATCGACCGGTGTCGAGCGGCTTCAGCAATTCCGACGTGAACGGCACGTCGACGGGCATTGCACGATCGGGTTCGCCCGTCGGGGCGACCATCAGGCGGACCGACCCGTTGAATGCGCCGTTGCCGGCCTCGGGCACGACCAACTCGATGGGCACCACACCCGTCTCGCCCTCCGCGACCGTGATGCAGTTGTCGGCAGAGGTCGCACCGGCAATTCGGACCTCCGCACCACCGACACCGTCCGGTACAGCGTCGACGCGTGCGGGTGACGCGGCGTCGGCCCACACGCAACCGGGTCCGGTGATCGGCACCTCGCGTGCGAATGTGCCGGCTCCTTCCACCGTGCCGAGGTCGATCCGGTTCGGCAGCGTCGGATATCCGATCGGCGGAGCGATCGTGAGCGGCACGTCCACGAACTGCGGTGCCAGGTCCGTACCCGGCGCGATCAGGGTGCCCCATTTGTCGGTCGCATCGGCCGTCGTGACCTCGAGCGCCAGCCGCAACGTGGCCTCACCCGGTGCAATGTTCGTCAAGTCCAGTTCGATGGGAGCGTCGATGCGGTCCTTCGAAATACGGGAAGCCAGTGGGTGATCCACCCCGGCTGCGTCGGTGATCGAGACCGACAGGTACGCCGAACCCAACAGCTCGGACGGGTCGATCTCCTGGCGATCGGAATCGACGATGCCCAGCTGCACGGCGGACGTCGTTTCTCCCGCGTGGATGGCAGTCACATCCTGGCCGAGCCAAGCAGGGAAGAGATTGCCGGAGATGTGGATGTTCGACTTCGATCGCGCATCGGCATGCGACGCGTCGGGGTCCACGAAGACGAGTGCCCACATGCCCTGCCACTCGCCGGATTCGCCGTCCGGCTTCTGCATCGTGAACGACACCGACCGCTCTGACAGCCAGCGGTATTCGACACCGACACCTGCGACGTCAGTCGTGGCCGCAGCTGCGGTTTGCTTCATCGGCAGCTCGGTGCCGTCGGGTGCGACGAGCGTCGGCACGAGCCCCTCGGTGTCGGCAGAGGCGAGCACGGCGACCGAGCCGATCGAATCGTCGAGGACGAATCGGTGCTTACCCGCGTCGCACACCTCATACGCGCAGACACCGGTCTCGTTCTCCAACGGCGCCTGGCCGGGGCTGGAGAACGCGTCGAATGCGAACAGCAGGTCGTCGATGTTCTGAGCCAGGTAGAAGTCGCCCGGGGACGGCTGCGTCCGTGCGCCGCACGCCTGACCGGCAGCGGGCGCGCCGGTCGCGATAGCTCGCATCAGGTCGAAGTCGGCGGCCGCTGCCGTCCCGTTCGCCAAGCCCACCGCGAAGGTCGCGATACCGGACGATCGCACCTGGTCGGCGATACCGGCAGGGCGGCAGATCGATTCGCGGGCAACCGCCACGACCTGTGCGACACCCTCGTCCGTGCTCAAGGAGATACCGGGTGCGTAAGGCTTCTCGCCGTCGCGCGTGCTGAAGTCGAGTTTGCCGTCGGAGAACCACGCGATGGCCTGGCACGCCGTCCCCGACTGCGCCTGGTCGGCGAGTGCGCTCCGCGCGCCATCGAGTGCGGTCCAGTAGTCGGTATCCAGCCCCGCGGTGCGCGAGCGGAATGCGTCGACCTCATCCTTCAGCTCGGGCAGCGATCCGGCGTCGAGTCGTGTCCACGGCGCGTGCACGGTGAAATCGGAGGAGAACCCGGCTACGGCCACGTCGAGGGAGACACCTGCCGCGCTCCCGAAGGTGCTGAGCTGCTCGAGCAGGTAGTTCGCGGCCTGAACGCGAGCGGCATCCGGATCGGACTGCTGCAGGCTGCCCGACTCGTCGATCATCAGCAGCAGGTCGCCTTCGCGTTGCGCGGCGAGGCAGCCGCCGAAGTCCGAGACTGCCGACTCGGTGGGCTGAGCCGATGCCGACGGCGTGAGGAGCAGGCAACCGATGAGTGCGGCGCCGAGTACTGCAAGCTTCTTCACAGACGGCCTGCCCAGTCCGCGATCTGCCACGCGTTGAGCAGGATTCCCAAACCGGTGAGTGCCACTGCCGACCAGTAGACGATCCGAGGAAACACTGACGGCTGGTAGACGGCGCGGGTGCGCTGCGTCGTGTCTGCGGAGATGTGCTTGGCCAACAGGAACGCTGCGGGTACCGACATGACCCAGCCGATTGCCGCGAACAGGACCGATCCACCGTTGACGGCGACGAGGGCGAACACCAGACCCACGAGTGCGACGGCTGCGGCACCAGCCGCCCACCCGACCGGCGTGCGTCCCTGTTCAACACCTGCCGAGACGGGGGTCTGCTGGAGGGCGAACATGTCGGCCGGCGCCGCCATCGAGGAGCCGGCTGAACCTCCGAACGGGTCGGACGAGAATCCGAAGGTGGGAGCATCCGATCCCCACCCTGCCGTACTCGGATTCAACGAAGGAGTATCGGTTCCGTCCCGCGAGCTCGAATACTCGGTGAAGTCGAAGTTCGACGGTAACTGCACGGGCGTCCCTCGGGGTCGGGTCTGGGCCGCGCATCCGGGAGCGGTGTTGCTACAGATGTCGGCATAGTTCAACGATCAATCGACGGTCGACCCGTCTCCGTTACGGGACTTTAGCCCCGGTTTGATGATCTATCACAATTTGCCAGACAGCGGTCCGATCGACACATCCCGATACCGCCTCGAGGGGCATGAACGCCCCGATACCCTGCGTCACACATACCCGGCTACAGGGTTGTATCGCGACCGCACGTCTCGCTGCGTAAACCACCCGTCGGTATCAACTGCGTGGCCGCCACAAACAAAGACTGAAGACAGAAATTTGATCTTGTAAGTTTCGATCCCCGCACAGTTTTCGAAGAACACGACTTCGTGCAAGTACGTGCAGCGGCGGACACCATCACCGAAACCCACGGTCGAGTTTGTCACCCACGGCTCGAGCCCCGGCCTTTCGAAACAATCAGCGAGGTCCGCGGCGCGCTTCTTCATCTGCCGCCGACTCCACCGGGTTCACAACCGTGCGCACTTCCGATTCCGGGGTTTCGGTATGCGATTCGACCGTGTAGAACCGCACTTCGTGCCCGTCGGGATCGTGCAGGAGAGGAAGGATCCAACCGATCGAGGCGAAATGCACTCCACCGTGCTGGTCGCCGAGCTGGTCGAGATGTTCTGCCAGCGCTTCGAGGGCATCGCGGTCGGGCACACCGATCGAGAAGTAGTCGAATCCTGCCGCTGCTGCAGCCTTCTCCGGGTCGAGTCGAAGTGCCATCATCGGCCCGCCTGCCGGGTGCCGCATCGCAACACCCACGAGTCGACCCTCTTCGTGGAACTCGACCGCCACCTCGTACCCGAGTCGCGTCCGATACCACTCGACCGATCGCGAGAGATCGGCGACAGGCAATTTCAGATGGTGAACGCCGGCGAGCGTCGGAATCATGACCAGTCCCCTCCGTGACGCTGACGTTCAGAATCCCCCGTCACGAGGAACCCCGTCAAGGAATCACCGGCTGACCCTTCGCGGGGTACCCGTCCACGGGAGCAAACGACCGCCTAGGGATCGAACTGTGACCGCGCCGTCGACGAGCACATCAACGATTAGGTGGAGAGCACGTCACCGAGCCCGATCGTGATGGGGAAGCGAAACCGGATACTCGTAGTCACAGCCAAGCTGGTCGAGAGCAGGCGCACCCGGCACATCCCGAAACCATGAAACGCAAGCGTCAGCAGCCAGTTCGATATCGCGCGTGAAGACATAGCCGTCCGTGCAGTCCTCGAAATGGTCGTCGAAGAACCAGCGGTCCAGCTCCAACCCGGCGACTGCGTGATCGTCGAGACGCAGACGCTCGAGCACGGTCTGCGAACGCCGAACCATTAATACGCCGTCCGAAAGCACGTGCACCTGCGCGCACACAACTCGCTCGACCTCTCGGTCTTCGAATTCCTCATCGTCGAAGTACTGAACATAATCACTCGGTCCGTAATCGATGATCAGGCCGACCGGCTGATCCGTGAACGAGGTGACCATCCACGCGGCCATCTCTTCCCAGGTGTTGATCTCTGGGCCAACCCTGTCATCGGTCAACGACGACTTCCTTCATCGATACACGGACACATCGAGACAGATGCTATCGCCTGCGGAAGATTCGGCTGCACGGTCACTCATCGACGGGGACGGTATGCCCGATACACAGACACCAACAAGCTGCTCAACGCTCGTGCAGCGAACGCATGGAGGTCCCCATCGTGATCCGGTCACCCCGCGCGTGCGACATGCTGAACTCCACCGGCCGCCCATCGAGGTTGTAGATGACGCGTTCGGTGTCGAGCAGTGCGGCGCCGGTGCCGACTCCCAGGAGCTGTGCGATGTGTTCGTCTGCCACGGATGCGCTGACGATGAGATCGGTGTCGCCGACCAGCACCTTCCCCATGCGTTCCAGGATTTCGTAGGGCGACCGGTCGAGGTCGGCGCCTTCCTCCAGCGCTGCGCTGAGCAGGTCCGCGGGCCACCATCCGCAGCGCAGGCTGAGCAGGCTGCCGTCGAGGAAGCTGATCTGCTCGAACACGATGACGTCGTCATCGTCGTCGACCTCCAGTTTGGCTGCGACGTGATGAGGGGCGGGCATCAGTTCGAGGTGGGTGAGTTTGAAGGCGACCCGGTTCGGGCCGGCCTCGGAATTCTGCACCAGGTCCCACGAGTTCACGACCCGATGCCTGAATACCTCGGGGCAGACGACGAAAGTGCCTGCTCCACGGACTCTCTCGATGAGGCCTTGCTCGGTGAGTATGCGAAGCGCCTCGCGGATGGTGGCGCGGCCGACACCGTACCTGCTCTGAAGCCGGTCCTCGGCCGGTAGTGGGTTCTGCGCGAAGCGCCCCGACAGGACCTCGGCGCGCAGCAGGTCACGCACCCAGAAGAGCGCTCCGATCTTCGAACGCACCGCGGTTCCCCCACTGTAAGGAGACACAGTCACCTCCACCTGCGACACAGTCGACGACGCCGGCGGCAGGAGTCGTGAACTGCCGCCGGCCACCCAGTTTTCGTCGTCGGCGTTGCCGATGGTGGTCCGGTTTGTGAAGTTTTCGTCACGTGTGGGGTGGAAGTGTCTCCCCCACTGCCAGCGCCAGCACCAGCACGACCGCAAAACACACTGCGCACAAGGCCAGCGCTGCGGCCGACCCCAACGCCCCGATCGCTCCCCCGATCAGGACCGTGTAGAAGGTGAATCCGAAATCCTTCGAGATGCGATAGCTCGCCAGGCCGACCTGCGGCCTACTGGCCAAATCCACGGCCATCGCGGGCGGCAGCGACATCATTCCGCCGCACGCGACGCCCAGCACGATGACCGCCCCGATGAACAACGGCACCGATTCGAGAAACAGCGCCGCGACCCCGGCCATTACCGCACCCACTCCCAAGATCGAAGATGCGGTCAGGATCGGCCGTCTGCCTCGTCGGTCGGACGCAGCGCCTCCCACCGACATGATCACCACCTCCAGCAGGAACATGCACGACAGGACCACACCGATCCCCACGGAGGACAACCCGAAGTCCTCGACCGCCACCAACGGCAGGAGCGTGATCGCGAGCGCGCTCCGAACCCCCTGGCCGGTCGCACCGAGGCCGAGCCCCATCAGCGACCTCGGTCGGAGGATTCCCGGCAACCGCGGCAGACTCAGCCGCGGTCGCTCCGTCGAAGGAAAGCCGGCCCCGTGTTCGGGGATCACCCACCACACCCCGATTGCACACAAAGCGGCCAGTACCCCGCACACGTGGAATGCGATGCGCAGACCCGTGTCTCCGGTGCCGATCGCCGCGAGGGCACCCCCGCCCAGCGGGCCGACCACCGAACCCAATGCCATGCATGCCGTGAACCGCCCCAGGGCCTTCCCCACATTGCCCGGACCCGCCATCGCCACCGCGGCCTGAGGCGCCGCGGACGCAAAGAATGCCAGCCCGAGGCCCTGGAGCAGCCGGAACGAAGCCATGACCGGCATGTTCGGCGACAGTGCCGAACCGAAGGAGCCGATGCTCCACAACGCCATCCCGAAGCAGATCGAGCGCCGCGCCTCGATATACGGAAGCAGTCGCGTCCCGAAGATGTCCATCACGAACACCACCGCGGTGAGCGATGCCACCGACAGACCCGCTTGGAAGGCGCTGGACCCCAAAGCAACCGCGAATCCGGCCGTCAGCGGTGCAGTGAGGCCCAGCGACAAACCTGCCAGCATCGAGAACAGGTGAAAGCCGATCGGTAGTCCTCGCGGCGACGATGTCTCATTTTCGACGACAAGCGACGTCGCCACGCCTGTCCTCCCTTCTCAGCGGACGCACACGTCCACGGGACGCCTTACGGTGGAAAGACTTTCGTATGCCGCAGCGGCACACAGCAGCGGCAGCTCGCTGAAGGGACGCCCGATCAACTGCATCCCGATCGGCATGCCGTCGGCGACTCCGACGGGCACGGCCACAGCGGGAAGACCCAATTGATTGGCCGGTGCCGAGAACCGGCCGATCGCACGCGCCGACTCCTCGACCGTGCCGTCCGGCCACTCGATCGGGCCCAGTTCGACCGGTGGCGCGACGATCGGCGAGACCGGCGCCGCGAGACAGTCGATCCCGTCGAACATGACCTTCCACGCGTCCTGGATCAACGCTCGGACCCGCAGAGCATCGATGTAGTCCGTGGCCATCACCAGCGAGCCGGTTTCGAGTGCCGTTCGCACCTGGTCGGTGTAGAGGTCCGCACGGTCGCGCAGCATCGTCCGGTGATACGCCGCAGCCTCGGCCCCGACGATGAGCCGCGAGACCGCCGCGAACTCGTCGGCGAACGGTATCTCCACCGGAACAGTGGTCGCCCCCAGCCCGACCAGTTCCTCCACCGCGCGTTCGACTGCCTCTTGAACTTCGGGTTGGACCCGATCGGTGAAGTAGTTCTGCGGGAACCCGATTCGCAGTTCGACGTCTCGGCCGGCGGCGGCGAGCACCCCTTGGGCGTACTGGACCGGTGGCCGATCGGCCGAGGCCGGATCACCGGAGTCGTACCCCGCCATCGCGTCCAGGACATATGCGGAGTCGAGCGCGGTGCGGGTCAACGGGCCCACATGGTCCAGCGACCACGAGAGCGACGTGACGCCGCGCCGCGATACCAGCCCGTAGGTCGGTTTGATCCCGAATACACCGCACGCAGCGGCCGGCATTCGAATCGAACCGCCGGTGTCGCTGCCGAGACCGGCCATGCACTCCCCCGCTGCCACGGCGGCAGCAGAGCCACCGCTCGAACCTCCGGGAATGTGGCCGGTGTTCCAGGGGTTCCGCGTGGTGGGAGTGATTCCACCGTAGGCGAATTCATGCGTGTGAGTCTTGCCGACCAGCACGGATCCGGCCCGCCGCAGCTTGTCCACGGCCGTCGAATCCCGGTCGGGAACGTAGTCGGCTCGGACCCGGGAACTCGACGTCGTCGGGATCCCGCCGATGTCGTAGAGATCCTTGACGCCGATGGGGATGCCGGCGAGCGGCCCCAACGTGACGCCGGCGCGTCGTGCCGCATCCACCTCCTCGGCCTGCCGGAGCGCGGTATCGCCGGTCACCGCGACGAACGCGTTCAAGGCCGGCTCGACTTCCCCGATCCGGTCGAGGCTGGATTCGGTGAGTTCGACGGCGGTGAGCGAACCTTCCGCCATACGTTGCGAGGCTTCTTGGATGGTGAGTTCGTACGGCTGCATCGTCACGTCCATTCCGGGTCGAACGCGGCAGCCGGCGCGACCTCACCCAGGTCGATCGCGCGCACACGTGCCGCCGCCAGCCACATGTCCTCGACCGAGGCCTTCAGCGCGTCGATCCGTTGAGCGGTCAGATCCAGTCCGGCGACCGCAGCCAGGACCCCGATCTTCTCCGCGGTCCCCGAGAGAATTCGTGTTTCCGCCATGTCATTCCTCCGATCCGGCAGCGACGAGTTGCGTGCCGGCGGGAACGCGTTCGTGCCATGTCGTTCGGCGTTGGTAGGCGTCACCGACGCGAAGCACGGTCCCGTCCTCGAAGTGGCGGCCGATGATCTGCATTCCGAACGGCATCCCGGTGGCCGACAACCCCATCGGCACCGACAGCGCCGGGTTTCCCGAGCCGTTCCAGTAGTTCGTCTTCAGCGCCACGAACCGCTCCCCTTGCAGCGAATCGAGGCTGTCCATCAGGAACGCCGACACCGTCGCGGTCGGGGTGATCACCAGATCCACCGTCGTGTAGAGCTCGGCGAGCGCCCGCTGGACGACGCGTCGGACTCGTTGCGCCTGAACGTATTCGGCTGCGGTGTAGAACGCGCCTCCGCTCACCCCTCGGCGCGTCGAACGGAAGTAGTCGTCCCACCGCGCGGCCAGATCGTCCGCGTGATACGCGAACGACTCCGACCTCGACGTGATCCGCGCCGCCGAACAGAGTTCCTCGTAGTACGGCACCTGAACTTCGACGACGGTCGCGCCCAGTGATTCGAGAACTTCGGCCGCGGCACGCAGCGCAGCGAAGACTTCCGGCTCGTCGAAGGAGGTCGGGAAGCGCTCGAGCGTGTCGATTCCGACGCGCAGCCCGGTGAGATCGGGCTGGAGCATTCCCACATAGTCGGGTATTGCGACGTCGGCGCTGCACGCGTCGCTGGGGTCGAACCCGGCGAGGGCGTTCAGCATGATCGCGCAGTCCTCGGCCGTCCGGGCCATGGGCCCGATGTTGTCGAGGCTGTATGCGAGCGGGACGCATCCCGACTTCGGTACGAGCCCGAACGTCGGCTTGTGCCCCGAGATACCACAGAACGCGGCCGGCATCCGGATGCTGCCCCCGGTGTCGGTGCCGAGTCCCCCGAGGAAGGCGCCGACGACGACACCGCTGCCGGTCCCGGAACTCGACCCGCCCGCCCAGCGCGCCGTATCCCAGGGGTTGACGGGAATCGGGAACGGCTTCTCCGGATCCGGGACGCCGGTCGCGAACTCCATGGTGGTGGTCTTGCCGGTGATGACGCCGCCCGCCGCACGCAGTCGCGCGACCACCGGCGCATCGCCGAGTGCCGCCGACCATTCCGCATCGAGCACCAGGCTCTGCGCGGTGGTGGGGGCACCTTCGGTCGCGATGATGTCCTTGACGCCCAGCGGAATCCCGGCGAGCGGTCCCGGGTCGTTCCCGGCTTTCAGAGCGGCGTCGGTCTTCTCGGCTGCGGCACGCGCTTCGTCGTCGAAACGCCGCAGGTAGACGCCGATCTCCATGTCGGTGCGGTCGGCGTTGGCGATCGACTCCTCCACGAGTTCGACCGCGGTGATCTCACCACTGCGCAGTTGGGCCGCGCTCCCTGCGATTGTCCGATAGGTGGTCATGCGGACACCGTCCCCACACGCAGCACGATGGCCGGTTCGTCGTAACGAGTCTGCGCCATCGACCGGACGCGGTCGGCGTGGAAGCGGGACTGCTCGAACGCCTCGACCAGGTAGGGAACCTCGTCCTCGGGGATCGTCAGTCCTGCGAGCTCCAGCATCTCGAGCGTTCGGGCCTTCGAAACGTCTTGATCCATCGATCCTCCATTCATCGGTCTGGACGGCACGCGCTCCGCCCGGTGTGTGCGGTCACCGGGCGGAGCCCGTTGTCACACAGCGGCGGGTTGAGCGATCGGCGGCACCAGCAGGTGCCAATCCGTGACGCTTTGCAGGGCGTCGGCGACCTTGAGGACCGTCGCTTCGGCGAACGGCCGCCCGATGATCTGCATCGACATGGGCAGTCCCTCGGCGCTGAGTCCGACGGGAATGGCGACTGCGGGCAGGCCGGTGAGATTCCAGTGGCCGGTGTAGCTGGGCTGGCTGAGTCGCTTGCTGACGTCCATCGTGTCGGCTCGCTCCGCCGGCGTGACCGCGGCGGGCGTCACGATGACGTCGTGCTCGCGGAGCAGCGCGGCCACTTCCGCGGAGAATGCGGTCCGCAGCCTGTTCGCCTGCATCACGTCGGCGGAGGAGAAGAAGGCTCCGCGGGCGAGGGCGGGGCGGGTGAACGCGCCGTAGTCGGACCAGCGCGAGACGAGGTTGTTGCGGTGGTACGCGAATGCCTCGGCGACCAGGATGATGTGGTTCGCTTCCTTGGCCTCCGCGGCGTAGGGCAGGCTGGTCTCCGCCACGGCCGCACCCATCTCGCCCAGCCGGCCGACCGCTGCCAGGACAGCTTCGCGCACCTGAGGGTCGAGCATCTCGTGGTCGAAGAAGTACGGCATCGGGAGCGCGATCTTCAGCCCGTCGACGTCCCCGTCGAGCTGCGCGGAGTACGCGGGAACGGGCACGTCGGCGGCGTTCGGGTCACTGGGATCGTGTCCGGCCATCACCTCGAGCATGAGTGCGCAGTCGTACGCGCTGCGGGCCATCGGCCCGATGCTGTCGAGGCTGTACCCGAGCGGGACCACGCCGCTCTTCGGCACACGTCCGAAGGTCACCTTCAGGCCGGTGTGGCCGTTCGCGGCCGCGGGGCCGCGCACCGATCCGCCGGTGTCGGTTCCGAGACCGCCGAGCGCCAACCCGGCCGCGACCGCGATTCCGGTGCCCGAACTCGAACCTGCGGGCGTGTGGGCGACATTCCACGGGTTGTGCGGTACGAGAAAGCCCTTGTCCGGGTCCGGAAGACCCAGCGCGAACTCGCTGGTGGTCGACTTACCCACGAAGACGGACCCGGCGGCCCGCAGGCGTGCCGCCACAGGGGCCTCGTGGTCCGGGCACCAGCCGCCGTCGAGGATGCGGCTGTTGGCCGTGGTACCTGCGCCCCGCATCGCGATGATGTCCTTGATCGCAAGCGGAATTCCCTGCAGCGGACCGGTGTCCTTCCCGGCAGCGAGATCCGCGTCTGCGGCGGCCGCCTGTTCGAGGGCCTGATCCTTGGTGACGGTGACATAGGCACCGAGTTCGTCGTTGAGCCGCTCCACCCGGGCGAGCACGGTCTCGGTGATCGCCACCGACGTCGTCTCGCCCGATCGCAGCGCCTCCGCGGCCTCTTTGATCGTCAGCGGAATATCGCTTGTCACAGGAGTTTTCCTTTCTGAGCTTCAGCGCCTACACGGGAAGAAATGCAGTCCTCGAATCGAAGGTCACGGCCGGCTCGACGAACTCGAGTTCCGGGAGGTACAGCGAGTCCGCCGCTGCCCGCATGACCGGATAGTCCCTGACCATGGTGTCGAATTCGCGTTCGCTCACGGTCAGCTGTGCGGCCGACAGGATCGCCGCAACCATGTCGTTCGGTGAAACAGCCATCATTGGTGCCTTTCTCGATTTCACTGCTCGGAAACTCCTGGAAGGAACTCGACGAGGTCTCGCGCACCTCCTTCCGGGTAGAGGTGGCAAGCGACGGCGTGCCCGGCCGACACCTCGACCTGAACCGGCGCCTCGCTCGCGCACCGGTCGTGGGCGAACGAGCATCGGGTCCGGAACCGGCACCCGCTCGGAGGGTTCAGCGGGCTGGGAATCTCGCCCGCGTCGACGGCCTCCGGATCGTCGCGCCGGCTCTCGTCGGGATCGAGATTCGGAATGGAGGAGAACAGCAACTGGGTGTACGGATGCAGGGGATGCTCGTAGAGGTCCGACGCGGCACCGGATTCGACGACCTGTCCCAGGTACATCACCGCGATGCGATCGCTGATGTACTCGATCACGTTGAGATCGTGACTGATGAAGACGTAGGTGAGCCCGTACTCTTCCTGCAGGTCCTCGAGCAGATTCAGCACCTGCGCCTGAATCGACTTGTCGAGTGCCGAGACCGCCTCGTCGAGGACGATCAGCTTGGGCTGCAACGCCAGTGCGCGAGCGATGTTCACGCGCTGGCGCTGCCCGCCGCTGAGTTGATGCGGGTAGTTGCCGGCGTAGTTGCTGGGCAGGCCCACGTCCGCCATGACCTTCGCGACGCGTCTGTCGATCTCGTCGGCGGCGACACCCTGCACCCGCAGCGGGAAGGCGATCGACTCGCTGATGGTGGCCCTGGGATTGAGAGCGGACGACGGGTCCTGGAACACCATCTGCATCTGCTCGACGGCGGCGCGGTCGCGCTTGCCGGTGGTCGAGATCTGCTTGCCGTCGAAGATGATCTCACCGGTGCTCGCCGTGTGGAGACCGACGATGATCCGGGCGAGTGTCGATTTGCCACAGCCCGATTCGCCGACGATGCCGAGTGTGGTGCCCTCGTCGACCGAGAGCGACACGTGGTCCACGGCCGACAGCGAGCGGGTTCTGAATCCGTCCCGCACGGCGAACGATTTGGAGACGTCGAGGATTTCCAGAACCGGGTGCCGGGACTTCGGCGTGGATAGATCGGGATTTTCAGTCGTGACGGTCATTTCACGCTCCTTCCGTCGATCGTCTTGTCACAGACGCGAATCCATTGCTTCGCGAAGGGCGTCGCTCGCCATGTTGAATGCGACCGAGGCAAGGAAGATGAAGATGCCCGGAATCATGGCCACCAGCGGCTCGACGTAGAGCGCGCCACGCATGCTGTTGAGCATGTAGCCCCACTCCGGTGCCGGCGGCGGGGAGCCCAGGCCCAGGAAGCTCAGGCTCGCCGCGGTGATCATCGCGACGCCGACCAGGCCCGACGAGTAGACGATGATGTCGTTCAGCACGTTCGGCAGCACCTGGCTGCGGGCGATCCGGATGCGCGATGCTCCGGTCAGCCGGGCGGCCTCGATGTACTCGCGGGAGACGACCCGGCGGGTCGCCGATTCCGCGACACGTGCGACCGGGGGGATGAACACGATCGTCACGGCGATCACGGTGTTGGTCAGGCCGGGGCCGAGGGACGCTCCGACCGCGATGGCCAGCAGGATGGCCGGGAATGCGTACAGCACATCCATTGCGCGCATCAGACCGCTGCCGATGAGTCCTCCGACCATGCCCGCCGTGACGCCGATCGCGGTGCCGATCAGTGCCGCGACGAGGGTGGGCACGAAGCCGGCCACCAGCGACAGCCGTCCGCCGTAGACGATGCGGGCGAACATGTCCCGGCCCTGTTCGTCGGTGCCGAGGATGTGCCCTCCGCTGAACACCCCGAGCAGGCGGTCCGCGGGGTTCCCGACAAGCGGGTCGTGGCTCGTGATCAGCGGCGCGAAGATTGCCGCGAGGACCAGGAGCAGCACGACGGCCGCGGCACCGACGCCGACCTTGTTGGCGAGGAATCGGCGGCCGGTCTCCTTCCAGAACGACTGGCTGCGAACGCTCTCTTCCTGCGCCAGCCACGCTTCGCGGAGTCGCTCCGCCTCCACCTTCGATTCGGTCGTCGGCGCGCTGCCGGCGAGTGGTCCTTGTTGCAGAAGAAGAGTGGTCATGCGACACCTGCTCTCACTCGGGGATCGATCGCCGCCTGTGCGAGATCGACGGCCAGGTTGATCAGGACGAAGCAGAGGGCGATCACGAGGGTGGCGCCCTGCACGACGAGGAGGTCACGCGACGAGATCGCGTTGAACACGAGCATTCCCATGCCGGGCCAGCGGAAGATCGTCTCCACCAGAACCGATCCGCCGAGCAGCGCACCGATCTGCACGCCGGACGTGGTGAGCACCGGGGAGATCGCGTTCCGCATCACGTGCCGGTTGATCTGCGTGGAGCTCAGGCCCTTCGCTCGCAGTGTCTCGATGAAGTCCGAGCTGTACACGTCGACGACACTCGCCCGGGTCACCCGGGCCGTGATCGCCATCGTGACCAGTGATCCGGCGAGGACGGGAAGCGTCAGGTGCTGCAGCGCCGTCGCGAGCCCCTCGTCGAGGACCGCCCCACCGGACGGGAACCACTTCAGGCCTCCGGAGAACACCGCCAGGAGCACGATCGCCAGGAAGAACGACGGGATGCTCAAGCCAGACAAGCTGATCACCGACACCACCCGGTCCACGACGGACCCACGGCGGACACCTGCGACGAATCCGATTGCGACGCCGGCGACGATGCCGAACACCGCGGAGGCCAGGGCGAGGACGAGCGTGTTGCCGATCGCTTGGGTCAGCAGATCGAGGACTTCCCTGCGCCGTTGCAGGGAATATCCGAGATCGCCCTGGAAGGCGGCCGTCAGCCAGTCGAGATAGCGAACCGGCAGGGGTCGGTCGAGGCCGAGTTCGGCCCGCATGGCCTGACGTTCGGCGTCGGTCGAATCCTCGGTCATGAAGGAGGCGACCGGGTCACCGGGCAGAACCTGCATGAGCAGGAAGACGACGATGGATACACCGAAGAGCGTGGGCACCGCCAGCGCGGTACGTCTCAAGATCACCGAGAGCATTGACTCCCCCTCGAATCTATTCCATGGAGATGGTGGTGAAATCCACCCACCAGGACTGCGGATGTACGTATCCCTGAACCCTGGGCGAGAGCACGCGCAGGTTCAGATCGTGCATCCAGAACAAGAAGTCGGCATTGTCGACGGCTGCACCCATCATGTCCTGGAGATAGCGGTCCTGCTCGGCCACATCGGGCTGCTGCGCGGCGGTGAGCAGTGCGTCCGTGGCCTTCTGGTTGCACGTGCCCGCCGCATTGGGCGAACCACCGGGGAGGACACACATGAAGGAGCTCGAGTACAGCGACGGCATCATCCCCGCCGCCGGCGACGCCCACAGGATGTCGATGTGCTGCCACTGCGGCTTGTCGAGCCCTTCGAGGCTCGCGGTGAGCAGCGTGTTCCACTCCATCGGCTCGAGCGTCACGTCGACCCCGATCGCCGCGAAGTCCGCCTGGAGCTTCTGCATCATCACGTCGGGGAACATGTTCCCGGAGCCACCCGTCGGGTAGGCCATCGTCAGCTTCAGAGATCCCGGCTGGGTTCCCGAATCGGCCAGGAGCTTCTTGGCCTTCTCGACGTCGTAGGTGTACCCGGAGTTGTTGTCCACGTCGAACGCGGGATGCCCGTCGTACACCCACTGCGAAGCCGGGTAGCCCACATCGTTGATCAACGCGGCGGTGCCTTCGCGGTCCAGCGCGAAGTTCAGTGCCTGCCGGAGCGCCAGGTTGTCCTTGAACGGTGCCCGGAACTGGTTGAACCGAGGCATGATTCCGTGCGGGTACTTGCCGAGCTGAATGTTGAAGCCTTCCGCTTCGAGCTGGGCGAGCGAATCCGGTGCCGGCACTTCGGCCCAGTCCACCTCACCGGACGTGAGCGCGGCGAACCGCGACGCGGCCTCGGCCTGCGGGTACAGGACGATCTTGTCGAGCTTCGGCACATTGCCCCAGTAGTCGTCGTTGCGGGTCAGCTCCATCACTTCGCCGTCGACGTACTCGGTCATGACGAACGGGCCGGTTCCCGTCGCAGACTGGTTGTAGGCGTCGTTGCCGACTTCCTTGACCTTGGTCGGGCTGGGGATGAAGATCGACGCCACGTCCCACGGCACCCAGGCGTAGGGCTGCGACGTCCGGATCGTGACGGTGTAGTCGTCGATCTTCTCCCAGCCGGAGATGAAGCGGAATGCGGCCGCGCCGCGTCCGGCATCGGTGGCGGAATAGTATTCGAAGTCGGGATTGCGCATCCGATCGAACTGGAAGATCACCGCGTCGGCGTTGAAGTCCGTGCCGTCGTGGAACTTGACTCCCTCCCGCAGCTTGAACGTCCAGGCCGTCAGATCCTCACTCGACTCCCACGATTCGGCCAGAGACGGCTGCGGCGTCGGAAGTTCCTCGGCCTGATCGAGATTCAGACGAGTCAAGGCATCGTAGATGTTGTTCCCGACAAATCGATATCCCTCGTATCCTTCGTTGGGCGGAGTCGCGGGGTAGGGAATGTTTCCCGCCGACATCGCGATCCGCAGAACCTGTTCCCCACCATCCGACCCGCTTGCGGTCCCACACGCGGTGAGTGCGATCGTTCCAGCAAGGCCGAGGGCAAGAAGCCGTAGCCGACGAGGTGCAGAGGCGCGGCTGCTACGGCGCACCAATCCTATCCGCATATGTCAGTTCTCCCTGGTACTGTGTGCCATCATGGCACGTGGGCTGAAAACACAGCGACTGAATCGCTTTTCGCCGATCTCCGCCAATGCCGGTAGCTCCGACCAGCATTCCGAGACGGCTTCCGGGCATCGCGGCGCGAACGAACAACCCGGCGGGAGCCGCTTCAAGCTCGGCGGCGCCCCGATGATCGCCCGCGGACGCGAATCCTGCCCGGGCCGGACATTCGCCTCGATCAATCCTTCCGTGTAGGGATGTTGCGGATTCGACAGCACTTCCTTGGCTGTGCCGTACTCGACGATCCGCCCGGCATACATCACCGCAACGCAATCGGCCAGTTCGGCCGCGACACCGAGGTCGTGGGTGACCACGATGAGTCCCATGTCGGCTTCCATCTGAATCCGGCGGAACAGCCGGATCATCCGGGCCTGCACGGTGACATCCAGAGCAGTGGTGGGCTCGTCAGCGAGCAGCACCTGTGGGGTTCCGGCGATCGCCATCGCGATCACGATGCGTTGCCGCATGCCGCCGCTCAACTCGGACGGATACGCCTTCAGCCGCGTTTCCGGCGACGGGATCTGAACGAGTTCGAGCAGTTCCAGCGCCCGTGCCCGGGCACGAGAGCGAGACATCTTCTGATGGACGAGGATCGTCTCCACCAGCTGCTGCTCGACTGTGTAGACCGGATCGAGCGCCGTCAGCGGGTCCTGGAAAACCATCGCGACGTCACGTCCACGGACGCGCCGGCGCTCCCGGCTGCTCATCGCGAGCAGGTCCCGGCCCCCGAGTCGCACTTCACCTTCGATGAGAGTGCTCGGCGGCTGGATGCCGAGAATGGAGCGGAGCATCGCGCTCTTGCCACTACCCGACTCCCCGATCACAGCGAGAACCTCGCCGCGTTGCACCGAGAACGAGACACCGTTGACTGCTCTCAGATTGCCCTTCTCCGTACGGAACTCGGTGACGAGGTCGCGAACTTCGAGGGCCGGTGCCGGGACACGCAACTGGTCTCCGGTAGCAACGACCGGCTCCTTCACAACTGCCTGGCTCATCTACTCACCCTTCCTTTCACGTTGCCGCTGATCTGTGGGCGGAATCCTCGATGACGAACGCCTTCGCGTCCGTGTCACTCGCTTCATCGCGGCCGGCATCGTCGCAGCACCGAACGAAGGAGAAGAATGTTCATCTTCGTGTGGGCATCCGATGAATCGTGAAATGATCGGGCCCATTTGATCTTTCGAGGATCAATATTCCAGAGTGTTGTTTCTTGAAACTGCACCGAGTGTTACAGCACCGGTCATTTCGTAACAAT
The DNA here is from genome assembly GCF_053589115.1 of Rhodococcus sp. NPDC003383. Classification (NCBI taxonomy): domain Bacteria; kingdom Bacillati; phylum Actinomycetota; class Actinomycetes; order Mycobacteriales; family Nocardiaceae; genus Rhodococcus; species Rhodococcus sp. NPDC003383. The sequence goes on along the minus strand of NZ_JBSFRG010000008.1, from coordinate 120,284 downwards.
CGGGCTGATCGGTGAACAGATTCGATCTGCGCAGGGTGGATCACACTCGTGATTTCGCACGCAAGGAAACCGTGGCCGTGATCTTGCTCGCATCAATGGAATCTGTATTGCTTTGCACGTCTTCACTTTCACGCGAATCGTGCTTTCTCGCCCGAACGAGCAGCGCTGCACCGACGAGAAGCGCGCACGCGATCATCGATGCCCCTGCGGTCGCGACGGCGAGCGGGATACCGAGCAGTTCCGACAGACCGCCGGTCGCGGTAGAGCCGAGTGCCGCGCCGGTGAAGAACACCATCATGTACAACGACATGACCCGCCCTCGCACCCAGTCCGCACTGGACATCTGGACCCGGGTGTTGACCGCGACCACGAAGTACATCAGGGCGATCCCGGTCGGAAGCAGCATCACCGCGAACAACTCGTAGGTCGGCATGACACCGAGGACGCACTCACAGATGCCGGCGACGGCCGCGGCACCGAATACGGTACGCCGCTTCGGCATTCCCGATCGAAGATTCGATACCAGCGCACCGATGACGGAACCGATCGCCATTGCCGACGTCAGCATCCCGAAGGCAAGTGCCCCGCGGCCGAACAGCTCCCCCGACGCTAGCGGGATGAACACCTGGATACCGTTGAGGCCGAGAGCGCTGATGACCCCCGCGATGAGGAGCAGCCCGACCAGGTCCGTCGACGACAGCACGTACCTGATCCCTTCTCGGAGCTGTCCCTTCTCGCGTGGAACCCGGCCACCGCCGGGGACACTGCGGCCGATCGAATAGAGCGACACGATAATTCCCAGCGATGCCACGACATGCAGCGCGAATACGGTCCAGGTCGAGGTGACCGCCATGATCCCGCCCGCTACCGCCGGCCCGATCAGACGCGCCGAATTGAATGCCGCAGAATTCAGTCCGACCGCATTTCCGATGAATTCGGGATCCACCACGAGGTCGGAGACGAAAGTCTGACGGATGGGCGCGTCGAACGCCGTCACAATTCCCACGACGGCGGCGAGCACGTACATGATCGGCAGCGACATCATCCCGGCGAAATCCAGGACCGCCATTATCGCGCTGACCGCGCTGATGGCGCATTGCGTGACGAGCAGGATCTTCGCCCTGCTGAACCTGTCCCCCACCAGACCGGCGTACAAACCGAACACGAGGGTCGGGGCGAACTGGAGGAACGCAACGACTCCCAGTGCGACGCCGTTGCCGCCCGAGAGTTGCATGACCACCCAGACCTGGGCCGTCCGCTGCATCCATACGCCGATATTGCTGACGAAACTCCCCCAGAAATAGCGGCGATAGTTCGGGACCGTGAGTGACCGGAACACCCGCCCCTCGTGTCGTGCGGAGTCGTTCCGGCGCCTCATACGGTCACGGTCGCTCGTGCGCTCGACACCAGCTCTTCCTGAAGGTCGGGCTTCGCCTGCTCGAAGGCGTATGCGATGCGAAGCAGTGTTCCTTCGTCGAAGAAGCGCCCCACGAGCTGCATGCTCGCGGGCAGACCGCCGATCATTCCGCACGGCACGGCGAGCGCGGGATGGCCGGTGTAGTTGAACGGCCGGGTGTTCCGCACCGCCTTGCCGACGATCTCACCGGCCAGTTTGACCGCGAGCGCCTCGCCCGGCGCGGGGGCGTCGTACTCGGGTGCCGTCGTGAGGGTCGTCGGCATCACGAGGGCGTCGATCCCTGTCAGGACCCGATCGAACTCGCCGATCACCTGGCCGCGCATGTTCTGCGACTTCGCGTAGACGCGCCCGCCGTACAGCCGCCGGCTGAAGTCGGCGACGAGGTAGTTGAGCTTGATCCGGGGATCCAGCCCGTCGGCGTCGTTCGCCCACATGCGGTTGATCGCCTCGATGTTCTCCGCCGGGTACCACGTCCGCGTGAACGTCCCGAAGAAGCCGGTGTCGAACACCGCCCGGGCGCCTTCGGGCATCAGCGCCGTCTGTGCACGTGAGGCCCAGGCGAACGCCGGCACCGACACTTCCACGATCTCGGCTCCGAGACCGGCCAGGACCTCCGCGGCGGCCGACACGGACGCGGCGACCGCGGGATCGGCGTCGGCGAACCCCTCCGCCAGGATGCCGATGCGCAATCCCTCGACACCGCCCTCGAGCCCGGAGAGCACGTCGAAGCACTCGGGTGTCGCCGCGGTCTGCCGCGGGTCGAGACCGTCACGCCCGGCTACCGCCTGAAACGCGGCTGCGGCGAGTCGCACCGTCCGCGTCAGGGGTCCGACGTAGTCGACGCTCTGATCCGAGCCGAACCCCGCACCGAAGTGCGAAACGGCACCGAAGGTCGGCTTCAGCCCGACCGTCCCGGACCACGACGCCGGGATCCGGATGGAACCACCCTGATCCCCTCCGAACGAGATGTCGACGTCCGCGACCGCCACTGCGGCCGCCGATCCCGACGAGGAACCACCCGAAAGATGCTCGTGCTTATGGGGATTCAGAACTCGCCCGAAGTCCCCGATGCCTCCGCCGAAGCCGAACCCGCCGCCCAGGCCGTCCATGACGTTCTTCCCGACGACCGTTCCGCCGGCCGCCAAGGTGCGCGACACGATCGTGGCATCGTAGTCCGCGATGTTGCCCTCGAGAGCCTGCAGTCCGTATGCCGTCGGTGTCCCGGCCACGGCGATGTGGTCCTTGAAACTGACGGTGAGTCCGTGGAGAAGTCCTTCCTCGGAGCCTTCGATGCGCGTCTTCCACATCCAGGCGTTGAGCGGATCCTCCGCTTCGCTCGGGCGATACCCGGCGGGCCGTTCCGTCGCGAACTGCGGCGGCGGATCCTCGGGCAGGTCCGAACCGAGAAACGCGTCGAACTCCTCGAGAACCTTCACCAGATGGCTCTGGTATACCTCCGCCTCAGTTGACGTGATTCCGATTCCCAGGCGCTCCGCGACGCCGATGATCTCGTCGATTCCAGGCTTTCCGGCCATCTTCACCTCCCAGTCGTTTGAGGGAAAGGTGCTTCAGACACGGCTGGATTGCCACCGCAGCAGGGGTCTGCACTGTTACGCCAGTGCAACACTTTTCGCAGTAGGCCCCGACCTGCGCGTTTGCAGCGCGATCACGTCCGGCGGTGTTACCTCCGCCGGGTAACCGCCGTCACAACCGGCCTGGTGCAGTACGCCAGGGAATCTGTTCCTGACGACGCGCAATCCGAAGACGGGCATCTCTCGCGACTCCTCGTCGGACACGCCTGGAAACGGGACCTGGTTGATCTGTCGGGCTCGAATGGCACACTGTGCCGACCATCCCGATCGGGTTGGGACCTCGGATCGTCAACGCTCCATCCGGTCCCGCCCCGATCACACCATCACGGATTCGAGTACACCTGACATGAACGACGACCCGATCCCCTCACCCGTCGATATCGACAAGCTCTCCGTCAACATGCGCGTCACCGCCGACGCGCTCGAGTCCGCCGAGATCCTCGTCGAGTTCGCGATTCCCAAGTTCGCCGCCCTCGACCCGGCCGAGATTCAGACGATCGACCCGGACCTGGGCACCCTGTCGGACACGGCCACGGCCGATGTGCTGAAGGTGGTCGCCGACGAACTCTCGGACGCATTGTGGGCACTTCGGAAGGCTCGGGAGCACATGGTCTCCATCGCGGACCGCACCGACCGGATGTACCCGAGGGCGTAATCCGCTCGCCGGATGGACAGAAACGTCGATCCTGGACCTCGGCGGTTGTCCGACCAGCGCGCGGATCCGGAAAGAAGCGTCACCGGGGCTGTTCGGGCAGTGCCTCTCCCCCGATCCCACTGATCTCGGTAATCGCCCATTCGTCGTCGCTGTCGAGGGTGAGGCGATACGTCGCGGTGGACTGGATGCCTTCGGGTGCCTGGGCGTTGGTGGTGTGGACGCTGACGAAGCAGTCGACGGTGTAGGTGCCGTCGGGGCCGGCTTCGGCCTTGGCGGTGATGGGTTCCGCGGTCGACGACCACTGGAGGGGCACGATGATCTGTTCCATCGACGTGGCGGCCCTGGTGAGGCGGTCGGTGAGTTCCGGGGTCGTGCCGGCGACGAGCCGGCCCTTCCACGCGCCGAGGTCGCGGAAGTCCATTTCGGCCGCGCCGAGGGCGTAGTCGAGGGCGACCTGTTCCGCCTGCTCGCGACCGGCCGCGTCCGCGAGGAGCGCGTCGCGTTCGCTGCGGGCGTCGAGCCACTGCCAGGTGGTCAGGCCGAGGGCGGCGACGAGCACCACCCCGGCGGCTCCGACCGCGGCGCGGGGCGGGGTCCACCGCTTGCGGTCGGCGGTGATTTCGACCAGATCGGTGCGGTCGGTGGCGTTGGGCAGGGTGGTGACGTTCATCGTTTTCCTCGTCTGTCGTGGCTGGCCGGGATGGGGAGGGGGACAGTCAGTTGCCGGGCATCTCCAATTTCAGGGTGAGGGCGTCCCCGGATTCGGTGGAGGTGAGGACGTTGTTCATCAGCGTGCCGATGTCCATGCTGCGGATGCTGTTCGCGGCTTCGGACACGGCAGGCAGGAGGTTGACGCCGATGGTTTGGAGGTCAGGCGCGGTGGCGTCGAGGAACTTCTGCAGTTCGCCGATGAACGGGCTCGCGCCGTACTTGATGCCGGCGTTGAGGGGGCCGCGGTCGGAGGCGAAGCGGATACCGGCGAGCAGATCCTTGAAACCACTACCGAATTCGGCAACACGGGGTTCGGTGGCGCGCATCCCCTCGGGAATGGTTCCACTGTCGAGCAGCAGAGGCTGCACGGTGCGGAGCAACGTGGTGAAGGTGTCGGAGTTCTGCGTGATCGTCGCGGCCATGAGCTCCCCCGACCGCTCGAGGTTGCCGTAGACGCGCTGGTCGTCGGGCAACGCAATGTCGAGGGTGCGGAAGATCTCGCGGACGCCGTCGGGTTCGACCTGCGTGAGCAGGTTGGTGAGCCGTTCGGACAGTTCCTCGAACGTCGTGGGCACGACCACCTGGTCCGACGCGAGCACGGCGCCGTCCTCGAGGGCCGGTCCGCCATCGGAACCAGGTGACACGGCGAGGAACGGCTCGCCGAGGGCCGAGAGGTTGTCGAGGCGGACGGTGCTGTCCGCGGCGATCGGGGTGTTCCGGTCGTACTTCCACGACACGGTGACGGCGTCGGCCGACGCCGTGATGTCGGTGACTTCACCGATGTCTATGCCGCGCAGCAGTACTCGCGATCCGACGACGAGCCCGTTGGTGTCGGGCACCTCGACCTGCGCGGTGTAGACGTCCTCCATGAGCCCGGTGCGCAGACCCTGCTGGCTCATGTATCCGAAGGACAGGGCCGCGATGACGGCCATGCCGCCGAGGGACAGTACGGTGCGCCGCATCACTTCACAGCTCCCAACATTCGCAGGATGTTCTCGGCGTCGGACACGAGCTGGTCGCCGTTCGTCGAGTCGACCGCGACCACGTCGACGGCCGGCTTCTGCGCGAACGGGATCAGCGTGGTCCGCAGGAAGTTGGACAGGTCCACCGCCGCGGACGGGGTGCCACGTGAGATGTCGGTGGTGTCGGCGAGCGACTCGAACATCGGGATCAACCACAGGCCGCCCTCGTAGAGGCTGCCGACCGACGGGAGGATCTGGCCGATGTGCGAGACGACATCGACCGCGAGGCGACGCCAGTAGTGCACGGTCTCCGCATCGAAGATCGTCTCAAGCGACTCCGCGTTGTTGTTCAAAGTCGTTGCGGTGGCGTCCAACCCGTTGAGCATGCGGTCGATCTCCGCGGTTCGCCCGCCGAGATCGTCGAGGTCGACGGCCACGGTCGAAGCGAGACGCTGGATCTCGGGCACGTCCGGCATGACGGAGTTGACGCGACCCATCACCTCTTCGATGCGGCGGATGCTGCCGCCGTTGATGAAGGTTGCGAGCACGGCCATCGTGTCCTCGAGCTGGGGTGGCGAGGTGGTGCGTTCGGTGGGGACGGTCGCGCCGTCACGGAGGTACTCCCCCGTCTTGCCCTGCGGGTCCCGCACGAGCGCGACGTATGTGTCGCCGAGCAGGGTGTTCTGGCGGACGATCGCCTGGATACTCGCCGGCACGCGCGTATCGGAGCGGATCCCGGCCGTCACGGCGACGCTGTCCTCCTGGAGGGCAACCTCGCGGACCTCGCCGACGCGGACGCCGTCCATGATGACGTCGGCGCCGGACGGCAGGTTCATGACGCTGGCGAACTCGATCGAGATCTCGTAGCCGTCGCCGATGCCGCCGCGCACGGACGGCAGGTCCTCGGGGCGCAGCGAACACGCCGAGGCGACGAGGATGAGGGCGAGCGCTGTGAAGGTCCGGATTCCGCGCCGGATCGTGGTCGAGGTCATCGCACCGCTCCGTTCAGGTCGAGCAGACCGAGCAGGCCCTCTTCGGTGACCTTCTCGCCCGAGCCTGCACTGCGGCAGCTTCCCGGGCTCAGCGATTCGAGGAGAGCGCAGAGACGTTCGGCTTCTTCGTCTTTCAGAGCAATCGCGGGCGGGTTGAACCCTGCCGTCAGCGGCCCGGACTGCGCGGTCTGCTGGTCCACGGCCCCCTTCAGGGAGGGCACGGTGGAGACGAGGTCGCCGATGTCGCCGGAGCGGGCTGCGGCGAGGGCGATCGCATCGGTCGCCTGGCCGTGCACGAACGGCCAGATCTCGTCGCCGTACCTGTTCTGGACGTCGTCGAGCAGGGCGACGAGCCATCCGATGCCGACGCAGACGTCGATCGTTCCGGGCCACAGGTCGATGCCGGCGTCGACGACGTCGGGCATGTTCGCGACGATGTTCTTGATCGCCGCCCACTGGGCGAGGGCGTCCTCGGTCAGCGGGGCCATGTTGTCGATGGACGAGCCGATGTCCGCGACGAACCGGTCGGGGTTCTCCATCGCGCTCGCGGCGTGTTCCATCATCGCCCGCGCGTTCGGTCCCTGGCCTCGCAGCGACTCGTTCAATCCGGTCACGGCCATCTCGATGGTGTCCTCACCACCCTCGGGCGAGAGCGCCTCGATGAAGTCCGCGGCCGATCCGACGACCTCGGAGATCGTCTTCGGTGTGTGGCTGTTCCGGAGCGGAATGCACGATCCGGGCTCGAGGGTCGGCCCCGACTCGTAGTTCCCGACGAGTTCGAGGCTGCGGTCCGCGAGGATCGACTTCGACCGCGTCACGGCCTGGACGTCGGCCGGGAACAGACGTCCGCCGTCGGTCGTGAAGACGACCTCGACGTGATCGCCCTTCGACACCACCGAGTCGACCTTGCCGACCGGAAAACCCATCTGCGTGACGGGGTTTCCCGGGTAGAGGCCGATGCCGTCGGGCATCTCGGCGCACAGGGTCTCGGACGGTGCCCCGGTGTCGTTCGCCTGGGCATGGGTGACGGCGACGCCGCACGACGACGCGATCGCGGTGGTGGTCAGCGCGATGATCGTCATTCTGGTCGTTCTCTTCACAACAACCTGCCGTTCGTGTCATCAAGACGGAATGTCGAGGGCCGCATCAGCATTGACGTCCCGGTACGGGGACACAGATGTCCGAGGCCATCAGGGTGCCGCCGCCGATCTCGGCGATGCCGGTGGGCGTGAGCCAGTTCGCGAGCTGATCGCGGGTCGCGGCCAGTGCATCGATCGACGGCCCGAACTCCGCGTTGAACTGCTCGATCATGCCGCGGACCTGTGCGATGCCGGCCGCCACCTCCTCGCGATGGTCGAGGTAGTACTCCTCGTAGGGCGCGACCGTCATCAGGACGTGGCCGAGCAGCCGGTACGCCTCGTTGAAGCCCGCGTGGGTGGTGTTGTAGGTGGCGAACACGATGTCGATCTCGCGGATCAGGTCGAACACCATCTGGCGGCTCGCGTTGAACGTCGTGAGGTACTCCGAGGCGAGGCTCGCGACGGTGTGGACCTGGGCGCGCTGGTGGTCCATGACGCGCGCGACCGCGCTCATTCCGGCGATCACCGATTCGACGGAGCCGGGGTTCTTGTTCAGGGCCTCCGCGACCTGCGCGAGGTTGGCGTCGATCAGCTCAGCCTCGACGTTGTCGGTGACGTTGGGGGCCGCCTGCAGCACGTCGCCGATGGAGTACGGGACGGTGACCTGCGCGGCGGGGAGGGTGGAGTCGCCGAGCGGAACCTCACCGAGGGGAACGAGCGTCACCGCGTAGCCGCCGACAGGGGTGAGCATGCGAACCTCGACACGGGTGTCGGTGCCGACCTCGAGGTCGTCCTCGACCTCGGCGGTGACGCGCACCGAGGTGTCACCGAGCCGCATGTCGGACACCTTGCCGACGGACACACCCGCGACGCGCACGTCCTGCCCCACCGAGATGGCCGAGACGTCGGTCGTCTCGAACGAAATCGTCTTCCGCCCGGGCGGATTCGTGTACAGGACCGCGGTGGCGACGAGACCCAGGGCGACGAGAACTGCGACGCCCGCGCCGATCCGGAGATCGTTGTCGAACCACGCCGCGATGCGGCCCGATCCGAATCGTCCCTTACTCATGACGCGCTGCATACGACGACCTCACTACCGTTGAGAAGAACCTGGACATCGGTCGGCAACTGGGCGAGACCGTGGGTGCAGCCCGCTCCCGCGCCAGCGGGCAGACTCGCCGGCAATTGCAGGCCGGCGACCGCCGGGGGCAGCAACCGGATGGCGTCCGCGGCTTCCTCCAGCGACGTGAATGCGTCGGCGACCATCGCGTCGACGTCCGCACCCGGCGCGAGCCCATAGGCGTCGAGCAGCCGCTTGACGGGGGTCAGGAACTGCGGACCGTAGGACGCGGTCTTCGGGAACTCGTCGAGAACGGTCATGGCCTTTCCGATCGGGAAGCTCACGGAGCGAAGGAATTCGACGACGCCGTCGGAGCGGCCGCCCATGCTGTCCGCGATCCGGGCGAGATTGTCGGCGAGGGTGGACAGGACCTGCTCGCGGTCGGCGGCAAGGTCGGCGAGCTTCTGCGCGTCGTCCATCATCGGGGCGAGACCGCTGCCGTCGCCCTGGAGCAGCGAGATCGCGTTCTCGGCGAACCGGTTGATGTCCTCGGTGCTCATCGTGGCGAGCACCGGCTGGAGGCCGTTGAACAGCTCGGTGATGTCGAACGACGGCCGGGTCCGTTCGAGCGCGACGTGGTCCACCGGCGTGCCGGACCCGGATCCGAAGTCGACGTCGATGTACCGCACGCCGGTCAGGTTCTGGTACTTGACCGCCAGGGTGGTGTCGTCGGTGAGGGTGTAGGGCGCCTCCATCGTGAATCGCACTTCGGCGATGGTGCTGCCGTCGCGGCGGTGCAGGTCGATGGACTCGACCTTCCCGATGCGGACGCCTCGGGTGCGGATGTCGCCGTTGGATCCGAGACCGGACACGTCGGAGAATTCCGCGGTGTAGCTGCGGGTGGCGCCGTCCACGGGGCTGCGCATCGCGCTGATGACCAGACCGAACAGCATGACCGAGATGACCGCCGCGATCACGAGTTTGACGATGGTCGCGATGTAGGTGGCTCGGGTCGTCATCGCTCGCCTCCTTCCGGGGCCGGTGCCGCTCCGAGTCCGAGGGGCGCTGTGAACGAGGGGAAACCGTCGACGAGGATGCGCAGGCGCAGGCGCTGTCCGTCGGGGGTGTCGACGAAGGTCGAGTCGAGGCGCCGCACGATCTCGCGGGCCGCGGCCGGAGTCATACCGCCGTTGACGAGGTGCGGGAAGACGTCCGAGGCCACGACCACCGTGTCGATCAACGGGGTGAGTTCACCGCCGTGCGACGCCAGCAGGGCGCCGGCCTGACCGAACAGCTGGTTCGCGGCGAGCGTCAGACCCGCATTCGCTTCGTCGAACACCGCATCGTCGACGCCGATCGAGCCGTCCGCGAGGTGGTTGTAGTTGCTGTCGTAGATGGCCATGAGGGACGCGATCGCCTGCTCGCTGAATCCGGGCATCGCCTCGAGGATGTCGTTGAAGCGTGCGATCTGGACGGTCGGGAGTTCCTGCTGAGTCGCGGCGACGTGATCGGCGACCTCGACGCCGGTGTCGATCCACGGCGTCAGTCCGTCTAGGTAGTGGACGGTCTTGTCGAGCGACGAGATCATGTCGTCGGTCAGGGTGCCGTCGATGGTCAGCGAGCCCTGCTCGATCATCGTCGACATCGTGTAGTCGCCCTGTGGTTCACGTGCGAGTTCCATCCCGGAGGCGATCGGGTTGCCACCCGGCTGCGCGACGAGGTTCACCGCGGACGTGCCGAAGTAGTTCTCGGGCCGGAAGTCGAGTTCGAACCGGTCGGTGAGTCCGCCGATCTGCTCCTCGTCGAGAACAAGGTGCATCCGCACCGATTCGGTGTCCGTGCGTTCGAGTTCGGTGACGGTTCCGACGGACCGGCCGCGCAACACGACCTTCGTTCCTTCCGTGACGCCCGGTCCGACATAGGCGACGTCGACTGCGACGTCGATTCCCTTCGGGGCGGACCACTTCGGGTACATCGTCGCGCCGACGGCGGCTGCGACCCCGAGTACCGCGAGGGTAGCCATTCCGGTCGTTGCCAGCCTCCGCGACTGCTCTGCCGCTGTTCCGCGCAGGAAGTCCTGGCTTCTCGACATGTTCGTTTCCTCATCCCTTGAAGACAAGTTCGGGGCTCAGGCCCCAGATGATCACCGTCATTACGAAGTTCAGGACGACGATGGCGACCAGGCTCGCGCGGATCGCACGTCCCGACGCCGAGCCGACACCCGCCGGCCCACCCGACGCGAAATACCCGTAGTAGCAGTGGATCATCGTGACGACGGCACAGAAGATCAGGGCTTTGGCGACCGACGCGGCCAGATCCGGAACGTTGAGGAACTGGCCGAAGTAGTGGTCGTAGGTGCCGCTCGGCTGGTCGTGGAAGTTCTTGACCACAAGACCACCGGTGATGAAGCTGACGACGAGCGCCATGAGGTAGCCGGGCAGGACCACGAGCATGCTGCCGATCAGGCGGGGTCCGACGACGAACGGGATCGCCTGCAGACCGATCGATTCGGTCGCGTCGATCTCCTCGGAGATGCGCATGGACCCGATCTCGGCCGTCATCCGGCAACCGGCCTGGGCCGCGAAGCCGATGCCGGTGATGATCGGCGCGATGACGCGCACGTTGCCGAACGAGCCGATGATGCCGGTCAGGGCGCCGAAGCCGAGCAGGTCGAAGGCCATGAACGCCTGGATGGCGACGACCGCGCCGACTGCGATACCGAGGAAGAACATCAGGCTGATGACACCGCCGTCGACGACGAGCGACCCGTTGCCCCAGGCCATGTTGTTCATCGTCGCGAGGGTCTGCTTGCGGTAGTGCTTGACGGTCTTCGGGAGCAGGTAGACGGTGCGGGCCGTGAACAGCACGATCTGGCCGAGTTCCTCGACCGCTCCCCTGGCGCGTCGGGTCACCGCGCCGAGGCGTGCCGAGACCGGCGTGTGCTTGCGAATCCCGCGATGCGCGGGTGTTCCGGTCGTCATCACGCGAGCCTTGCCGGGAAGAACATCAGCTGGAGCTGGCTGACGACGAGGTTCGCGATGAAGATGCAGAACACGCTCAGCACGACGGAAGCGTTGACGGCGTTGGCGACGCCGGTCGGTCCGCCCTTGGCCTCGAGGCCGCGCAGACCGGCGATGAGCACGACCATCGCGGCGAAGATCACCGATTTGAGGACCGAGAAGGCGAGGTCGGTGGGGGTGGCGAAGGCGCCGAAGGACTGCCAGAAGCTGCCCGGCACAACGTCGTTGACGTTGGCGGAGATGGTCAGGCCGGCGGCGACACCGGCGGCGATGATGACGATGCACAGCATCGGGGCGATCGCGATCATCGCGAGGAAGCGGGGAACGACGAGGCGCTGGACAGGATCGATGCCCATGACGCGGATCGCCTCGATCTCCTCGCGGATGGATCGCGCGCCGAGATCGGATGCGATCGCCGAGGCGGCCGCGCCGCTCATGAGGAGACCGGCGGCCATCGGCGCACCCTGACCGACGACGCCGAGGCCGCTGGCCGCGCCCGCGAGGGAGTTGGCACCGACCTGGTTCATGATGCCGCCGACCTGGACCGAGACCTCGGCGCCGATCGGGACGGCCATCAGGAGCGCCGGCAGCGCGGTGACCTTGAGGAGGATCCACATCTGCTCGATGACCTCGCGCAGGGGAAGCTTCATCGCGATGGTGTCGGTGACGCAGTAGCGCAGGACGTTTCCGCCCAGGCGGGCCGACCGCCCGATCGTCGCGAGGGACGCGGCGGGCTTGCTCGTGAGGTACTTCGCGACGCGCGACAGGCCCGACATCCCCCGCTTCTTTTCCGCCGGGGGTGCGATGGCGGGTGCGCTCATCGGACGACCACCGCCGGGATCTCTTCGGTGGGGGCATCGAAGTCCTGATACCCGGTGTACGCCGGCTCGGCTCCGAGGCTTTCGCGGATCGCGTGCTGCGCTGCCTCGGGCAGCGTGTGCAGGATCGAGCGGACACGGTCCTGGCGGCGGGCCACGGCGCGGCGTTCGGGCATGCCCGGCGTGGCCTGCATCTGCGGCACGATGCCCTCGACGTCGTCGACACCACCGGCATGATGCCCCGCGTCGACGAGCGCCTGCTCGTGCGCCATCTGCGCCTCGTCCTTCTCCTCCGACATCCCGATCGGCCCGATCATCGTGCCGTTGAGGAACTGCTTGACCACCGGCTCGTCCGAGGTCAGCAGCACCTCGCGCGGACCGAACATCACCAGTTCCCGACGGAACAGCATGCCGATGTTGTCCGGCACCGTCCGCGCCAGGTTGATGTTGTGCGAGACGATCAGGATCGTCGCGTCGATCTCGGCGTTGATGTCGATCAACGTCTGCGAGATGTACGTCGTGCGCACCGGATCCAGCCCCGAGTCCGGCTCGTCGACCAGGATGATCTGCGGATCGAGCACCAGCGCCCGGGCCAGGCCGGCACGCTTGCGCATACCCCCGGAGATCTCACCGGGCAGCTTGTCCTCGGCCCCGAGCAGACCGACCAGCTCGAGCTTGTCCATCACGATCTTGCGGATGTCGGACTCGGACTTCTTGGTGTGCTCGCGCAGCGGGAAGGCCACGTTGTCGTACAGGTTCATCGACCCGAACAGCGCGCCGTCCTGGAACAGCACCCCGAACAGCTTGCGGATCTCGTAGAGCTCCTTGCTCGAGCACTGCAGGATGTCCGTGCCGTCGATGACGATCGATCCCTGCTCCGGGCGGAGCAGACCGATCAGCGACTTCAGGAACACCGACTTACCCGTACCGGACGGGCCCAGCAGCGCACTGACCTCCCCCGCGGGCAGCGTCAGCGTCACATCACCCCAAATTCGTTGTGAGCCGAACGACTTCGTGAGTCCTTCGACCGAGACCTCGACACCCATCGGTTCCCTCCCGTTCGCCGCTGCTTCGGCGCGTGCCGTCGGCAGCGACTGTCAGCGAATCATCATGTGTTGACACAGGTTCGGCACTCTTGCGGCCTCGCAGGGCTTCACACGGGCCGCGCGCTGGGACTCGATGTGACCAAAGTCCCGATCGCCGATAACTGTGATTCAAAATACGAATATTGTCAATCGTTGCGTCGTCGTGTCTCACCCCTGAATTCACCCCGCCTCAGGAGAACTGGACAAGTTGCCATGAAGCGGACATTTCGACGCACTGCCGACCGCCACTAGCGGCCCAGAGTCGCCGGCTCACCCCGCGCCACCGACACCATGTCTCCGACGCTCACGACCTTCACCCGGGGCCGTCCGGCCGAGCGTCCCTCCCCTCGCTCGAACGCGTCGATGCGACGCCATCCCTGCAGGTCGATGTAGTCGGGGTGGCGGGCGCACACAAGCTCCGCAAACGCCTTACGGTCACCGACCGGCGGTGTGTGCAGGCCGTTCACGAAGTCACCGACGATCGCGGCGGCGGTCTCCGCCGAACACACCTTGTTGGATCCGATCACACCGCTCGGCCCACGCTTGAGCCATCCGGCCGTGTAGACGCCGGGAACGCGGTCGCCGGACTCCGGATCGATCGCCGCGCCCGCCGCGTTGGGGATCACCCCGCGGTCCTCGTCGAACGGCACGCCCGACTGACGCATGCCCCGGAATCCGATCGACCGGAGCACCAACCCGGTCTCGATGTTCTCGAATTCGCCGGTGGCACCCTCGAGCGTATTCACCGCGGTTCTCAGAGACTCGACGCGTCCGTTTCCGAGTACTTCGACGGGCGATCGCAGGAACTGGAGATGGATGCGGCGCCGGCCCGGCGCGGGTTCCGTCGCGACGTACCGCGTGAGAATGTCGGCTCGAATCCGTTCGAGCGCAGACATTTCGGCACTTCCGGTGCCGATATCGGAGGCCGTCACGTAGACGCCCGGGAGGTCGCCGAGGCCGAGCAGTTCCGGTGTGCTGAACGCCGCCGCGCCCGCTCCCCTGCGGCCGAGCACGACAACCTCCCGAATCCGGCTCGCAGCAAGCGCTTCCAGCGCGTGTGCGGCGATGTCCGTCTTCAGCAGCCGGGACACATCGGACGTGAGAACGCGGGCGACGTCGAGCGCGACGTTGCCGTTGCCCACGACCACCGCGCGCTCGCACGACAGATCCACCCGCAGGTCCGCGTAGTCGGGATGACCGTTGTACCAGGCGACGAACTCGCGAGCGGACATGCTGCCCGCCAAGTCTTCTCCCGGCACTCCGAGTGCACGATCCCCGGTGGCGCCGTTCGCGTACACGACGGCGTGGTGGTGGCGCAGAAGATCCTCGTGCGTGAGATGACGGCCGACCTCGACGTCGAGGTAGACGTCGATGTTCCGGCGCCCCATCATCCGCGTGAACGTGCCGGCGATGTTCTTCGTGGAACTGTGGTCGGGTGCGACGCCGTAGCGGACGAGTCCACCGGGCACCGGGAGCCTCTCGATCATCGAGATCTCGACGTCGAGGCCCCGGTGCGACGTGAGTGCCTCCGCCAGGTAGCACGCCGACGGCCCGCTCCCCACGATCGCGACGCGCAGCACACCCGCCTCCGCGGACACCTTCGGCAGCTCGACGGCGGGCATCGGATCAGGCGTCGGATTGTCTTGGTAGTAGGCGGCATTCATGTCGACGAACGGCTGCATCTCGGGCGTGAGGTCCTCGGGCGGCACGATCGCGTCGACCGGGCATTCGTCCACGCAGGCGCCGCAGTCGATGCAGGCCTCGGGGTCGATGTAGAGCATCTCGGTGCGACCGCGGGTTCGCTCCTCCGGGGTCGGGTGGATGCAGTTGACCGGGCAGACCGCCACGCATCCCGCATCGTTGCAGCACGGTTGTGTCACCACGTGCGCCATCGTTGATCACTCCTCGTAACAGCTGTTGTTCTTCGTGTCCGGTCGGTCTCAGACGATGCGGCGGGCCCGCATGTCGGGGAAGACGTCTCCGATGCGGACCACGTCGCCGGTGGTCGGCGCGTGGACCATCTGTCCGCCACCGATGTAGATACCGACGTGTCCGGGGCCGGCGGCCTGCCAGTTCCCGAAGACGAGGTCGCCGGGGCGGGCTTCCGCGAGCGGAACCTCGACGCCGACGTGCCACTGAGTCTCGGACGTGCGCGGCAGCGCGATACCGGTGGCGGCGTGCATCGCGAACGACGTGAGCCCGGAGCAGTCGAAACCGCCGCCGGACGGTCCGTCGATGTTGCCGCCGCCCCACACGTACGGCAGGCCCAGGTAGCGGAATGCTGCGTCGATCACCCGCTGACCGATGTCGTTCGCGGCGGGCAGGCCGAGTGCCACGAAGGGCGCGAGGAGCCGCTCGAACACGGGCCGGGCGGCGAGGATCTTCGCGACGTAGGGCTTGGTCTGGTTCTCGTAGTCGGGCAGGCCCGACGGCATCCCGCCCGAGCGTAGGACCGCGCCGAGCCCGGCGTTGTACGAGGCGAGCGTGAGCCCCAGGGTGTCGCCGGTGACGCGGCCCTCGCTCTTCCATGCCTCGATGCGAGACCAGTTGTCGCACAGCAGGTGACCGGACGCCATCACCGGGTCGGCGACGCCCAGGACGTCGGCCTTGCCGTCGCCGTCCGCGTCCTTCCCGTAGGCGTCCCACGTGCCGGGCATGAACTGCCCCGGTCCACGCGCCCCGACCGGCGAGATCGGCGCGGTGGGGCCGTAGCGGAAGCCGTTCTCGACCGAGTAGAGAGCGGCGAGTACGGGCGCGGTGACACCCTCGCAGATCGAGCCGGCCTTCTTCAGCCACGGCGCGAACACGGCGATGGCTCCGATCGGAGCGAGTGACGTGCCGGGGACGATCGCGGGAATCTGCGGGAGAACCGCGGGTGCACCCGCAGCGGGCGTACCGGTCGAGGCACCGAAGTCGATGCCCCACGGGTTGGGTCGCGCCGCGGGGGCCGCGATCGTGGGCGCGCCGTCCGGCGCGGGCGATACGGCGACATCGGTCTCGGTGGCCGACGATTCGGGCGTGTGCGGATCGGTCACGCCGGCGAGAAGCTCCTGGGTATCGGCCACAGCCTGCCGGGCCGGGGCCTGCACCTCCACGGGCAGCGAGGCGAACGCATCGTCGAGTTGTGCGCCGAGGTCGGCCGCGCCCTGCTCGATCGACGCGGCGAGCGCGGCCGCGGGTTCCTGGACTTCCTCGGGTACATCGACGCCGAGCACTGCGGTGCTGACGGCGGAGGCCACTGCCACGATCAACGACGACGGATCCACTGTCATGGTGGGGTAACCCTCTCGGATCGATGGAGTCCACGTCGTCGATCTCCGTCTACGGGGCGGGCTGGGATTCTCCGCTGATTCTCGCGGTCGACCGGACGTCGTGGATAACAAGATACAAAGTTCGTATTTTGTTATACAGCATGTGAGCTGGACCACGCAACCAATGCTGTGCCATGAAATGGCAACGGCCCGTGGACAATAAGTCCACGGGCCGTTGAAATTCGGACCGGAGGTTGCGGGATTGCTAGCGCATGACCTCCACCGGAGTGGAGACGATCCCGGGCAGAAGGAGGTTGGTGAGCAGGCGCTTGTTCTCGGGACCGGTCGGATCGCCGAAGTCCATGCGTCCCACCAGAATCAACTCGACCAAAGTGATCCAGTTGCAGATCTCGATGTCGGTGATCCCCTCCCGGATCTCCCCGCGCTCGCGAGCCGCATCGATGAGCGGAGCCCACATCTCGTACGTCAATCGGGATGCGAGACCGGAACTTCCGGCGAGCGCGGTCCGCCGGCCGGCATGCTCCGGGCTGACGATGAGGCGGATCACCGCGTCCTGGCGGCCCTGGTCCACGAGATACAGCAGGCCGTCGACCACCTGTTCGGCGAACGTGTCCCGATCCGAGACATATTCGCGGGCCTGCTCGAAGAGCCTGCGGGATCGGGCCTCAATCATCGACGTCATCAGGGTGTCGCGATCACGGAAGTACCGGTAGATCGTCGGTCGCGACACACCGGTTTCCTTCGCGACGTCGTCGATCGTCGTCTTCGCGATACCGAATCTCTGGATCGCGGTTTCGGCTGCCCTGAGGATCTGCGAACGTGCAGCCTCCGGGTCCTCGCTGAGGACACCGTGACGTCGCGCCATGTGCCCTCCTCGGCCGATCGATACCCAGTCCGCCCCGACGATACCGCAGCCGTGCCGGTCGGCACGGCGGCGGCACCGCCGTGAGAGTTTGCTCGCCTGCCGGTCCGTCTGCCCTCGGAGCCGGCAGGCGAGCGGTGGGTCAGGCGGTCGGTGTGAACCTGATGGGCAGGCGCATGCAGCCGCGGACCTGGCTGGCGTGGAGGACCGGCGGATCCTCCGCGATCAGCGAGTAGTCCGGGATCCGGCGGTGGAGTTCCTCGAGCGCGATGGTCAGCTCGATGCGGGCCAGGTGGGATCCGAGGCACCGGTGCGGACCGCCTCCGAACGACAGGTGCCGGTTCGGGCGACGATCGAGGATGAGCTCACCCGGATCGTCGAACTCCTCGGCGTCGCGATTGGCCGAGCAGAGGGTCAGGATGAGCTGATCCCCCTCCTTGATCTGCACCCCGCCGAGCTCGACGTCGCGGGTCGCGCGCCGCCCGGGAGTCACGGGTGCTTCGAAGCGCAGGATCTCCTCCACCGCGCTGGGGATGAGGGTGTCGTCCTCGATCAGGGCCTGACGCTGCGCGGGGTTGTTGTACAGGTGGATGATCGACCACGCGAGCGCGCCCTGCGTCGTGTGCAGCCCGGCGATCAGCAGCAGGAAGAACATCCGGTACAGCTCTTCGTCCGTGAGGAGCCGCTTGCCACCCTCGAGCTCCACTTCCGTGTGGATGAGCGTGGAGGTGATGTCGTCGCCCGGGTTCTCCCGACGCTCCTGCACCATCTTGTGGAAATAGCCGAACATCTCGAACCCGGCCGCGACCTGCGCCTGCTGGTTCTCCTCCGGGCTCAGCCCGGGCTTGCCCAGGAGGACGGTGTCGGTGGCCTCGGTGAACAGCGGCGCGTCTTCGAGGGGCCAGTCCATGAGCGCCAGGAACACGCGGGTGGGCAGCTCGTGAGCGAACTCCGTGATGAATTCCGCCTCGCCCTTACCCGCGAAAGCGTCGATCAGGTCGTTGGTGTGGGAGCGGATCTGCTCCTCCAGCGCCTTCATCCGGTTCGGGCTGAACAGCGGCTGCATCGCCAGGCGGTAGCCGGTGTGCTCCGGCGGATCCAGCTCGATCGGGATGAACTTGCCCATGCCACCGGGGCCGGTGACGAGGTTGTTCGGGTAGCTCGAGAAGGTCTCCGGGTCGCGGAGAATTTCGTGGATCTCCTTGTAGTGCGTGACGATCCAGTGTCCGCCGTGCGCGGTGGAGTACACGACCGGGCCCTTCGCCGCCAGCTCGGCAACCCGCTCCTGCACGGTGTCGACAGGCTGCGCGAGCGTCTGGTCGTAGATGTCGAAGTCGACGACGAGTTCGTCGGGTACCGACTTTTCGGTGGTTGTCATCAGGTGTTCCTCGGGCCGGAATCCTCAGCGGGATTCGATGGTCAGCGCTCGCTCGGGGCAGACGACGGCCGCGGCTTCCGCGGCGGGCACGTCGTCGTCGGACAGAAACTCCTTCAGGAGAACGGGATATCCCTGGTCGTCGCAGTCGATCAGCTGCGGGGAGGTCGAGTAGCACAGGCCGTGACCGGCGCAGGCCGAGCGATCGACGACGAGCTGCCGCGTCTGTTGCCGGGTATCGGACACGATCCGATCCCTCCTTTCGAAAGCCTCTGCGCGCGAAATCAGTTGGATTCGAGCGTGGGCTTCAGTTCGTCCTCGGGGAACATCATCGCGACGCGGGAGAGAGTGCCGCCGTCCGTGGCCGGCAGGGTCAGACCCGTGATGTAGGCGGCGTCGTCCGAGATGAGGAACAGGGCGGCACGCGCGTTGTCGCCGAGTGACGGCGGGCGGTTGAGCTTGAGCGGGATCGGCGAGATGCCCGGATCCCAGGGGCCGGCGACCTCTTCGTAGGACTTGCCGACGACCGGAGTTCCCGCGGGCGCAAGGAAGTTCGGCGACATGCCGTGGGTCGGAGCGACGGCGTTGACGCGGATGCCGTACTTGCCGAGGTCCAGGCTCAGGCCGCGCACGAGGCCGTTGACGCCGGCCTTCGTCGCCGAGTAGAGCGCGATGCTGTGGTAGGCCGCGAAGGACGCTGCCGAGGAGGTCGCGAGAATGACACCGCCACCGTTGGCGCGGAGCGCGGGCACCGCAGCCTTGGCGGTGTAGACGACGCCGCTGAGGTTCACGCCGAGGACTTCCTGCCAGTCGGCGTCGGTCAGGTCCTGGAATTCGACCTGCTCACCACCGGCGACGGACGGAACGCCGCCGCGCGAGACGATGCCCGCGTTGGCCCAGGCCACGTCGAGCTTGCCGAAGCGATCGACAGTGGCGGCGACCGCGTCGATAACCTGCTGTTCCTTGCTGACGTCGGCGGTGATCGCGATGGCCTCGCCGCCCTGCTGCTCGACGAGTTCGACGGTGCCCTTGGCACGCTCGGCGTCGATGTCGACGACGGCGATCTTGGCGCCTTCGGAGGCGAACAGCTGGGAGGCCTCACGTCCCAGTCCGGAACCCGCACCGGTGATGAGAACGACCTTGCCTTCGAGTTTCATGCGAGCTCCTCTGCTCATGGGCTGCTGGGAATTGGGTAGATGCACTGTGCGGCAAGCGGTTCCGACCCTCCTGCCGTTTCGGGGCCCGGAGTGGATGCCGTCGTACCACCTCAGCGAGGGGGCTTGCCGCGTGTGACCCAGGTTACCGCCACGCTACAGCTGACGTCAATCGAAATTTGTAAAGTGATTTGTGAGTGATCGAAAAAGCGGTCGGCCCCGTCCCGTGGAGGGAAGGGGCCGGCCGGGTGGTCGCGGACCGAAAGCCGCTGGGCTGCTTCGAAACCTACCGATCGACGACGGCAGATTCCGTCACGCGGACTGCGCCACGATGCTGGGCAGCAGGAAGTTCGTGAGCATCCGCCGGTTCTCGGGATCCTCCTCCGAGCTGAAATCCATGCGCCCGACCAGGACGAGCTGGACGAGCGCGATCCACTCGCAGATCTCCTCGTCGGTCAGGCCGTCCCGGATCTCACCGCGTTCGCGCGCCTCCGCGAGCAACGGGGCCCACATCTCGTATGTGAGCCGCGCCGCCAGACCGGTGCTGCCGACCAGCGCGGTCGCGAGATCCATGTGCTCGGGGCTCACGATGAGCCGGACGATCGGATCGTGACGGCCCCGTTCGACCAGGAAGATCAGGCCGTCGACGATCTGATCGGCCAGTGTCTTCCGTTCGCGGAGATACGCGCGCGCCTTGTCGAACAACCGACGCGATCGCGCCTCGATCAGGGCCGTGATCAGCGAGTCCCGGTCGCCGAAGTAACGGTAGACCGTCGGCCTCGAAACACCCGCTTCCTTGGCGATGTCGTCCATCGTCGTCTTCGAGACGCCGTACCGCTGGAACATCGACTCGGCGGCCTTCAGGATCTGCGCGCGCGCCTCCTCCGTGTCGTCACTGAGGACGCTCCCCCTCCGTCGCGCCATTGCATTGCTCCTGAAATGTCGATTCCCAGCAGAAAAGTTTCGTTTGATGATACAAGATGCGTCACTTGTCAACGAGTTGGCGCGGGCCTGCCCGGACCACCGCACCCTGTGACACAAAGCGAAACGCCCCGGGAGGTCGACCCCCCGGGGCGTTCGCGACCCGCACAGGCGGGTTCTGTTCTCGTCGGCTACTCGAACAGATCGGGCAGTCCGTCGGACACCCTGTTCGGGAACTCGGGGTCGCGCTTGCCGAGAAACGCGTCGACCCCTTCCTTCACGTCGTCCGACGTGCCACGGACGTAGATGCCGATCGATTCGGCACGATGCGCGATCTCGGGTTCGGGTGCACCGAGCATCCGCCACATCAGCTGACGGGTCAGCGCCACCGAGACCGGCGCCGTGCCGGTCACGAGTTCGCGGGCGAGCTCGACCGCCCGGTCCAGCACCTGATCGGCCGGAACCAGCTCACGGACGAGCCCACGCTCGAGTGCTTCCTGGGCCGGCACCATCCGGCCACCCACCGTCCACTCGACCGCGGTCGAGATTCCGACCGCCCGCGGCAGGAACCACGTCGAGCAGGCTTCCGGCACGAGCCCGCGCCGCGCGAACACGAAACCGAATTTGGCTGTGTCCGCTGCGATTCGGATGTCCGCCGGCAGTGTCATGGTGACACCGACCCCGGCGGCGGGTCCGTTGATCGCCGCGATCACCGGCTTGAGCGACCGGTAGATCCGCAGCGAGACCTGTCCTCCGGTGTCCGGCGGGGCCCCTCCCGTCTCGGGATCGTCGCCGAGGACGAACGTGTCGCCACCGGCCGCGAGATCGGCACCGGCGCAGAACGCACGTCCGGTTCCGGTCAGGACGACCGCCCGCACCGAGTCGTCCGCATCCGTCTCGTCGAAGATCGCGACGAGCTTGTGGCACATCTCGTTGGTGAATGCGTTGAGCCGATCGGGTCGGTTCAGTCTGACGATCGCGATCTCGCCGCGACGTTCGAGGACGACGATGTCGTCGATTCCTGCTTCGGGCACTTGATTGCTTCCTTCCGGGGCCCGCGGACCTGTGTAGGTCAGCGCACCTTGTCGAAACGCTCCGACACGTCCTTGTACTCGGACCGGATCGCGGTCTTCGACAGCTTGCCGCTGGGGAGCCGCGGCAGCGGCTCGTCGCGGATCACGACGTAACGCGGAACCTTGTAATCGGCCATCAACCGGTCGCAGTGTTCGATGATCGTCGCCTCGTCGACACCGTCGCCGACGGTCACGATCGCTGCCGGGGTCTCGCCGAACCGCTCGTCGGACGCCGCGATCACCGCGACCTCCTGGACACCGGGGATCTCGCCGATGACGCGCTCGATCTCGACGGGCGAGACGTTGATGCCGCCGGTGATGATGAGGTCCTTGAGACGATCGACGAACTTGACGCGTCCCTCGGCGTCGAGGGTGCCGAGGTCGCCGCTGTGCAGCCAGCCGTCGCGCAGCGCGGACGCGGTGGACTCCTCGTCGTTCCAGTACCCGGGGGTCACGCCGGGACCGCGCAGCAGGATTTCGCCTTCCTCGCCCGGGTCGGCGTCGGTGCCGTCGTCACGGACGACCTTCAGTTCGGTGAAGATCGAGCCGGAGCCGCACGAGTCCGGGTGATCGAACGCCTCGGCGACGAGGGTCGCGGTCGCGACACCGCCGGCTTCGGTCATGCCGTAGATCTGGCGCAGCGCGACGCCCTTGTCCGCCCACCGCTTCAGCAGCGCGGGCGCGACCGCGGCGCCACCGACGATCGCGGTGCGCAGCGAGGACAGGTCGGCCTTCTCGAATTCGGGTGCCCGCGAGATCGCCTCGAAGATGAGCGGCACACCGAAGATCGCCTGCACCTTGTGTTCGCCGAGGAGCGTGGCTGCCCGTCCCGGATCGAGTTCCTTCTCGATCACGAGGGTGCCGCCGAGGACGGTCGTCATGATCAGGCCCCACACCAGACCCGGGGTGAACACGAGCGGAAGCACCAGCAGCGACGTCGAGCCGGGCCGGAAGCCTTCCTCGGTGAGAGTGGCCTCGAAGACGATGTTGAGCAGGGTGCGGTTGGTGCAGATGACACCCTTGGACAGCCCGGTGGAACCGCTGGTGAACAGCAGTGCCGTCGGCTCGTCGGGGTCGAGGTCGACACGGAAGTCGTCCTGCTCGCCCTCGCGGAGCGGGGTGATGTCGTCGAACGTGAGCGTGGCGAAGGTGTCGCCGAGCTCTCGGGCCTCCTCGACCGTGCCGGTGAACTCGGCCGGTCCGATGACCATGACGGCGCCGGCATCGTCGACCACCTTGCGGAGCTCGGCGGGCTTGAAACGCGGGTTGAGCGGAACGAGCACCGCACCGGCCTTGAGCACACCGAGCGCGACGACCGGCCAGGTCAGCGAGTTCGGGCCGAGCACGCCCACCCGCTCGCCGGGCTTGATTCCGCGATCGACGACGGCGCGAGCGATGCGGCTCGACCAATCCTGGAGCTCGCGATAAGTGAGGGCTTCGCCCGCGACGATGATCGCGTTCTGCTCGCCTTTGGTCTTCGCCCACCAATGCAATGCCGAGCCGACGGTGGTAGCCATGTCTCCCTTGCCTTTCCCGTACCGAGAAGAATCCGAATCGGGTTTGTCCCCAGAAGTTTTCAGCGCGAATGAATCGAGGAGACGGGGTCCTCACGTCGCGTGTGATCCACGCTATCCGCATTTCTGTGAGACGTCAATCAAAATCTGTTACTTGCAAAGCGCGGGACGCTCGCGACGAGTCCCGCAGCCAGTGCCGTCACTCCCCCGACCACGAAGACGGCCACATACGCTCCTTCGGAGGGAATGCCGGTCTCCGCGATCGTGTTCGACGCGAGCAGCGTTCCCACCAACGCACCGGCCAGCGAACTGCCGAACGTCCGCGCGATTGCGTTGACACCGTTCGCAACACCGGTGTCCCGCAGCGGCACGTGCTCCACGAGCATCGCCGGCAGCGCGCCGTACGCGACGCAGACGAAGGCATTGAGAATCGCCACCGCCGTGATCATCTGCCAGGTATGGTCGTGGGCCAGAATCAGAAACACGAACCCGCACACGCCGACGGCACACGCCGTCGCGAGAACCCGGTCTGCACGGAACCTGCGGACCAGGAACCCGCTGATCGCGGCCGCGACAATGCCCACGACCTGGCCCGGCAGCAGGTACACCAGACTCGTCACGAGGACCGACGCGCCGAACCCGTACCCCGCGTCGTCGCGGGAGACCTGCACGAACATCGCAATCGCCAAGAACTGCACGAACATCGCGATGCCCACCAGGAACGCGGCGAGGTGCGCCGGTGCCACCGCGCGAGCCGTGAGAAGGGCCGGAGCCACCAGTGGTTCGGCGCACCGTCGTTGGTGCCGGTACCAGGCGGCGAGCACGAGGACACCGCCGGCGGCACAACCGAGCGTCGGTACGGACACCCAGCCCCAGGTGCCGCCCTGCGCCGGTGCCAGCAGTAGCGCGGACAGGCCGATCGCGAGCCCGAGTGCGCTCCGGACGTCGAACCCCGCTCCGGCACCGGAACCGGCGCTGCGGGGCACCACCGCCCAGGCGATGACAAGAGCGAGCAGCGCGAGCACCACCAGCAACCAGAACACGCGGCGATAGTCGTCGCCCTCTCGGTAGAGCAGTCCGGCCGCGATCATTCCCGCACCGCCCCCGACGCTCATCGTTCCGGACATGACGCCGAGCGCGGGCGTGAGCCGATGCGAGCCGAGTGCGCTGCGCAGGACGGCAACCCCGATCGGGAACAGAGCGAACGAAGTCCCCTGCAGTGCACGGCCGGCGACGAGCACGGGCAACGAGTCCCACGCAACGCACAGCACCGACCCGACGAGCACCACGCCGAGAATCCCGAGCAGTACCTTCCGTGGCCCGCGCCGGTCGGCAAGCCTTCCGAGCAGAGGGGTGGAAACGGTGGCGGCGAGGAGATTCGCCGTCACGATCCAACCGGCGGCGTTCGTACCCACCTCCAGTTGCGTCGCCATCGCCGGCATCAGCGGCACCACGGCGGTCTGCATGACCGCCGTGATCATCACGACGAAACACAGTGCAGGAATCAGCACACCGGGCGGGACGGTGGGGTTGCGTACCCCTCCCCTCGCGGTGGCGAGTCGTTGGGTCACCATAGGCCGGATCTAGAGGTCCAGGGTGAGTTTCGCTGTGCAGCTGCGAGATACGCAGATCATCATGCAGTCGTTCTCGGCCTGCTCGTCTTCGGTGAGCACCGAGTCGCGATGATCCGGCACGCCGTCCAGCACGGCGGTTTCGCACGTGCCGCACGTCCCCTCGCGGCACGAGAACGACACGTCGACACCGGCGCGGAGTACCGCGTCGAGAAGGGTCTCCGACGCGTCGACGGTGATCGTCATGCCCGATTGCCGGAGCTCGACGTCGAACGCCTGGTCGACGGCATCGGCCGGACGCTCCTTGGCCGCGAACCGTTCGACGTGCAGGGCGATACCGGCACGGTTGCGGCACTCGTTCTCGATGGCCTGCAGGAGCGGCTCCGGCCCGCAGCAGTACACGCCGGTGCCGGCGGCCACGGCGTCGAGCTCGCCCGCCAGATCGAGGAGGCCGTATTCGTCCTGGGGACGGAGCAGGACCCGGTCGGGATACCGGGCGACGAGGTCGTCGGCGAAGGCCATGCTCGCGCGGGTGCGCCCGCCGTACAGCAGGCGCCAGTCGGCGCCGGCCGCTTCCGCGGCCCGCACCATGGGCAGCAAGGGGGTGATGCCGATTCCGCCCGCGACGAAGAGGTACGACTGCGCGGGCTCGAAACGGAAGTTGTCGCGGGGACCGGCGATGCTGACGAGGTCGCCGATCTGCAGCGAGTCGTGGACCCACCGCGAGCCACCGCGCCCGTTCTCCTCGCGCAGGACCGCGACGGTGAGGCAGGTGTCGTCGGCCGGGTCGCCGCACAGCGAATACTGCCGGACCGTCGACTCGTCGATGATGATGTCGATGTGCGAGCCGGGATCCCATGCGGGAACGCGCCCACCGTCGGGGTCGGCGAATCGCACTGCCACGACGCCGTCCGCGACGACGTCCTTGCCGATCACCTGCATCTTGTCCTGCTCCGAGTTGCTGTGTGCGGCCATCAGTGCTCCCACTCCCCTGGACCTCGCCTACGCGCTAATCTTATGTAATTAGTTTTAGGGCGCGCAAGGCGCACCCGCGACCACACCGCACGCAGCACCGGGAGAACACCGCATGACCTCGACAGATACCGCCCACCCCGCCGACTCGGTCCTCGACCTCTTCAGGCTCGACGGGTCCGTCGCCGTCGTCACCGGCGCCGGCAGCGGCCTCGGCGCCGGCTTCGCGCGCGCCCTCGCCGAGGCCGGCGCGGATGTGGTGATCGCCGCGCGCCGGCGCGACCGCCTCGAGGCCGTCGCCCCGGCGGTGGAGGCCACCGGCCGCCGCTGCCTCGTCGTCCCCACCGACGTCACCGACCCCGAGCAGTGCACCGCACTCGCGGAAGCCACGATCGCCGAGTTCGGCCGCCTGGACATCCTGGTCAACAACGCCGGTGTCACCCATTCCGCACCCTCGACACGCGAGCGGCCCGAGGATTTCCGCGCCGTCATGGACGTGAATCTGTTCGGCGCCTACTGGGCGGCGCAGGCGTGCGGCCGCGTGATGAACCCCGGTTCGAGCATCGTGAATGTCGCGAGCATGCTCGGTCTGGTCAAGTCGGTTCTCCCCCAGGCCGCCTACGCCGCGAGCAAGGCCGGTCTCATCGGCCTCACCCGGGATCTGTCCCACCAGTGGTCGCAGCGAAAAGGTATCCGCGTCAACGCGATCGCACCCGGTTTCGTCGAGACCGACCTGATCTCCGAGATGTCTTCGGATACGCTCGCAGAGTTCCTGCGCGGCTGCTCGCTCGGTCGCACCGCCACGCAGCGCGAGATCGACGCCGCTGTCGTGTTCCTCGCCAGCCGTGCCTCCGGCTACATCACCGGATCGACGCTCGCCGTCGACGGTGGCACCTCCGGACACTGATTTTCTCGGACACCGATTCCGACGACCAAGGGACGACACACCGATGACGATCTCCACCAGCACGACAAGACTTCGCGGCGACCGGGTTTCACTGGCCGCCGATCTCTGGGAACCGGCCTCCGAGCAGAAAGGCACGGTCCTGTTGCTGCACGGGGGCGGGCAGACACGGCACTCGTGGCAGCGCACCGGAATCCGCCTCGCAACTCGAGGCTGGCGGGCTTACGCCGTCGACGCGCGCGGGCACGGCGACAGCGACTGGGCCCACGACGGCGACTACAGCAGCGATGCGCACGCCCGCGACATCCGCACGATCGCCGACGAACTCGGGGAACCACCGGTACTCGTGGGTGCGTCGATGGGCGGAATGGCCTCGCTCATCGCCGCGGGAGACGACCCCGGACTCGCCCGGGCACTGGTGCTGGTGGACATCACCCCGAAATCCGAACCCGAGGGCCTGGCCAAGATCACCGGATTCATGCGGGCGGGACTCGCCGGCTTCGACAGCCTGCACGACGCGCTCGACGCGGTGATCGCCTACAACCCGCACCGGAGCCGTCCCCCGCGGCTGGAGGGACTGCGCAAGAACCTGCGTGAACGGGACGGCCGCTGGTACTGGCACTGGGACCCGCGGATGCTCGCCCACCGGACGAACCTTCCGGAAGCCGCCGCCGAGCGCGAAGCACGTGCGCGGGCCGCCGCTCGCGGGGTCACGGTGCCGACCCTGCTCATCCGAGGGGCGCAGTCGGATGTGGTCAGCACCGAGGGTGCGCGCGAACTGCTCGAACTGATCCCCGGGGCACGGCACATCGACGTCGGCGGAGCGGGGCACATGGTGGGCGGCGACGACAACGACGTGCTGAGCCGGGGCCTGGTGGAGTTCCTCGACGAGACCGTGCTCACCGCGTGACCACCGGCCCTGCTGGAACCGATACCATTTCTTGCACCCTCCGGGCGGACCCACCCGGAGGACCGTACTAGCCGAAAGCGAATGATGGCCCGACCGTCGAAGCCTCTCATCAGTCGCGCGTCCGCGGTGGCCGCGTCCATCGAGATCATCGACTCCGAGGGACTCGATGCGTTCAGCCTGCCGCGCCTGGCGAAGCACCTCGGGGTGCGGGCGCCGTCCCTCTACCACCATTTCGCCGACAAGTCGGAGATCCTCGCCGCGGTCGCGCAGGAGATCGCCGGCAACATCCCGCTGCCACGGCGCAAGCCCGGCCCGGGATGGCCCGAGTACTTCGTGACCCTGAGTTCGAACTTCCGCAAGTCGATCCTCAAGCATCGCAACGCCGCACCGATCCTGCTGCAGTACCTTCCCCGCGACCTGCTGATCGGCAGCTACGAGGACACCGCGCAGTTCCTGGAGAAGTCCGGGGTACCGGCCCGCCTGCACGTCCAGATTCTCGACGGCATGGAGCGGCTGACCCTCGGTGCGGTGCTGACCGAGGCCATGCGCAAGCCGAGCACGAAGAACACGATCTTCCCCCACGTCGATCCGGAATCGCAGCCGCTGCTCGCCCGGGCGCTCGCCGAGAACGAGTTCACCTCCCGCCAGCTGTTCGAGGAGATGATCCGCAGTTTCCTGTACGGGGTGATGCGCAGCGAGTCGGCCGGGCAGACCGAGGAACTGACGGTTTCGGCGAACTGAATAGGGCGACAAGCGCAACGATGCCCCCGCGGATCGAATCCGCGGGGGCGTCGCCTTTGTGGAGCCGTGTCAGGCAGGCATGTGGACGGTCTTGGTCTCGAAGAACTCCTCGAGGCCCTCGATGCCGCCTTCCCGGCCGAGGCCGGACTGCTTGTAGCCGCCGAACGGCAGGGTGAAGTCCATCGTCGCGGTGTTCACGCTGATGGTTCCGGTGCGGATGCGCCGCGCCACGTCGAAGCCGTGGTCGATGTCCTCGGTGTACACCGCACCCGACAGGCCGTACATCGAGTTGTTGGCGATCGCGATCGCGTCCTCCTCGTCCTCGTAGGTGATCACCGAGATGACCGGCCCGAAGACCTCTTCCTGCGCGATGCGGGAATCGGGTGCCACGTCGTCGAGCAGCGTCTGTGCGACGAAGAAGCCCTTGTCGAAGCCCTCCGGACGTCCGCCGCCGAGGACGACCTTGGCGCCTTCCTCCTTGGCGATGTCGATGTACCCGAGGACGCGGTCCTGCTGACGCTTCGACGCGAGCGGGCCGAGGAAGTTGGTCGGCTCCCACGGGTTGCCCATCGGCAGGGCGCCGTACGCGGCCTTCAGCGCTTCGATCACCTCGTCGTGCCGCTTGCGGGAGACGAGGACGCGGGTGAGGGCGATGCAGGCCTGACCCGACTGCATGCAGCCACCCATGGGCAGCGTCTGCAGCACGTGGTTGATGTCGGCGTCGTCGAGGATGATCGCCGCGGACTTGCCGCCGAGTTCGAGGGAGACCCGCGCGATGCGCTCGCTCGCCAGCGACATGATGCGACGGCCCGCGGCGGTGCTGCCGGTGAACGTGATGTGGTCGACGTCCGGGTTGGTGACGAGGGTCTCCGACACCTCACGATCGGCGCACAGCACGCTCACGACGCCTTCGGGGATACGGCCTTCCGCGACCAGCTCGGCGATGACGTCCGCGAACACGGACGGTGAGAGCGGTGCCTCCGGAGCGGTCTTGAGCACGACCGAGCAGCCGGCCGCGAGCGCCGGGGCGAGCTTGAACGCAATCGTGCCGACCGGGCCGTTCCACGGGATGATCGCCGCGACCACACCGGTCGGTTCCTTGACGATGCGGGACACGCCACCGCCGGCGCGGGGACGCTCCTCGCTGGTCTCGAACGTGCGGGCCACCGCGGCAACCGCCCGGAACAGACCACCGATCATCTGCTGGGTGGGTCCGCTGACACTCACGGGGACGCCGACCTCGACGACGCCGATGGTGGTGAGTTCGTCGAGGCGCTGTTCGAGGCGGTCGGCGATCTCGTCGATGACATCGGCGCGTTCGGCCATGGTGCGCGACGCCCACTCGCCCTTGTCGAACGACTCACGCGCCGCTGCAACCGCTTTGGCTACGTCGTCGACGGTAGCGGTGCGTACCCGCGCAACCTTCTCCTCGGAGAACGAGTCGACGACGTCGACCCATTCGTCGCCGGTCGAGTCGACCCAGCGACCGCCGATGAACACCTGCTCGCGGTCGGCGATCGCCGGGATCGTCGATGTCGTGGCTTCGGTGGTGGACATGCGTGAAAGCTCCTTCGCTTCAGCGGATGTTGTAGCCGGCGTCGACGGGGAACGTGACACCGGTGACGTAGCGGGCCTCGTCGGAGGCGAGGTAGACGACGGCGTTGCTGATGTCGACGGCCTCGACCAGCTCGACCGGCATCGGGTTCTTGTAGGACTCGTCCGCGGCCACATCGGGATTGGCGGTGAGGAATTCCCCGTATTCGGCGTTGGCGACCATCGGGGTGTTCACGCCGGTCGGGTGGATGGTGTTCACCCGGATGCTGTGCGGAGCCAGCTGTTTCGCGTAGATGCGCATGAGTCCGACGACGCCGTGCTTGGCGGCAGTGTATCCGACCTGACCGGGCAGGGTGTTCAGGCCGATGCTCGTGAGGCCGGCGGCGGAGCTCGTGATGATGATCGATCCGCCCTCGCCTCGCTGGACGAGATCCGGCACCGTCACCTCGAGCACGTGCCACACACCGGTGAGCATGGTGTCGATCGCGTCGTGCCAGGCCTGGCGCTGCTCACCGGGTCCGATGACCGGCATGATGCCGGCGTTGGGCAGCACGATGTCGACCTTGCCGAACTGCGCGATGCCCGCGTCGTAAGCCCGCTGGACATCCTCGAGATTGCGGACATCGCCCACCGACGTGACGATCGAGCCTCCGGCCTCCTTGACCAGACGCTCGGTCTCGGCGAGATCGTCGCTGGTGGCCATCGGATAGAACACGGTGGGGATCTGATCGCAGATGTCCATCGCGATGATCGACGCGCCCTCTTCGGCGAGCCGGACGGCGTGCGAGCGGCCCTGGCCCCGCGCAGCACCGGTAATGAAAGCGACCTTGCCTTCGAGTCGACCCATGATTGTTCCTCTGCGGATTGCACGTCCCGACTGCAGTGCGGGACAACGAATGAATGCGATGAAGGCGGTGACTCACCTCATCGCCTGTGAACCACACCACAGACGGTAGTTGCCTACACCCTTTAGGTCAACACCGAACATACTTCGTAATTTGTCTCGTTGCCGCGAAAGGCGGGCGAGAGGGAGGTTGTGTGCGATATCCCCGAGGATTCCGCACACAACCTCCCTCTCGTCAGGGACGCAGGATCAGAAGCTGGGCACCTCGGCCCACTCGCCGACCTGGTAGCAGGAGTGCTCGTCCTCCTGCTCGAACGCCATCAACCGGCACATGCGCACCGCCGACGCGTCGTCGGGATCGATGCGAATCAGGGCGATCTGCGCCCGCGCCTCGCGGAGCGCTCCGAGCGCGGTCGTGAGCAGGGCCGTCCCGACGCCCGCGCCCCGGGCGGCCTCGGTGAGGACAAGGGCTCGGGTCGGGGCCGCGTCCAATTCGTTGTGCATGAACAGGGCGGGGTCGTACCAGACGAATCCCACGCACGCCCCGGACGGATCGGTCGCGACGACGACGCTGCCGGACCCGAGGCGGATCTCGTCGGCGAGACGTTCACGCTGGGCGGGCACCAGCGACGCCGAGTCCAGCACCTCGTCGATCGCCTTCGACACCGCCGCGTCCCCGAGCGGCCGCGGCTCGCCGATCGCGATTCCCTCGGGCGCGGCCACCTCGTCGAGCGGTACCGCGAACGGCCCCGACAGGTGCCGGAACAGCGTCCAGAGCCTGCTCACCGCCGGGATGCCGAACCGTCGCGTGAGCCGCTCGGACGCAGGGTGGGTGCTGTACGCCCAGCAGCGCAGGGCCACGGCACCGGTGCCTTCCCAGCCGCCGTCCCCGGTCGCGTCCAGGCCGATCTCCTCGACGAGCATCGTGGCCACCCCGCGCGACCGATAGTCCGGATGGACCACGAACTGCACCGTGCCGAGCCCCTCGTCGTCGACGTGCAGGTGCAGGTACGCCACGATCACCAGCGGGGCGTCCTCCCGGGCACTCAGGTCGCGGCGTGCCTTGATCGGCAGGTGGTACACCCGTGCGCCGTCACGGCTCGTCGAGGTGACGTCGGCGGCGTGGATCCGGGAGAAGCCCGCTTCCTCGTCGTACTCGGCGGCCGTGGCAACCAGCGCCAGCACCTCGTCGCGATCGTCGGGATCCAATTCCGAACACCACTGATACGAGATCATCCTGTCCGCTCCTCATCTGCCGGTTCGTTGTCGTAAATCTAATGCCCATCGGTATACGGCCGCAATGTCCGTAACGCTTCCGTGAGCATCCCCAGGCTTTACACTTAAACCTACTTGGGTTAGATTTAGCGCCATCGATCCGAACCACCGCCTGGAGGCAGCCATGACAGAGGTCGGAATTCCCCGCGAGGAGCGCATTCGCCGTGCGCTCGACCACCTGCGCAACGACACCACCGACGAGTACGAGCACCTCACCTGGTTCGAACCGGGCGAATTCGTCGACCCGGCAACGGCCAAGCTCGAACGTGACCGCGTGTTCGGTCGCGTTCCGACCATCGTTGCGCACGGGTCCGAGATCCCTCGCGCGGGAGACTTCTTCACCCTGCAGATGCCGCGGAACAACGTCATCGTCGTCCGCCAGCGCGACGGCAGTGTCAAGACCCTCGTGAACCAGTGCCGCCACCGCGGGGCCATGGTCGAGAAGGAGGAGAAGGGCCGTTGCCGCCTCTTCTCCTGCCCGTACCACCGCTGGTCGTACGACACCGACGGCACGCTGCGCACGATCACCCGTGACAACACCTTCGGTGAGGCCGACCGGGACCAGCGCAACCTCGTCCAGCTCCCCACCGAGGAACGGCACGGCTTCATCTGGGTCGTGGACGACGCCGACGCCACCATCGACGTCGCGGATTGGCTCGGACCCGAGATGGATGCCATCCTGGCCTCGCAGAACCTCGACAAGCTGGTGAGCACCCGCGTCCAGGTGTTCGAGGAGCCCGTCAACTGGAAGCTGATGCAGGACGCGTTCCTCGACGGCTACCACATCCAGTACGCGCACCCGAACACTGCCGCCAAGCACATCCACACCAACGTGATGTCCTTCGAGGACTTCGGTCACCACTGCCGGTTCATGAACCTGCGCAAGACCATCGACCGGTGGATCGAGGAGGATCCCGGCGACCGCAGCCTGGCCGAGCACACCACCGAGACCCACTTCATCGGGCCCAACAGCACCCTGCTCCGCCAGCCCGACCACTTCCAGCTGCTCACCTTCCGCCCGCATCCGAGCGACCCACAGTTGTGCCGCATGGAGATCCGTTTGATCTGCCCGACGGTCGAGGACAGCGGAATGACCGAGGAGCGCTGGAACCGGCTCTGGGACAAGAACGTCGAAATCCTCATCGCCGTCCTCCACAACGAGGACTTCCCGATCCTGCGCGATTCGCAGCGGGCCATGGCCAGCGCCAACGCCGGCAACATGCTCCTCGGCCGGAACGAGGTCGCCAACCAGGTCTTCCGGCGCGAGATCCAGAAACTGGTCAGCGAGAACTGATCCCGAACACGACGGCGGGGCGCCTGCGGGCGCCCCGCCACCAGGAGGCTTTACGTGGAGAGCGATCTCTTCGAACACGACCATGAACTGTTCCGCGATTCGGTTCGGGGTTTCGTCGACAAGCACGTCGTACCCAATCTGGAGAAGTGGGATGCCGACCGGCTCATCGACCGGGACACCTGGCTCGCCGCCGGCAAGCAGGGCCTGCTCGGACTGAGCGTGCCGGAACAGTACGGCGGCCCCGGCGAGTCGGACTACCGCTTCCGCGTCGTGATCCAGTCCGAGATCGCGCGGGTCGGTGCGTCGGCCCTGCAGTCCGGCTTCTCGACCAACGACGACATCGTCCTCAACTACCTGCTCCGGCACGCCAACGACGAGCAGAAGCAGCGCTGGCTGCCGGGGTTCGTCACCGGTGAGACGATCGGCGCGATCGCGATGAGCGAACCCGCCGCCGGAAGCGACCTCCGCGGCATCACCACCAGCGCGGTGGCCGACGGCGACCACTGGATCCTCAACGGCTCCAAGACGTTCATCACCAGCGGTATCCTCGCGGACCTGGTCATCGTCTTCGCGAAGACCGATCCCCAGGCGGGTTCCCGGGGATTCAGCCTCTTCGTCGTCGAAGAGGGCATGCCCGGCTTCACCCGCGGCCGCAAACTCGACAAGGTCGGTCTGCACGCCCAGGACACCGCCGAACTCTTCTTCGAGGACGTGCGCGTTCCGAAGGAGAACCTGCTCGGAGAGCTCGGTCAGGGCTTCGGATATCTGATGCAGAGCCTGCCGCTCGAGCGGCTCGGGATCGGAATCGCCGCGCAGATGTCCGCGGAGGCCGTCATGGGCTGGACGCTCGACTATGTCAAGGAGCGGACCGCGTTCGGCAAGCGCATCGGCGAATTCCAGGGCATGGGTTTCACCCTCGCGGAATTGCAGACGGCAGTGGAGGTTTCCCGCACCTACATCGACCGGTGTGTGCGCGAGTACAACAAGGGCACCCTCACCGCGGTGGATGCGTCGAAGGCGAAGCTGTGGGCCACCGAGCTGCAGGGCCGTGTCATCGACGCCGGCGTCCAGTTCCACGGTGGCTACGGCTACATGATGGAGTACCCGGTTGCCAAGGCGTTCATCGACGCCCGGATCCAGCGCATCTACGGCGGCACCAACGAGATCATGAAGGAAATCATCCATCGCGATCTGATGAAGGCCTGATCCACCAAGGAATAAGGGGCGGGACCCGACCGATCGGGTCCCGCCCCCTCTTACGGATCAGGATTCCGGTGTGAAGGTGAGGGGCAGCCGCACGCATCCCCGCACCGACGTGCCGTGCATGAGCGGCGGATCACTCTGGACCAGAGCGTAATCGGGGATCCGGCGGTGGATCTCCTCCATTGCCAGCGTCAACTCCAGACGGGCGAGATGCGATCCCAGGCAACGGTGCGGGCCCGCCCCGAACGACAGGTGCCGGTTGGGCCCACGATCGATCACGAACGCGTCGGGATCGTCGAACTCGGCATCGTCGCGGTTGGCCGAGCACAGCAACAGCAGCAGTTGATCGTCTTGCTTGACCTGCACACCGGCGATCTCGACGTCGCGGGTGGCCCTGCGCCCCATGCTGACGGCCGCTTCGATGCGAAGAATCTCCTCGACCGCGTCCGGCACCAGACCACTGTCGTCGATGAGTGCTTGCCGCTGCGCCGGGTTGTTCGCGAGGTGCACCATGGCCCAGCCGAGTGAACCCTGCACCGTATGCAGTCCCGCGATGAGCAGCAGGAAGAACATGCGACGCAGTTCCTCGTCCGTGAGGTGCCGCTCGACTCCATCCATGCGGATCGGCGTGTTGATGATCTGCGCGGTGATGCTGTCGGCGTCTTCTTGCCCCGACCGCACCCGGTCCACGAAGGCACCGAAGTACTCGAACACGCTCGCCGCCGCTTCGGCACGCGCTTTGGCGGATTCTTCTTCGGACGCCCCCGGAATACCCTGGAGCGCAGTATCGGTCCACTCGGTGAACCGTTCGGCGTCGGCGAGGGGCCAGCCCATGAGAGT
Organism: Rhodococcus sp. NPDC003383; assembly: GCF_053589115.1. Lineage (NCBI taxonomy): Bacteria > Bacillati > Actinomycetota > Actinomycetes > Mycobacteriales > Nocardiaceae > Rhodococcus > Rhodococcus sp. NPDC003383. Next base: position 84,614 of record NZ_JBSFRG010000008.1, on the reverse strand, counting down.
CAGGAAGACACGGGTCGGCAGCGCATGCGCGAACTCGGCGACGAATTCACATCGCCCTGCGGACGCGAAGCCGTCGATCAGTTCGTTGATGATCGCGCGGATCTGCGGCTCGAGCTCCTTCATTCGCGCCGGTCCGAACAGCGGCTGGAGCGCTTGCCGATACTGCGTGTGCTCGGGGGGATCGATCTCGACGGGGATGAATTTGCCCTGGCCGGCGTCGACGAGATTGTTCGGATAGCTGGAGAACGTCTCGGCGTCACGCAGAATACGGAAGATGTCTGCGTAGCGCGTGACGATCCAATGCCCGCCGTAGTGCGGAGAGTAGAGGATCGGACCTCGGACGCGGAGTTCGGCGGCCTTCTGTTGGAAGACGTCGACCGGCGCGGCAAGGGCAGGATCGTAGACGTCGAAGTCGACCGTCAGATCCGTTGCGATGTCGTGAGTAGTCAAGTAGAACTCCCTTCGAACGCCGATCGGCGCATCGATCGTCCACGGGGTTCGTGAAGGATCGATACGCCGATCGGGTGGCACGGAAAGTTCCGACGATCAGGACGCCGGAGTGAACTTGATCGGGAGGCGCAGGCACCCGCGAACCTGGGTGGCGTGCAGGACCGGCGGATCGGATTCGACCAGTTCGTAGTCGGGGATCCTCCGGTGCAGTTCTTCGAGTGCAATCGACAGCTCGAGTCGTGCGAGGTGCGAGCCCAGGCATCGGTGCGGCCCCGCACCGAACGACAAGTGGCGATTGGGAGTCCGCTCGAGATCCAGAGTGTCCGGATCGTCGAACTCGTCGGCGTCGCGGTTGGCCGAGCACAGCATGACGATGAGCTGGTCGCCCTCCTTGATCCGAACTCCCCCGAGTTCGACGTCGCGTGTCGCACGCCGGCCCATGACGACCGCGGCTTCGATCCGAAGGATCTCCTCGACCGCACTGGGAATCAGCCCGTCGTCGGCGATCAGCGCCGCGCGCTGGCCGGGGCGGTTGACCAGATGGATGATCGCCCATGCCAATGATCCCTGCACGGTGTGCAATCCCGCGATGAGCAGCAGGAAGAACATGCGCGTGAGTTCTTCGTCCGTGAGCAACCGCTTGCCGTCGGCGAGGTCGATCTCGGTGTGGATGAGGACAGACGTGACGTCGTCGCCCGGGTTGGCGCGGCGCTCGTCGACAATCTTCTGGAAGTACCCGAACATCTGTTGCGCGGCTTCGGCGCGGGCCTGCGCGGACTCTTCCTCACTCGCACCGGGTTTACCCATCAGTGCGATGTCGGTGGCTTCGGTGAACATGGGTGCGTCCTCCAGCGGCCAGTCCATCAAGGCCAGGAACACACGGGTGGGCAGCTCGTGTGCGAACGCCGAAATGAATTCGGCCTCACCGTCACCCGCAAATCCGTCGATGAGCTCGTTGACCACCGCGCGGATCTGCTCGGTGAGTGCCTTCATCCGATTGGGCGAGAAGAGTGGTTGCAGCGCCACCCGGTAGGCGGTGTGCTCCGGCGGATCCAGTTCGAGCGGGAGGAATTTGCCGTCGCCCGCATTGACGAGGTTGTTCGGATAGCTCGAGAAGGTCTCCGGGTTGCGGAGCACCTCGTGGGCTTCCTTGTAGCGGGTGACGATCCAGTGGCCGCCGTGCGCGGTCGAGTAGACCACAGGCCCCTTGGCCGCCAGTTCGGCGACCTTCTCCTGCACGGTGTCCACCGGGTATGCGAGTGTCGGATCGTAGATGTCGAAGTCGACCACGGGTGTCGACCGGTCGTCTGTCACGGTCATGCTGTCCGCCTTGGTAGCAGATGTATTTCGGAGCAATTCAGGAGAATTCGAGCGTCAACGCTCGCTCGGGGCACACCGCGACGGCCTCCTCGGCAGCCGCGATGTGCTCCTCGAGCTCGAGTATGTCCTGGAGGATCACCGGATAGCCGGAGTCGTCACAGTCGACAACCTCGGGGGAACGGCTGTAGCACAGGCCGTGGCCCGCGCACACCGACCGATCCACGACGAGGCGGCGCGTACCGCGCTTCGTTTCCGTGTCGTGGGCAGTCATGATCGTTACTCTTCGCCGGTGACCATCGGCGGAGGATTGTTCCCGTCCTCCGGGAACATCATCGCCACGCGGGAGAGCGTGCCGCCATCGGTCGTCGGCAGCGTGACACCCGAGATGTACGCCGACTCGTCCGACACCAGGAAGAGCGCTGCGCGCGCATTGTCTTTCAGCGACGGCGGACGATTGAGCTTGAGCGGAATCGGCGACACGGTCGGATCCCACGGGCCTGCCACCTCTTCGTACGACTGCCCCACCACCGGCGTACCCGCCGGGGCCAGGAAGTTCGGCGACATTCCGTGCGTCGGGGCGATCGCGTTGACTCGGATCCCGTACTTGCCCAGATCCAGACTCAGACCCCGAACCATCCCGTTCACACCGGCTTTCGTCGCGGAGTATGCCGCGATGCTGTGGTATGCGACGAACGACGCGGCCGACGAGGTCGCCAGAATGACGCCACCACCGTTGGCCCGCAGTGCCGGCACGGCGGCCTTCGCGGTGTAGAACACACCCGACAGGTTGACGCCGATGACGTCCTGCCAGTCCGCATCCGTCAGATCCTGGAACTCGACCTGCTCACCATCGGCGACCGACGGCACACCGCCACGCGACACGATGCCCGCGTTGGCCCACGCGATGTCGAGCTTGCCGAATGCCGCAACCGTCGCGGCCACGGAGTCGATCACCTGCTGCTCCACCCGCACGTCCGCGGTGACCGCGATGGCCGTGCCACCCTGCTTCTCGACCAACTCGACCGTGCCCTTGGCACGCTCCGGATCGATGTCGACGACCGCGATCTTCGCGCCTTCCGCCGCGAACAGCTGCGACGCCTCACGCCCCAACCCGGATCCTGCACCGGTGATCAGCGCGACCTTGCCTTCGAGTTTCATCGACTCTCCTCTGTTCGAACCTGTGACAGATGAATGGAAGTTGTTGGACGACAGTGCCTCTCCGGGCCTCTCCGGTCAATCGCTACGGCTCGGCGCCGTGACCGCCACCCGAGCAGGACCAACCCGCGAAGACACGGTGGTCGCCGACGGCCGGACCGTCGGCGAACCGACCACGGTGTTCGGTACGCGAGGTCTTCAGTACGCGATGAACAGAATCTCGTCGCGCGAGTACTCCATCCCCGGATGCGACTCACTCAGGTGCGCCTGGGTTTTCGTCACCAGATCGTCTTCGTCGACGCCGGTGATCGCTACGCCGCACGGACAACTCAATCTCGTCTTCATTCTCATCCCGGACAGCCTTTCCACGCCTTCAGTGCAATCGCGACGCCCTCCGCACGTCCGCGACCGAGAAGCCCGGAAGCACCGACGTCCGTGAGCGGCGTCACACCAAGTTATCTAACGGGAGTAGATTGCACAACCACCGAATCGGGGACGGTCGCCGACCTCCTTCGATAGAGCCGGCCCGGCCGCGCCCCCGTGTCCCGGTCGTCCCGTCTCGTCACAACGCCCGCGACCACCGTGGCCACGTAGCCGCGCGCTTCCTGAATGAACCGCTCGGCGCCCGACGGCAGATCTGCGACGAGCCGCGGTGCCGTCAACGACAACCTCGCGAGGTCGATGACATTCAGATCGGCGCGCTTACCGACGGCCAACGTGCCACGGTCGTCGAACCCGTACAGGTCGGCCAGATCTTTCGTGAGCTTGCGGACCAGACCCTCGATCGCAAACCGTGGCCCCCGGCGACGCAACCCCCAGTGCGACAACAGGAATGTCGGGAAGCTTGCATCACAGATGAAGGCAACGTGCGCTCCCCCGTCTCCGAGACCCATCACGTACTGGGGATCGGCGAGAAACTCACCGATCCGGTTCAGATTTCCGTGAAGGAAGCCGGTCGCGAACCAGATGAGGATTGCACGCCCCTCGTCGGCGATCAGCTGGTCGTAGAGAACCTCGAGCGGGTCCCGCCCTTCGAGCCGCCCGCGTTCCGCCATCGACGTGCTCGGGTCCGGTTCGTAGTCGAGATCCTGGAGGCTGTAAATGTTCGCGAGGTTGCGCTGCAGCGTCAGGTGAGTGTGTTTGCGCGGGTCACCGGAGTCGACGGGCAGGTCCTCTTCCGCCAGGATCCGTGCCTTCACCGACGGCTCCGACATCCGGCGTGCCCGCTCGGGCAACGGAAGATCCGCGATCTCGACATACCCGGGACGCCCCATGAACGGGTGGTAGGTCGCCAGTGAGATCAGACCGCCGATCGCCCTGGGCGCCACCTGAGGGTAGATGCGTTCGCCGGATCTGCCCGCTTCCGCAACAAGAGCACGAGCCTTCGTGAACTCCTCTGCGCCGAGCGTGAGGTTTTCGGCGAAGGTGAAGGTGATTGATTGCCCGGTTGCCCGGTGCAGTCGTCGCATCATCTCGATCTCCGACGAGAGCGTGTTGGCATCACGCCGACCCAGCCCGGCCCGATACTGTTCGCCGGGCTGCCCCTCTACACCCCCGGCGACCCCGGAGGGCACCAACTGGAACACACCACCACCCGCATCGCGCATCGCGCAGGCCATGGCGAGCAACTCCTCCTCCGCAGCCCTGGTACCCGGGAGGATCCCACCACCCGACCCGCGGTGTGCCGCCACCCGGGAAGTACCGACGCCCACCGCACCTGCACCGATACCCTCGCCGACGATGCGAGCGATCTCGGCGATCTCCTCGTCGGTAGCCGATTCGTCCGTTTCCGCGCGGCTTCCCAGCACATATGCACGGACTGCACTGTGGGGAACCTGGGTGGCCACATCTACCGCGAACTCACGGTCGGCGAGGACGTCCAGGTACTGCGGAAAGGTCTCCCAGCCCCATGTGATGCCGTCGTGGAGAGCTGAGCCGGGAATGTCCTCCACGCCCTCGGTCAGGGCAACCAGCCAATCCTCGGATCCCTTGCGAACAGGGGCAAATCCGATTCCGCAGTTGCCGGTGACAACAGTTGTCACGCCGTGCCCCGACGACGGAAGCAGCTCGGAGTCCCACGTGAGCTGACCGTCGTAGTGAGTGTGCACATCGATGAACCCGGGAGTGACCAGCTTGCCGGTCGCGTCGATCACTTCACGGGCATCCCCAGCGATCTTCGGCTCGACTGCGACGATCCTGCCGTCGGCGATCGCCACATCACGCACCACGGCAGGTTCGCCACTACCGTCGGCGATCGTGCCGTTCTTGATCAAGAGATCGAACACAACACCCTCCTGGGTTGTCGGAACGGGTCGCGCTCAAGCCGGCTCGGTGGCCCTGTCGACGACCGTGGGTGTCTCGCGATCGGCCCGATTCCTCCGGGGAACAAGTGCCACCAGTACCGCTGCGGCAACTCCGGCGAACGCGAATGCGTAGAAGGCCCAGTCCGCTCCGAGGGCGGAACTCATGATCAGGCCGGTGAGGATGGGGCCACAGACGCCACCCAACCGCCCGAGACCCACCGCCAGCCCGAGCGCCGTGCCACGAGCCGCCGCCGGATAGTAGACCCCGACGAAGCCGTAGACACCCGTCGTGGACGAGGCGCAGAAGCCGATCAGCAGAACCAATCCGAACACGATCGCCTGCGCCGGCTGGAGCGTCAGCGCCGAGACCGCCAGCGCACCACCGATGAAGCTCACCGAAATCACCGGGCGGGAGCCCAGCCGGTCGGCGAGACCCGTGATGACGACCATGCCGATCCCGCTGCCGAGGTTGAAGGCGAGCAGGAACGTCAGTGCCGATCCGAGATCGTAGCCGGAAGCCCGCAGCATCTGAGGGATCCAGGTGTTCATGCCGTACGAGACGAGCAGGCCGAAGAAGGTGATGAGCGGGAACATGATCGTCGCGATCCGGAAGCCCGGGGCGAGCAGCAGTTTCAGGCCGGACTTCGGCGCTGCACCCGTGCTGTGCGACCGATCGAGTGCCATGCCCGATTCGGCACCCGCATCGATCGCGTACCGCTGCGCCAGTGCGCGCGCCTCTTCGTGGCGGCCCTTACCGGTGAGGAAGGCGATGGACTCGGGCAGGTACCGGAATGCAACCACCAACAACACGATGCCGAGAAGACCACCCGCTGCGAACATCGCCTTCCAACCGAACGCCGGGATCATGAAGATGGCGGCAACGGATACCAGAACACCCCCGATGGGGAAGCCGGTCTGGATGACACCGTTGTAGAACTGCCGTCGGTCGACCTTGACGTATTCCTGTGTGAGAGCGATGAGAGTGGGGAGCGCTCCACCGAAACCGAGCCCCGCCAGCAACCGGAAGAGACCGAACGCCTCCAGGTTCGGAGCGATGGCGCACAATCCGGTGAACAGGCTGAAGCTCACGATGCAGGCGAGCACAACGGGCCGCCGACCGATCCGATCGGTGAGGTAACCGGCCAGCATGGCGCCGGCCATCATCCCGAACAGGGACAGACTTCCGATCAGTCCTGCTGTTGCTGTGGTGATCCCCCACTGTTCGGTCTCCAGCAGCGTCGGCAGCACTGCGCCGAACATGATGAGGTCGACACCGTCGAGGATGGTGATGGCCAGGCAGGTGAGGACCACGGAGCGGGCACCCGATACGGCCCGCCCCTCCCCCGATCCGATGATTTGCGACATGTTGGTTCCTTCAGGGGTGAGTATCCGAGATTCGGAATCGGTGCTGTACGAGTGACGGCGGGAACGTTTGTCGACCGGCAGGACGGCACCGACGGAGCCGGCCTGCCGGAAACCCGACTCTCATCCCCACTTCTGTGGATCCGCGAATGCACGTGCCATCCACCGATGGAAATGCTGGTTTGCAATCTCGTTGCGCCCGAAGAGCAGTGGTCCAAGGTCCGTGTTCGACACGGCCCTCTGGAGTCCTTCGTTGACGACGAGGTCCTCGTCACGAAGCACCGCCATGAGGATGTTCCAGTTCTTGTCCCACCGCGCCTTCTGCTCGTCCGTCACGGCCGGTTCCCGAGTCAGGAGACGGATCTGCATCCGTGTCCCGACAGCGGTGCCCGGAGCCGGGACGAAGTTCAGCACTTCCAGATGGTCGGGCTGACGCAGCACCGACATGTTCGGCATCAGGAAGTGCGCCACGGTGATGTGCCGATCGATCGGCACCTCTGCGGGTGCCCCGCCGCGAACCGAGTCGATGCTCTTGCGTGCCGTCACCATTCGCCCGTGCCTGCCCATCGGCTGCCATGACTGGGCGTTGTTGTAGAAGTACGGGGCGACCGTTCCGGCGTGGGTCGAGGTGATGTGGTAGCCGTCGAGGAAGGCGTCCATCAGGACCTTCCAATTGATGTCCACGTCGAAGTTCCCGACGGTGTAGCAGGTGTACTCGTCCATTTCCATGGCGGCGAGCGAGTCGTCGAACTCCTGCCCGAGCCACGCTTCGATATCGATCTTGCGGCCGTCCGCTGCCGAGTCGACGACCCAGACGAACCCGTGCCGCTCCTCGACCGGGACCTCCAGCAGGCCCATGCAGCTGCGGTCCACCATCCCGAACGTCGACTCGTCCGCGATCGATCGCAGACCGCCGTCGGCCCCGTATGCCCAACCGTGGTACCGACAGGAAAACGTTCGCTTCGAACCCTTTTCGTCCGGAACCAGCCTGGCTCCTCGATGCCGGCAGGTGTTCACGAATCCGCGCACGCTTCCGTCTGCCTGGCGGACGAGAACGACCTCGTTGTTCGGCAGCTGGACGGTCACGAAGTCGTTCCTGCCGGGCAGTTCGGTGCTGTGCGCCGCGATGATCGGAATGTGCCCGAACAGTTCACTGCGTTCCCGGGCCGCGAGTTCCGGATCGGTGTAGATGCGGGGATCGATCTCGAGGATCCCCGGCGCCATGTCGGTGGTGCCGTTGTCGAGGTGGTCGAACATCGCGCGGGCGAAGCCCGCTTTCGTCGTCTCGTCGTAGGGCAGGTCGGTGTAGACCATGGTGCTCACTCCTTCGCGGGGCCTCTGCGGGGTGCCGTACGAACGTCACGGAAGCTGCAGGCTCTTGATCTCGGTGAATTCCTCGAGGCCGAACACCCCGCCCTCACGCCCGTGTCCGGATTGCTTGAAACCACCGAACGGCGCTGCGCCGTTGAACTTTCCGCCGTTGACCTCGATCTGGGTCGCACGCAACCTGCGGGCCACCGACTTCGCACGCTCGAGGTCGCCGGACCACACGGCACCGGCGATCCCGTAGATCGTGCCGTTCGCAATCTCGACGGCCTGCTCGATCGTGTCGCAGGCGATGATCGACAGCACCGGTCCGAAGATCTCCTCCTGTGCGATCGTGGATTCCGGGTCCACGTCGGAGAACACGGTCGGTTCCACGAAGAATCCGGTGCCGACGGGCGCATCGACCGACCCGACGACCAGTCGTGCGCCTTCCTTGATGCCGGATCGGATGTAGCCGAGGACCCGCTCACGCTGGGCTGCGGTGACCATCGGTCCGAGCTTGGTGTCGCCGTCGGTCGGGTCGCCGGGCAGGTACGAGGCAACCGCCTGCGCCGCGAGTTTCTCGGCCGCTGCCAGGCGAGAGCGCGGGACGACCATCCGGGTCTGCGCGTTGCAGGACTGTCCGCCGTTCATGAAGCAGGCGCGCACCGTGTGGGACACCGCCTGCGCGAACTCCTCGTCGTTCAGGTCGTCGAGCAGCACGGCCGCGCTCTTTCCGCCCAGTTCGACCGATACTCGCTTCACGGTTCCGGCGGCCCGTTCGAGGACTCGCTTGCCGACCTCGTTGGATCCGGTGAAGCTGACCATGTCGATGTCCGGGTGAACGGCGATGGCTTCGCCGACGATGGGTCCGTACCCGTGCACGAGATTGAACACCCCGGGCGGGATTCCGACTGCGGCGACCGCTTCCGCAAGAGCACAGGCGGTGAACGGGGCCACCTCACTGGCCTTGACGACCACCGTGCACCCGGTCACCAGCGCGGCGCCGATCTTGGCGGTGATCTGGTGCAGCGGGTAGTTCCAGGGGGTGATGCACCCGATCACGCCGACCGGCTCCCGCACGATCAACGAGTTGCGCAGCGGCGCTTCCCATGGGAAGTCGGCGGCGGCGGACACCGCCTCGCGCAGGTCGATGATGCCCAGTCCGACCTGAGCCCACCGAGCGACCCGGCGCGGGGTGCCGACCTCTGCCACGACGATGTCCGTGATCTCGTCCTGCCGCCGCTCGAGTTCGTCGGCCAGACGCGAGACGAGCTCCGCCCGGTCGCTCGGGGCCGTCTGCGACCACTGCACCAAGGCTCGCCGCGCCGCCGCCACCGCGCGATCGACGTCCTGCGCGGATCCCGCGGGAACGCTCCCGATCCGCGCTTCCGTGGTCGGATTCACCACGTCGATACGTTCGTCGTTCGCCGACGCGATCCATGCGCCGTCCACATACAGGTCGAGTGTCATAACGGTCTACTCCGCTCCGTCGGTAGTTCGAATTTGGCCGGGTAGTTCGATTCGGGTTCCCGGGTAGGGGTCGGCTCCGTTCGTGACGCCGGCGAGAAACCCACGGATCGTCACGACGAAGAGCTCTCGTGACGACCAGCCGTTGGCGTCCAGCGCACGGGTGAGCGTGGGGTGCCTGCGCTCGTCGACGTTCGGAAATACCTCCCTGCTGCCGACCGGGTCGCGCATGAGGTCGCCGAGCGTGGTTGCGAGAGAGATCTTCTCCAGCCCGTCCAGGATCACCACATGCAGGGACGCAGGGACGCCCCCTTCCTCGAGGATCCGGGCACACTTCTCGTAGGTGCCGGTGAGGATGTCCCGCGGAAGAAACTGCACCAGGACCAGTGCCGCATTGGGATGCCGGAGGATCGCGTCGCGGTAGTTGAGACTGAGATCGACGAACCACTCCACCCAGTGGGTGCCCGGCGGACGTTCGGGGAGAACCGCTTCCGTCATCAGCTTCTTCGCCACCTCCGTCATGAGTTCACGACGATCGGCGAAGTGGTGGTACAGCGACGAGGTCCTCACATTCAGCTGCTTGGCGACGCGGGGCAGACTGAACGCGTCCATTCCTTCGGTGTCGATGATCTCGATACTGGCTGCGACCGCCGAACTCCGACTGATCAGGGGTTTTGTCGGTCGTCCCACTGTTCCCACCTTCGATCGAACAACGAATCGGAAGCATCCGTCCGGCGCCGTTGCGTCGGGGTCGTCTGCATCATGGCGCCGGACTCGTACCAGCCCGCAGCAACGGCTCCGCCCGTCCCATCCGAGGCGCTACGCGGCGCCAGACCAACGCCGGAAACAACGTGACGGTCCGGAACACGAGCGGATCCGAGGACAGCGTCATCAGATCGCCGTCGAAGCGCACATCTCGCTTCTGGTTGTCGCCGATCCAGTTCGGGTACAGCGATACCGCCATCTCATGCCAGACCGCGGCGTTGTCCTCGTCGACGTGATAGGGGCCCGAGTACGCCAGGTACCCGCCGGCAGCCTCACCTCGCTCGCTCGTCTCACCGCTGTGTACGTTGCGCGACCGGTACGGGGTGCGGCCGGGACGCATGATCTGTGCCGACATGAATCCGTCCGCCGAGTAGACGATCAGACCGCGAGCGTCGGCTCCCAGCGGGTGGTCGACCTTCCCGTCGTCGGAGGTCGTCGAGTACTCGACGAGTTCCCAGGCCCCGACGATGCGCTCGGCGATCGACAGACCACCGATACCGGCGTCGATACTCATTCTGCTTCCTCTCCACTCACAGCACGTCACGCGTGCAGAGAAGGATCGAACTCGAGAGGGCGGCCATCGGCCCGCCGATGAACAGGGAGACCTTCGCGTCGGGCACCTGGTTGGTGGAGGTGCCACGCACCTGGCGGACGGCCTCCACAGCCAGCCCCATTCCGTTCACGAACGAATCCGCGAGGTTGCCACCGCTGGTGTTCACCGGGAGAAGCCCGTGCGGGGCCGTCAGGTTCTCGACGGTCATCACCTTGCCTGCCTCGGCTCCGGGCGGGCACAGCGAGTGATCGATCAGTGCGGCCACTCCGGAACCGCTGAAGTTCTCGTAGACCTGGGCCACGTCGACCTGGTCGGGGCCGAGTCCAGCATTTTTCCAGAGGGATTCGGCGACGCCGGAGGATCCGGAGAAGCCGGCCGAGCTGTAGTCGGGATCGTTCTCCGTGTCGGTGGCGTACCCACCCATCGCACCCTGAGCCCCGGCCAGTACGTAGGCGGGGTTCGGATGAAGCTTCTCGGCGCGGTCTGCGGCGACCAGAATCAGCGCTACGGCTCCGTCGTTCTCACGCGAGCAGTCGTAGAGACGGTACGGCTCGACGATCATCCGGGACGCTTCGTAGGCCGGCTCGTCGAGCGGGCGGCCGAACGCCGCGGCATCCGGATTCTGCTGCGCGTGGAAGTAGTCGGCGAGAACCAACGCCCTCACAGCAGATTCGGGAACACCGTCGTGGTCGAGCATCCGCCGAGTTCGCAGCGCACAGGCCTGGGCCGGTGATCCCACCCCGTGCGGGAGCATGTGACCGTCGAAATGATGCCTTGCGTATCCGAGCCTTCCGGAATCATGTTGTGCCATAGCACGATAAACGACAACACACTGTGCCTGACCCGCTGCGATGGCGACCGCCGCGTTGGTGATCGCCGCGGCGGCGCCACCGCCGCCACCACCCCAGATCATGTTGGACCATCGGATCCGATGGGACATCAGCGAGGCACCCACGACGGTCCCGTCGTTCTCGCCGCCGCCGTACGAGACGAATCCGTCGATATCGCGTGGGGAAACACCGGCATCGGCAGCTGCTTCGACGATGGCCCGCAGTGTCATCCGAAGCTCACCGTCGGGCGATTCCCCTCGCTTGTAGTGGAATTCGCTGACGCCCACTACTGCCGCCGCACCACGGAGAAATGTATCGGTCATCGCTGTGCTTCCTTCCCCGGCTCGGACGATGCGCTCACGCGGCGCCAGCGGAGCAGCGGCCAGGGCGCGTCGGACGGCTGCGCGATGACGCCCGTGACGTGGTCGCCGATGGCGATTCCGGTGTCGCCGCTCTCCGCCAGCAGACCGAGAACGCGTCGCCCTCCGGCATGGGGCAGTTCGACGAGGACGGTGATGTACGGCAGGTCGCCGGCCAGTTCGGGGACGAACGGATGCCAGGTCCGCGACCACGAGAAGACCCGCCCATGCGGTTCCACCGCGACCCAGTCCGGGTCGAACGTACTGCACCGCCCGCACATCCAGCGCGGGCCCCAGATCCAGAGGTCACACGCGGCGCATCGCTGCAATCGCAGCTCCCCTGCCCGCAGCCCCTCCCAGTAGGGCAGGTCGAGGCCGTCCGCGTACGGACCGACCAGCTCCGTGGCCGGGAACTCGCGGGTCACGCTGCCACTCGGGGTCATCGAAATCGCTCCGCTCTCGTGAAATGGCACGTCTGCTTCTGCCGCTGGGGCAGGTCACGTCCGGTCAGTGCTTGGTCAGGTATCCCGCATCGATCGGCAGGTCGATCCCGGTGACATACTTCGCGGCATCGGACACGAGCCACAGCACCGCATCCGAGATGTCCTGGGGTTCGAGCATCATGACGTCGAGCAGGTTCGTTCGGTCGTTGTGCTTCCACTTGCGCACCACGTGCGGCAGCACCTTCGACAGGCCGGTCGCCATGGGCGAGTCGACTCCGGTCGGGTTGACCGTGTTGACCCGGATGTTGTGGTCGGCGAGCTCGAACGCGAGGGTGTCCTTCAGGCCCTGAAGACCGTGCTTCGCGGCACCGTAGTGACCCCACGACGGTGAAGCACCCAATCCGTCCACCGACGAGGTGATCACGATCGATCCACCCCGACCACCCTCGATCATCACGGGCACGACGGCCTTGCAGGCCTTCCACGCGCCGGTGAGGTTGACGTCGAGCATCGTCTGCCACGCGTCGTCGTCGATCTCGATCGTCGACTCGGCATGATCGTGAATACCCGCGTTGGCCAGCAGAATGTCGATCCGGCCGAACTGCGACACGGCCAACTCCGCAACCGCCTTCATATCCGCACTGCTCCGGACATCGGCCTGCATGCCGGCGATCTCGCCCCCGGCTTCCTTGACCAACCGGATCGTCTCCTCGAGATCCTCCGGGGTCGCGAGTGCGTACTGCACCTCCTCGATCGGTGCGGCGACGTCGCACACGACGATCTTCGCGCCCGCGGCTGCAAGGGTGAGCGCGTGGGAACGTCCCTGGCCTCGTGCCCCACCGGTGATCACAGCTACTTTTCCGTCGAGTGACGTCATCGATTCTCCTGGTGTCGAAACATGGGTTCGGTGTGGGAACTTCCGGACCGGCTAGCGGGTGCTCTTCGCGCGCTCGTAGTCCTGCGTCGCCTGGCTGATGCCGGTCGCGAAACGCTCGCTGAAGCCATCTTTGCGCGCCTGCGTCCAGTGGTACGAGTTCAGGAGCGGCTCGCACGTTCCCCTGAAGTGCGGCATGACATCTCGCATGAGGATGCGGTACATGCGCGAGGTCGCCTCGGTTTCCGCCCAATCGTGCGCCGTCGCAAGGAAGGTGCCGAAACCACCTGTGCGGTCGATGATCTTGCGGATGTAGGCGATGGCGTCGTTCGCGTCGCCGATGCAGCCGTAGCCTGACTCGTTGACGCGCCGGACGAGTTCCTCGTGTGCGACCTCCTCGCCGGGTTCGATCATCTTCATCGGGGTGACGACGTGGCGGTAGTCCATGAAGTCGCGCAACCCGTATCGGGTGTCCTCTACTGCCTGTTCGAAGGTATCGGCGATATGGATGTTGCCGACGACCGCCCAATCCTTCCGATTCACCGTCTGCCCGTGCTCGTTCGCCTCACGGGTGGTGATATCCCAAGTCTGCGCGAGCAATTCGACCGATTTCGCACCGGTTCCACCGATGGACAGCAGACCGAGCCCGTACTTTCCGGCGAGCTTCGGGCCCGACGGCGACATCGCCGCTGCGACGGTGATCGGGACGCCGGGATACGAGTAGGGGCCCAGCTGGACCCGGGCATCCTCGAGCGAGAACCATTCCGTCTTCCTGTCGATCGGACCGGGCGTGGTGAGCAGTTCGAGGATGGCGTCGAGGGCTTCTTCCATCCGCGGCCGCAGGAGGTTGTAGTCCATACCCATCATCTGCGAGTCCGCCACCAGCGCGCCGGGCCCGACCCCGATGCGGATTCGGCCACGAGTCATGTGGTCCAAAAAGGTGATTCGATCGGCAACCATCAGCGGATGGTGGTAGGGAAGGGAGATGACGCCGCTGCACAGCTCGATGCGCGACGTTCGCTGCGCGGCCGCCGCGATCATCAGTTCCGGGGACGGTCCGACCTCGTATCCGCCGCTGTGATGCTCCCCGAACCACACCTGGTCGTATCCGAGTCGATCAAGCTCCTCGACGTGGCAGAGGTCCTGTTCGATCGCCATCGTAGGGTTACGCCGAGGGTTGTGATACGGCGGAAGGAACACTCCACACTTCAGTGGCGCAGCCTTCGCATTTGTCGAATTCATGTCAGGTCTCCTGTCGATAGTTGCGTGATGCGCCGCAGATGGTGACGATGGCCCGGGCCGTCCGTTCACCGCGGTTGTGCCATCGATGTTTGTTGCCGTTGACGACCACCGTGTCGCCGGCATTCAATTCGACCTCCACGCCGTCGTCGAGCTCGAGGACGAGCGAACCTTCCAGAAGCACATGGACGTCAACGGAATCGGTGCGGTGAAAACCCGGTGCGTCGTCGTCCATGACGACGATTCCGTTGTCGTTGTCGCCGATGCGCCCGGGTTCGAGGACCCAGCCGATCACCCACACTCCACCGGGATCCGGAAACCCGACGGTGTCCGGTATCGCACCGGGATCAGGAACCTCGGGAATGCCTTCGGTGCGCCAGATCGGGTCGATGCCGGCGGCGTGGATCCTGTCGATCTTCTCGTCGGCCACGAGCACCGCCGCACCGTTCCGCTCCATTGCGATCACACGTCGAAAACTCATCTCCGACCTCCGGGAGACAACTCTGTAGCGGCGCAGATTCTCGAAAAGCAGCTGCGCCGAAGGGAACTCGGGTCGATATCGGGTCCGTGCCGCCAACGCGGGCACATGAACTGTCCTACAACGGGTTTCAACCCGGTCGAACACACAAGAAGCACCACCGCACATCTCGTGCGCTACGCGACCCGCACACATCGGAGTGCTTCAGATCACATCACTCAATCTAAATGCTATCGGTTAATCGGTCAAGCGGAGCGAGCGGTTCGGCAGAATCCAGGAAATCGCGGACCCGAGACATCTACACTGTTGACCAGCGGGAAATCGCTGATCTACTTTCTTCCCAGGGGAATCGCTCTTCTTCCCAAGGCAATTCCCCTTTCATGGCAGCTCCCGCACTTGTCACCGCGCGTCCTCGGCCGACTCCCCGGAAGCCACCTCACCGAGGCGATCTCCCGGACCACTCCCCTCGCGAAGGATCACCGATGATCACGACACAGACCGATATTCCCGCTCACCTGATCACCGACTTCGATGTCTACGATCCGTCCCTGGCCGTGCCTACCGACGTCTTTCAGGAACGCGTCGCCGCATTACGCAGGCAGGGTCCGATCCTCTATTCCCCACACCACGGCGGGCACTGGGTCGTCACGAGGTACAAGGAAGCCCTCCAGATCCTCCAGGATGCAGAGACGTTCTCGAGCTTCCCGAACAATCTACTCAATGCCGCACAGGGCAAATTCCTACCGCTCGAACTCGACCCGCCCGAACACAGCTACTACCGGCAGGCCTTGCAGCCACTGTTCAGCCCCAAACGTATGAAGGCGCTCGAACCCGAGATCCGAAGAATCATCAGCGAGCTGATCGACCGGTTCGCGCACAAGGGCGAATGCGAGTTCATCGCCGAGTTCGCACACGAATTGCCGACTCGAATCTTCCTTGCTCTCATGGGGTGGCCATTGGGCGACGCACCGCAGTTCACGGAGTGGACGGACATCACGCTGCAAGGCATCCCCGGTGCGACCGAAGAGGAATCCGCCGCGGCCCGCGCGAAGGCCGCCGCCGAAATCTACGAGTACTTCGGGCGGGTCGTTGCGCAGGTCCGATCCGGCGAAGACCGTTCCGAAACCCTCACGGCGCAGATCATCAACACCCCTCTCGACATCCAAGACACACCCCGGCCACTCTCCGACGAGGAGCTGTGCCGAATGTTCTTCCTGCTTCTGGTCGCGGGGCTGCATACCGTCCAAGGCGCTCTCGCGTGGGGACTGATCCACCTGTCGCGCAATCCCGAGCAGCGCGAGGCGATCGTCGACGACCCGACGCTGATCCCGTCGGCGGTGGAGGAGATTCTGCGCATCGAGACCGCGACGAGCGCCGGCCGGCGCGCAACCCGCGACGTTCGGATCGGCGGTGTCTCCGTCAAGGCCGGCGATCAACTACTGGTGGTGATGACCGCCGCCAATCGTGACGACGACGAGTTCGACAGCCCGGACGAGCTTCGCATCGAGAGACATCCCAATCGTCACATCGGATTCGGTGCCGGTCCTCATCGCTGCCTCGGCTCCCACCTCGCGCGGCTCGAGCTGACGCTGGCCCTCGAAGAGATCCACTCGAGGATTCCCGACTACGCCCTCGTCCCGGGTGATCCCGCCGTCTTCCATTCGTCACAGGTCCGGGGCTGCGCGAAGCTTCCGATCACGTTCACGCCGTCGACGCGCTGAGATCCGCCGGGCCGCCGACGGGTCCGCAACGACGAAGGTCCCCGGAGGAAAACTCCGGGGACCTTCGGGCTTGCGTCACACTGTGGAGGGAACCGGCGACAGCGCCGGATCGTCGGCGGGGGGCTGCAGCACCCTGTCACGCACGAGCGCGTCGATCTCGGGCGTGCTCAGGCCGAGCACGGTCTCGCAGATCTCCCGCGTCTGCTGTCCGGGCGCCGGCGCCTGCCGCAGCGGCCAGGCCGGCAACGCCGAGAAGTGCGCCACCTGCTTCGCCGTCGGCAGCGAGGCCGGCAACAACTCGTGGGTGAGTTCGGTGTACGCACCGCGGGCGACGAGCTGCGGATTCGTCAGCAACTCCGGCAACCGGACCATCGCCCCAGCGGGGATGCCGACTGCCTGCAACGCCTCCATCGCCTCGGTCGGCGTGCGCAGCGCCATCCACTGCGCGAGAACCTCGTCGACCTCGGCCCGATTCTCGATCCTGCGCTCGGCGGTCGCGAAACGCGGGTCGTCGGCCAGCTCGGACCGTCCGAGGACCTCGCACAGCCGGACCCAGTCCTCGTCACCGCGGACGGTGACGGCACACCACTCGTCGTCACCCGCGCACGAGTACACCCCGGACGGCGCCGAGTACGGATCCGAATTGCCCGGTGCGTGAATCGATCCCGGCTCGAGGTACTCCGCGACGAGTTGATTGGCCAGCTGCACGATCGCGACATCGGCCTGCGCGACCTCGATCGCGGCGCCGCGCCCGGTACGAAGCCGGTTGATCAGCGCGGCGAGGATCGTGGTCGCGGCGACCTGTCCGGCGATGTGATCGGGGTAGACGGTGGAGCCGTCGCACAGCCCGTCGGAGGCGTCCGAGTACCGCCAGAGCGCCGAGACACCGCAGGCCGCCCGCACCAGCGGCCCGTAGCCGAGGCGCTTGTTCCACGGTCCGACGCTGCCGAACGCGCTGCTCTCGGAGACGATGATGCGCGGGTTGATCGCGGCGAGCTCGTCGTACGACAGGCCCATCGCGGCGAGGGTGCCGGGCTTGAAGTTGGCGAGCACGAGGTCCGCCTCGGCGGCGAGCTTCTTGAAGATGCGGATGCCTTCGGGGCTGCGCAGGTTCAGCCCGAGGCTGCGCCGGTTGCGGTGGCCCCACGCCACGGACGCGGCCAGAGCGGCGCCGCGCTTGGACTGGCGCAGGCCGTCCGGGAAGTTCGAGTTCTCGATCTTGATGACATCGGCGCCGTTGTCCGCGAACTGACGCCCGAGTTCCGCGCCGAACACGACGACACCCATGTCGAGAACCCGCAGGCCCTCGAACGGGCGTGTGCCCGGTTCGCGGCGCGGCGCGGGGATCGGGTCACGCGCATCGTCGGTGGCCCCGAAGACCTTTTCGTTGTGTTCACCGGGTTCCGGTGCGCGAGTGCGGATTCCGGCCCGCTCGTCGTTGATCTTCGCGTAACCGGACGGAACCCGTGCGGTCAGGCCGGGCGCGATCTCGGTGTCGACGAAGGTGCCGGACGCGTCGAAGTGCTCGGTCGTCAGCACCTCGGCGACGGTGTTGAGCCCACCGATCGGGATACCGCGGGCAGCGCCTTCGGCGACGAGTTGGTCGCGGGTGTAGGTGCTGAACAGCTGCTCGATGAGGGGGTTGAGGCGATCGGACGCGGCGAACCGGGCGGGGATCGTGTCGTACTTCGGATCCGCGAATTCCTCGGGCTCACCGAGCCATTCGAACATCGCCCGCCACTGGCGCTTGGCGAGCAGGCAGATGCGCACCTGACCGTCGCCACACCGGTAGACCGGATAGAAGTTGGCGGCGTCGGGCCGGCCCCGCGGGAAGTCCTCGGAGCGGCCGGCGGCAGCGGACCCCTGCACACCGAAGCCGGGATCGAAGCCGTGCGTGACGACCTCGAACGCCGAGACGTCGACGGTCTGCCCCCGTCCGGTGTGCAGGCGGTCGAAGTAGGCGAGCAGAGCCGACCACGCCGTGTGCACGGCCACCGACTCGTCGATCAGGCCGTTGGGTGGCAGCAGCGGCTCCTCCCCCGGTTCACCGGACCGCGACAGCACGCCGCTGAGCGCGTAGAGAACCTGCTCGGTCGCCGCCCAGTCGCGGTACGGACCGTCCTGCCCGAAACCGGTGATCGACACGGCCACGAGCGCGGGATTGATCCGGCACAGATCCTCGGCGCCGATGCCCCGCGCCGCCAGGAAGCCCGGCGCGAACGAGTCGAGGAGAATGTCCGATCGCCGTGCCAATGCGCGCAGCCGGTCCCGGTCCTGTTCGTCGTCGAGGTCGAGGACGACACCGAGCTTGTTCGCGTTGCGCAGCGCGAACGGAACACTCACTCCGTTCCGGACCGGCTGCGCCGATCGCCCGGCCGATCCGCCGGGAAGTTCGACCCGGACGACCTCGGCCCCGAGGTCGGCGAGAAACCTGCCTGCGGCGTCGCCGAATCCGTCCGTCAGTTCCAGTACCCGGACACCCTGCAGTGGAAGTGCCATCATGTGCTCCAAAGTGTGTGCTTGCCGCGAGATCCCGCGCGCATCAGCGAGTTCCGAAGTACACCGACTTCGCGTTGAAGTACGGCGCCAGTCCCTCGGGTCCGAGCTCGCGGCCCAGCCCCGACGACTTGACGCCGCCGAACGGCGCCGCGAGATCCAGGGCGTAGTAGTTGACTCCGACGGTGCCGCTGTGGATGCGTGCGGCCAGGTCGAGGCCGTGCTGTTCGTCGGTGGTCCAGACCGTGCCGCCGAGGCCGTATTCCGAGTCGTTGGCGATCGACACCGCTTCGTCCTCGTCGCCGTACGGGGTGATGGTCAGGACCGGGCCGAAGATCTCCTCCTGCGCGATGCGCGCGGAGTTGTCGACATCGGTGAACACGGTCGGCTCGACGAACCAGCCCACGGACTGCGACGCGGGGCGCCCGCCACCGGTGGTGATGCGGTAGCCGTCGGCGCGGCCGGCCTCGATGTAGCCGAGCACGCGCTCGCGCTGCGCCGCCGACACCAGCGGCCCGATGTTCGTCGCCTTGTCGAGCGGATCGCCGACGGTCAGCGCCCGCACCGTCTCGGTGACCGCCTCGACCACCTCGGCGTACCGCGAGCGCGGCGCGAGGATCCGGGTGCTCGCGTGGCAGGTCTGGCCGTTGTTCACCAGCGACACCTCGAGCAGGTTCTGCGCGAGCACGTCGAGGTCGGCCTGCTCGGTGACGATCGCCGCGGACTTGCCGCCCAGTTCGAGGGTGACCGGGCGCAGCAGCCGGCCGCAGACTTCGCCGATCGCGCGGCCCGCGGCCGTGGACCCGGTGAACGCCACCTTGTCGACGCCGGGGTGCGAGACCAGGTAGGCACCGGCTTCCCGGCCGGCGGGGACGACGTTGAGCACGCCCTCGGGCAGCCCGGCCTCCACGGCGGCGTCGGCGAAGGCGAACGCGTCGAGCGCGGTCTCGGGTGCCGGCTTGAGGACCACCGTGCATCCCGCCGCGAGCGCGGGGGCGAGTTTCATCGCCGCCAGCGGCTGCGGGTAGTTCCACGGCGTGATCGCCGCGACCACACCGACGGGTTCGCGGCGCACGACGGTCCGGCCGCCGAATGCGCTCGGCCGCACGTCCTCGGTGGCCGCGTCGCGGATCAGGCCGGCGTAGTACGAGAACATCGCCGCGGGGCCGAAGCCGTTGACTCCGTTCGACAGTGCGATCGGCATGCCGTTCTCGCGGGTCACCAGCCGGGCGGTGTCGCGGCCCCGGGCCTTCAGCGCTGCGGCGAACCGGTCGAGCAGGTCGGCACGTTCGGCGTTGGTCAGCGCGGCCCACGGGCCGGTCAGCGCGGCGCGGGCGGACGCGACCGCCTCGTCGATGTCGGCCTCGGATGCCAGGGCCGACGTACCGAGCACCTTCTCGGTGGCCGCCTCGATGACGTCGGTGGTGGCACCGGACTTCGGCGCGACCCACCGGCCGCCGATGAACAGTTCGTTCCTGTCCAGGTCGTTCATGTCGTGCCTTTCGCGGGGGTGACGGTCAGAGCGTGTCTTCGTGGCCGAACAGCACCGAGCTCACGAGCGGCGCCATCGGGCCGCCGATGAACAGCGACGTCTTCGCGTTCGCCACCGGATTGGTCGAGGTGCCGCGGATCTGGCGGACCGCTTCGACCGCGAGGTTCAGGCCGTTGACGAACGAGTCGGCGAGGTTGCCGCCGCTGGTGTTGATCGGGAGTTTGCCGCCCGGTGCGGTGAGGTTCTCGACCGTCATGAACGTGCCGGCCGCTTCCCCCGGAGGGCACAGGCCGTGATCGATCAGCGCGGCCACTGCGGGGCCGCTGAAGTTCTCGTACACCTGCACGACGTCGACGTCGTCGGGACCCAATCCGGCTCCGGCCCAGAGTCGTTGTGCAACACCGGGTTTTCCGTTGTTGGCGGGACCGAATCCGGCGGACATGTACTGCTCGCCCAGGTCGTTGTCGATCAGCTCGGAGAAGCCGCCGGGTGCCCCCTGCGCACCGGCGAGCAGGTAGGCAGGATCGGGGCGCAGCG
Organism: Rhodococcus sp. NPDC003383; assembly: GCF_053589115.1. NCBI lineage: Bacteria > Bacillati > Actinomycetota > Actinomycetes > Mycobacteriales > Nocardiaceae > Rhodococcus > Rhodococcus sp. NPDC003383. The sequence goes on along the minus strand of NZ_JBSFRG010000008.1, from coordinate 63,462 downwards.
TCTTGGCGCGTTCGGCCGAGACGAGCACGAGGGCGACCGCGCCGTCGCTTTCCCGGGAGCAGTCGAACAGGTGGAACGGTTCGGCGATCAACCGGGACTTCTCGTAGGTGTCCTCGTCGAGGGGCCGGCCGTAACCCTGTGCGGTCGGGTTGTTCTGCGCGTGCTGGTACGCGGCGAGCACCAGCGCGCGCATCGCGCTGCGCGGCACGCCGCCGTGCTCGAGCATCCGCTGGGTGCGCATCGCGCAGATCTGTGCGGGCGAGCCGATGCCGTGGGCCAGGAAGTGGCTTCCGTAGTGGTACTTCGCATACCCGAGCCGGCCCGTGTCCTCCTGCGACATGGCGCGGTACACCACGACGCACTCGGCCTGGCCGGTGGCGATCGCGGCAGCGGCGTTCGTGATCGCGGCGGCGACACTGCCACCGCCACCGCCCCACATCATGTTCGACCAGCGGAGTTCGTCGATCAGCAGCGCGCCGCCGATGATGGCGCCGTCGTTGGGACCGCCCGCGTAGGAGACGAAGCCGTCGATCTCGCGGGGGTTGACGCCCGCGTCGGCGCACGCTTCGAGAATGACCTCGAGGGTCATCCGCTTCTCGCTGTGCGGTGCCTCGCCGCGGCGATAGTGCTGTTCGGCGACGCCGACGACCGCAGCGGCCCCGCGCATGTTGCCCGCGCTCATCGCTGTTCTCCTTCTTCGGTCGTGCCGGTGCGACGCCAGCGCAGCAACGGCCAGGTCGCGCCCTCGGTGTGCTCGAACACCCCGACGACGCGGTCGCCGATCTCGGGGTTCGCGTCGATGTCGTCGGTGAGGATGCCCAGTACCCGGCGGCCGCCGGCGTGGGGCAGCTCGACGAGCACCGTCACGTAGGGAAGCTTGTCGGCATATTCGTCCATGTAGGGGTACCAGCTGCGATTCCAGCTGTAGACGGTACCGACGGGTTCCACTGTCTCCCAGCCGATGTCGAAGCCGTGGCAGGTGCCGCAGATGGCCTGCGGGCCCCAGATCCAGGTGCTGCACCCGGTGCAGCGCTGCAGCCGCAGCTCACCTTCGAGGAGACCTTCCCAGTAGGGCTTGTCGAGCCCGTCGGGAGCGGGCCCCCATGGTTCGGTCGTCGTCATGCGTTCGCGTCCGTTCCTGTCGGAAAGTTCTCGAGTTTCGCGGCCAGCCACCGTCCGTCGTGGAGTTCCCAGATGGAGCGCAGCCCGATCGAGCGGTCGCCCATGTCGTAGACGGTCTCGCCCACCATGAGGTCGCCCTCGGCACGCACGTCCTTGATCTCGAAACCCTGGGCGGCCGCGCGCGGGGCGTCGACGCCGTCGAAGACCTGCGGAATGTTCTCCTGCACCATGTCGGCCAGGGCGGCCTTCATGTTTCCGGCGACGACGTAGCCCACGTGCTGTTCGTACAGGGCGCGGAAGTCTTCGACAGACATTGTGAACTCCTCGCTTTCGTGACACGAGACCGTCGTGTCAGTGGCATTAACCTTATGTCTTTAGATAAAAGCCGTCAACGTCGGGCGAAGCGGAACTGCCCGTCCTCCGAGACGACGACCTGCCGGCCTGCGACATCGTCCTCGACGAGACGCGCGAGATCGTCGGCGTCCGTGGTCGCGGCAAGCGTCCGCTCACCCCCGGCGGTGCGGGCTGCGAGGAAACCGCGCTCCGGGGCGCCGTCGCGGCCGTACACCACCGTCCACGACTCCACCGACGCTGTGCCCGCACAGGACAGCAGCGCCTTCGTCGTGGGGAGCGCATCGACCTCGGCCTGCACATCCAGACGACGGAAGCCGCCGGCCGGCGGTTCGGACCGGTACACGCCCATCGCGTGTTTGGTCAGGTACCCGCTGTTGGCGGTGACCAGGCCGTACGAGCCGGGAGACTCGCGCAGCCGCGCCGCCATCGTCGCGATCGAGTGGCTGACGTAGTTGTTCCACGGTCCGCCGCCGAACGTCAGGCCACCGGTGACGGTGAGGGGCCGGCCCGGGTCGTCCAGGGCGAGACCGAGTTCGTTCGCCGCGACCTGCACCGCCGAGGGGAAACACGAGTACACGTCCACGTGCGCGACGTCGTCGAGCCCGATCCCCGCGAGCTCGAGGGCCCGCGCGCCCGCGATGCGGATCGCCGGGGACCGGTCGAGCGCACCGCGTTCGGCGATCGCGTAGGTGTCGTGCGATTCGGTGCCGGACTGCGGAAAGACCCAGCGCTCCTGCGGAATTCCGAACCGGGTGGCGGTCTCCACCGAGCACAGCAGCAGCACCGCGCTCTGATCGACCATGTTGTTCGAGTTCAGCAGCTTCGTGTAGGGCGTGGAGATCATCCGGTTGTCGGGCGACGGGGTCGCGATCTCCGCGGCGGTGTACTCGCGCTGCACCCAGGCGTTCGGGTTCGTCGCCGCGATCTTGCTGAACTGCGACCACAACCCGCCGATGAAGTCCTGGTGCTCCGCGACCGAGCGCCCCGCCGACACGCGCAGCGCCTGCTCGAACAGCGGATAGACGTACGACGGCCGGTCCAGACCGATCCGGCGTTCGCTCTCGTCGGCCATCGGCACGTCGGTGACCATGATTTCGGCGGCCGGCACCGACTCGTCCTGCACCGTCCATTCCGGGCGCTGCTTCTGCGCGCGCAACTTCGTTCGGGTGCGCCAGGATTCGGCACCACCGATGAGCACGACGTCGGCACGCCCTGTGGCGATGTCCTCGGCGGCACCGTTGACGAGGACCTGCGGCGTGCTGCCCCCGTTGCCCGAGTAACCGGTGTGCCGGACGGTCGCGCCGATGCGCTCCCCGACGAGCGCACCCGGATCCCGGTAGCGCCAGGACAGCAACCCGACCACACGGACCGAATCGACGAGCTCGAGCAGTCGCGCCGAACCGGCATCGTCGGCCGCCGCGCGTGCGGCACGCACCATCAGATCGACGGGTTCGATGCCACCGTCGCGCTCGTTGACCTGGCCGACGCCGACCAGGATGGGGGTTCTCGGATCCAGACTCACGACTGCACTGCCTCCAGAATGCGCTTACGGTTCTCCGGCTTCGGCCACCCACCGAGGATGAGGGTGGTGAGACACGTCGGCTTCCACTTGGTTTCGATCTCTTCGATGATCTTGTCCGCGGGACCGACGAGCGCGACGTCCTCGACCATCTCGGTGGGCACGGCCTGCGCGGCGAGATCGGCCCGCCCGCTCAGGTACAGCTCCTGGATCTCGGCACAGACCTCGCCCCAGCCCATGCGCGCGAACACGTCGTTGTGGAAGTTCGCGCCCTTGGCGCCCATGCCGCCCGCATACAGGGCGACCGTCGGCTTGAGCCGGGACGCGGCCTTCTCCACATCGTCGTTCTCGACGAGCCAGCACACGTTCGCGACCTCGAAGTCGTCGGCCGTGTGGCGTGCGCCTTCCCGGGCGAACCCCTCGGCGAGTGCCTTGCGGTAGAACTCGTCGCTCTTGGGCGAGAACCACAGCGGTGTCCAGCCGTCGGCGATCTCGGCGGCCAGCGCCACGTTCTTCGGTCCCTCGGCGCCCATGTAGACGGGAATGTCGTTGCGCAGCGGGTGCACGATCGACTTGAGCGGCTTCCCCAGTCCCGTTCCGCCTTGCAGGGGAAGCTGATAGTGCCGTCCCGAGTAGGTCACCGGTTCGTCCCGCGCCCACACCTGGCGCATGATCTCGATGTATTCGCGGGTGCGTTCGAGGGGCCGCGGGTACGGCTGCCCGTACCAGCCTTCGACGACCTGCGGTCCCGAGGCGCCGATACCGATGATCACGCGGCCGCCGCTGAGGTGGTCGAGGGTCTGCGCAGCCATCGCCAGCGCCGTCGGTGTGCGGGCGGACATCTGGCACACCGAGGTGCCCAGCTTGATCGTCGACGTCTGCGCGCCCCACCACGCCAGCGGCGTCAGCGCGTCGGACCCGTACGTTTCGGCGGTCCAGAAGCTGTCGACCCCGAGCGTCTCGGCCTCGGCGAGCATCCGCTCGACGTGCCGCGGCGGGCCCGACCCCCAATAACCTGCGGCGATTCCTACTCTCATGCTGCCTCGCTACTTCTGCTACGTGTGTTCTGGTCGAGCCGGCGTCGGCCGATGGTCAGTGGTTTCGGAACTCGGGGGGACGCTTCTCGAGGAAGGAGACGACGGCCTCCCTGTGGTCCCGGGTCAGCGAGCTGAGGATCTGGGTGCGGTTCTCGAGGTCGATCGCGGCACGCATGCTGGGCACCTCGAGGTTCGACCACATGACCTCCTTGGTCATCCACACCCCGAACGGGCTGTTCTGCGCGATGGCCTCGGCGGTGTCCAACGCGACGTCGAGCAGTGCGTCGGCAGGTTCGACGGACGAGACGAGGCCGATGCGTTCGGCCTCGCCGGCGTCGATCGAACGGCCGGTGAGCATGATCTGCGCGGCCCGGGAGAACCCGATCATGCGGGGCAGCAGCCAGCTCATGCCGATATCGCAATTGGACAGGCCGCGGCGGATGAACGCGGCGTGGAACACCGCGGATTCCGACGCGATACGAATGTCGGCCATCAGTGCGAGCGACATGCCGCCGCCCGCCGCAGCCCCGTTGACCGCGGCGATGACCGGCGGCCGCGCGCTGCGGAAGTCGTCGACGAGACCCGCGATGTGCTTCTGCACGCGCAGTCCGAGTTGCGCACGCCCCTCACCCTCCGTGGTGCCCGACGGCGTTCCGTATCCGCGCAGGTCCAGCCCGGCGCAGAAGGCCCGGCCTTCGCCGGTGAGGACGATCGCGCGGGTGGTCGAATCGTCGCGAACCTCGGCGAGCACCTCGTGCAACGCGTCGATGAGGTCGACGTTCATGGCATTCAGCTCGTCGGGGCGATTCAGCCGGATCACGAGCACACCTGGCCGCGGTCGCTCGGTCAGGATCGGTTTCACATCGGACATATGACTCTCCAAGGGACTGAGTGCTCGACACACGCAGGCTAATGGCTTTAGATTAAAAGCTCAAGGAAACCGCGCACGGACGACGACCGAAGGAGTCCCATGACGAACCTCGACGGCAAGGTAGCCCTGGTGACGGGTGCCGCCAGCGGAATCGGTGCGGCGACTGCGCACACGTTCGCCCAGCGCGGGGCCCGCGTGGTCGTCGCGGACATCGACGACGCACGCGGCGAGGCCGTCGCCTCCGCACTCGGCGACCGCGGCGTCTACCTGCACACCGATGTGCGCAACGAAGCCGAGGTGGAAGCCGCCGTCGCGCTCGCAGTCGACCGGTTCGGCCGGCTCGACTGCGTGGTCAACAACGCGGGCCGCGTGGGCGCGTGGACGTTCCTCGAGGACACCACGCTCGAGGAGTGGGAGAACGGATTCGCGGTGCTGGCACGCAGCGTGTTCCTCGGGACCAAACACGCCGCACGGGTCATGCGCGAGCAGGGATCCGGCAGCATCATCAACGTCTCGAGCGTCGCGGGCGTCCGCACCGGGTTCGGTCCGCACCCCTACAGCGCAGCGAAAGCCGCTGTGCTGCAACTGACCCGAACCGCAGCAGTAGAGCTGGCCGAGTTCCGGATCCGCGTCAATGCTCTGGTCCCCGGCGGCGTCGCCACCCGCATCGTCGGCCACGGCGCCGGACTCGAGGACGACGCGCTCGATCGCAGTGTCGAGGCCGTGCGGCGCAGCCTGACGAACTTCCAGCCCATCCCCCGCGCGGGCGAACCCGAGGACCTCGCCCACGCCGCGGCGTTCCTCGCCTCCGACGACGCCGAGTTCGTGACGGGCCAGACCCTCGGGGTCGACGGCGGCCTGACCCTCGGCAAGAAGTGGCCGTCCAACTATCGAGAGGAAGCCCTCGCGGCGTCGTCGCGCGCCGCGACGGTCGGTGGATGACCGGATGACCGCGCGCCGGGTCCACACCTTCTGCCGCATCTGTGAACCGGGTTGCGGTCTCGTCGCCGATGTCGAGGACGATCGGGTCGTCCGGTTGCAACCGGACCAGGACCATCCCGTCCACAAGGGCTTCTCCTGCCACAAAGGTGTGCACTATCTCCGGGTGCACGACGATCCGAACCGCCTCGACCGGCCACTCAGACGCACGAATCCACGCAGGACCGAGGCCGGCGACTTCGAACCGGTCGACTGGGACGATGCCGTCGGCGAGATCGCCGCCCGCCTCGAAGACATCCGCCGACGGCACGGACGCAATTCACTGGCGATCTACCAGGGCAACCCGTCGGCGTTCAACGGCACCTACTACGCCAACGCCGCGGCGCTCGCACGCGGATTCGACACCCGGATGCGCTTCAGCGCCGGCACCCAGGACACCTCCGCGAAATACGCTGCGAGCGAGGCGATCTACGGGGCATCGATGGCCCACCCGATTCCGGATCTGCTGCACACCGACTACTTCCTCTGCCTGGGCAGCAATCCTCAGGTCTCGCACATGACGCTGATGCACGTCTCGGACCCGATGGGGAAGATCAAGGCGGTGAAGCGCCGGGGTGGGACCGTGCTCTTCGTCAACCCGCGGCGGATCGAGTCGTCGGGACCGGACACCGGCAACGTGCTGTTGATCAAACCGGACACCGATTTCTACTTCCTCGCGGCGATGCTGCACGAGATCGTCTTCCGGATCGGATACGACCGCACCGAGATCGAGAAGCACGCACGCAACATCGACGGACTGCTCGAATTCGTGCGGCGCTATCCGGCCGAGCGGGTGGCCGCGGTGACCGGCATCGAAGCCGACACCATCAGGCAGGTCGCCGACGACTTCTGCGCCGCGCCCACGGCGAGCATCTACATGGCGACCGGCGTGAACCAAGGACGTCAGGGTGCGCTGGCGTACTGGATGCTCAACATGATCAGCTTGTTCTCCGGCAACCTCGGCAGGCGCGGCGGCAACATCTACTCGCGCGGCATGACCGACGTCGTGCAGAATTCGAAGCGCAGGCGCGAGGATCCGTTCTTCTCCAGCAGCCTCGGAGAGACCCGCACCGTCGGCGGGGATCTTCCCGCGGCGCGGCTCGCGGAGTACATCGAGAATCCGGACGATCCCATTCGGGCGTTGATCGTGATCTCCGGCAACCCGCTGTTGTCGGTGGGCGGCGAGCAAGAACTCCGCCGGGCTCTGGCGAGTGTCGAGCTGATCGTCACCATCGACCTGTATCGCACGGTCACCGGGGAGATCTCCGATTTCGTTCTGCCCGCCACCGACTGGCTCGAGCACGAGGACGTCAACTTCCTCAACACGATGGGCGTGGCCTTGGAGCCGTACGTGCAGTACACCCCCGCGGTGGTGCCGCCGAAGGGTGAACGTCGCGACGACTGGTGGATCCTGTCTCGGATCCAGCAGGAGATGGGCGTCACGACCCTGCTCGACGCCCCGGATCCCGATCCTCTCGCCGCGGCCGATGCCGCGATGCGCGATGCCGGTCTGAGCATCGAACTCCTGCAATCGATGCCGTGTCAGACGGCGGTGCTGCCCGAGGCGGTGCCGTCCCACGTGTTCACCATCGCGGTCCAGCACGACGACGGCCTGATCGATTGCTGTCCACCTGTTTTCCGGCGCGCTTACCGCACCGCCGAGGACATCCTCGAGGAGCTGCGTGCCGAGAGCGCGGACCAGCTCAAGCTCGTCACCCGCCGCACCCCGTACATGGTGAACAGCTGGCTTCACAACCTTTCGATCTTGAAACAAGGTGTGCACCAGGATAATCCGCTGTGGATGAACCCCAAGGATGCGGAACGGCGCGATCTGGCCGAAGGCGATCACGTCACCGTCCGCAACCGGTACGGCTCGATCGACGCCGTGCTGGAATACGACGACGGGCTGCGACCGGGCGTGGTGGCGATGACGCACGGCTGGGGCCAGCGCACCGCTCGCAGCCTCGACGTGGCGCGGCATCACCCGGGCGTGAACGTGAACAACCTCTCCCCCACCGGAATCGGTGCGTACGACATCCTCAGCAATCAGTCGCACCTCACCGGAATCAACGTCGAGGTCACGCGGAGCGAGAGCAGCGCACCCGATAGACAAATCTAATGACTGTAGCTAATGTGGTCGGCGTCACTTCACGATCCGGGCCTCTCGCCCACCATCCCCCAACGCGAGGTTTCGCATGACCGAACGTACAACTGTGCCTGCAGACTCCCCTGCAGGCACCCATCCCGGACACTCCCGCGCGGACTCGCGACGCGCGAGCCGCGCCGCATTCGTCGGGACTCTGCTCGAGTACTACGACTTCAGCCTCTACGCCTCAGCAGCGTCGGTGGTCTTCGCCAGCGTGTTCTTCGCCGGCTCGAGCCCCCTCCTGGGAACGCTCCAGGCGGTCGGTACATTCGCCGTCGGATTCCTCGTCCGCCCGTTGGGCGGAGTGATCCTCGGCAGCCTCGGCGACCGCCTCGGTCGCAAGCGCATCCTCGTCTTCACCCTCGTTCTGATGGGTGTCGCAACCCTGCTCGTCGGTCTGCTGCCGAGCTACGCCCAGATCGGCTGGGTCGCACCGGCTCTGCTGGTGTTCCTGCGAATCCTGCAGGGCATCGGCGCCAGCGGTGAGTACGGCGGTGCGGCCCTGGTCGCCGTCGAGTTCTCACCCGAGAAGAAGAAGGGCCTGATGGGCTCGTTGCCCGGTATGGGCGCGGCGCTCGGCGGTGTGCTCGGAACGCTCTCGCTGCTCGTGGTGTCGTCGCTGATGTCCCAGGAAAACTTCCTCGCGTGGGGTTGGCGCATCCCGTTCCTGTGCAGCGTCGTGATCCTCGCCTACGGCCTGCGGCTTCGCCGCAGCCTGCCCGAGACACCCGCCTTCCGTGAGATCGAGGAGAGCGACACAGTCTCGAAACGTCCGCTCCTCGACGTTATCCGGCAGCAGCCGCGCGCCCTGCTGACCGTGCTCGTGATGACCATCGGCCAGACCGGCATCGGCTACTTCTACATCGTGTTCATGGGCACCTTCGGCAAGAACCAACTCGGCTACGGCGGCACCGAAGTCCTCGTCGGTCTCATCGCTGCGCAGCTCACGAACGCCGCTCTGATCCCGATGTTCGGCTCCCTGTCGGACCGGGTCGGGCGAGCGCCTGTGATCATGTTCGGCTTCCTCTACAGCGCCGCGTTCGCCTGGATCGGCATCTCGCTGCTGTCGGGCGTCGGCACTCCCCCGCTGCTGTACTGGGTGGTCATGGCCGCCGGCAACGGCATCGGCGTCGCCGCCATCTTCGGCCCGATGGGCGCATACGTCATCGAGCTGTTCCACACCCAGCACGCATACAGCGGGCTCGGTCTCGGCCGTGAGGCCGGCAATGCGCTGGGTGCGGCGGTCGTCCCGGTCATCGCGGTCGCGCTTGCCTTCGACGACACCACCGTGTGGCTCAGCCTCCTGGTCTGCGTCGTTTCGCTGCTCGGCTTCGCGGCCACCCTCCTGTCCCGCAGCCGACGGTCCTCGGTCCGGTCCCAGGACGACGCCAAGGCCCCGGTGTCGGTGTAACACACAGGGTTCGAGGACGGGCCCCGGTCGATACGACCGGGGCCCGTCCTCGTTTCGGCGTCGGCTCGCCGGCGTGGGCCGGCCCGCTCCATGACGACACAAAGAAGTGCGACCCATGCCGATCGAATCGGCATGGGTCGCAGTAGGTTCGAGCTTCAGATCGAGTTTCAGACGCCTACCGGGCCGCCCCGCCACACCCCGATCTCCTCGCCGGAGACGTCGGCGGCGTTGTCGCTCACCAGGAACGACACGGTCGAGGCGATCGACTCGGGCGGGATCGACGGCCAGTGCTTCGTCAGTGCTTCCACACCCGCTTCGCCGCCCGACGAGACGATGTCGGTCGCGACGAACCCGGGCATCACACAGTTGACCGTGATGCCACGCCGCGCCACCTCCTGGGCCATCGTCTTGGCCATGCCCACGAGGCCGGCCTTCGCCGCGGAATAGGCGCTCATGCCGGGCGCGGGGCGACGACCACCCGACGGACTGTTGACGAAAACCACTCGGCCCCAGCCCTCTTCGTACATGGCAGGAAGCGCGAAGTGGGTGCAGTAGAACGCCCCGTTGAGATTCACCGAGACGACCTCGTCGAATTCCTCGGGGCTCTGCTTCCGGGCCGCACCGGCCTTGTTCATCCCCGCGTTGTTGACGAGGACGGTCGGGGCACCCAACTGCGCGGTCGCGTCGGCGATGAGCCGTTCGGCGTCGGCAGCCTTGGAGATATCCGCCTGAATCGCCACGGCCCGACCGCCGTCCGCGACGATCTTCGCCACGACGTCCTCGGCGTCGCGCGCACTGCGCGAATAGTTGACCGCAACGGCGAATCCGTCGGCGGCGAGGCGTCGCGAGACGGCAGCACCGATACCCCGTCCTCCGCCGGTGACGACGGCAACTTTCTGTGAATCCACTACTCGCTCACCGTACCTTGTCGTAGTTGTCGGGCACGTCCGCGAAGGAGTCGCGCAACTGCCGCTTGGCAATCTTGCCGCTGGCCATCCGGGGCAGCGGTTCGTCCAGGAACACGACGTAGCGCGGCACCTTGTAGTCGGCCAGCCGGTCGTTGCAGAAGTCCACGACCTCGGATTCCTTCATCTCCGTGGTGGCCCTGACCAGCGCGGCCGGCGTCTCACCGAACTTGGCGTCGGGAACGCTGATCACGGCGACCTCTTCGACACCGGGGATCTGGTTGATGACGGACTCGATCTCGGCGGGTGAGATGTTCAGACCACCGGAGATGATCATGTCCTTGAGACGATCGACGTACGTGAGGTAGCCGTTCTCGTCGAGCTTGCCGAGGTCGCCGGTCTGGAGCCAGCCGTCGACGAGGGCGGCGCGGGTGGCCTCCTCGTTGCGCCAGTACCCCGGCATCATGCCCGGACCGCGCAGCAGGATCTGCCCGGTTTCGTTGGGCGGGAGGTCGTTTCCTTCGGCGTCGACGACCCGGATCTTCGTGAAGATCCCGCCCCAGCCGCACTTGTCGGGATGCTCGGCAGCCTCCTCACGGGGCATCGCCGTCGCCGAACCGCCGATCTCGGTCTGACCGTAGATCTGCCGCAGCGCCACCCCCTGCTCCTGCCACTTGCCGAGCAGGTCGACCGGGACCCGGGCGCCACCGACGTGCGCGGTGATCATGTGACTCAGGTCGGCCTCGGCGAATCCGGGCACCTTCGCGATCTGCTCGAACAGGATGGGCGGCCCGGTGAGGGTGTTGGCCTTGTCCTCGGACAACACCTTCAGCGCCTTCGCCGGATCGAATCCGGGCTGAAGGAACAGGGTTCCGCCCTGCAGGACGACGCGCGAAATGCCCCAGATGATCCCGGCGGCGGTGAAGAGCGGCAGCACCAGCAGCGGCCGCAGGCCGTTGGGCTGGATGGGTTCCATGAGCGACCACTCGTGCATCTCGCCGGCGATCGTGGCGTGGGTGAAGATCACGCCCTTGGGTCGTCCGGTGGTGCCGCTGGTGAACACGATGGCGGTGGGGGTATCGAGATCGACGACCGGCGTGCGGTACCGCTCGTATGCACCCCCACGCAACGGACGAACATCCTTCTCGAACACCGCGATCGAGAACGTGTTGCGCGCCTGTTGCACCTCTTCGAGGCGGGGCAGCAACGCTTCGTCGCAGTAGACGACGGTGGGCTCGCAGTCCTCCACGAGGGTGGTGAGTTCACCTGCCAGCATGCGCTGGTTGAACCCCACGGAGATGGCACCGACCTTCATCGCGCCGAGCGACGCCACGGCCCACTCGAGGCTGTTGACGCCGAGGAAACTCACCCGATCGCCGGGGACCACGCCGCGGGACGCGAGGTCGTGCGCGACCCCGTCCGCCCAGGTGGACAATTCCGCGTAGGTGACGACGTCGCCGTCGAAGTCGATCGCCGCCAGATCCGGCTTCGACCGAGCCCAGTAGGTCAAAGCATCTACCACGGTGCCGCTCATGCAAACCTCCAAGATGAATCGCGTCGATCGCGGGACCCGACCCGGTGAGATGCAGGTCACATCCGCGCGTTAAATCTAATGTTTGTTGTTTATTGGGGCAAGTCTCACCTACCGCCCGGACCGCCTGCCACCGAGAGCATCGACTCGACGTCGACCAGCTTCTGCCGGGCACGGCCGAGGCGTCGCCCCTCGACGCGTTCGTGCCGGTCGATGCGCTTCCAGCCGTCGACTTCGATGGCCGTCGGGCACCGGCTCTCGACCAGTGAGGCCAGCTCGTCACGTGCACGGTTCGGCCGAGGAAGCAGCGCACGCGAGTGATCGGCGACCACAGCCTCGACCGTTTCGGCGGCGCAGTACCGGTTGGTGCCGATGACCCCCGTCGGACCCCGTTTGATCCAGCCGGCGACGTACAGGCCCGGCACCGGACGGTCGCCGGCCGGATCGATCACCCGACCGGCGACGTTGGGTACCGTCCCGCGCTCGTCGTCGAACGGAAGACCCGGAAGCGGGCGGCCACGGTAGCCCACGGCACGCACCACCAGCGAGGCCTCGAGGTCGGCGTCGGTCCCCTCCCGTCCGTACGGCGCGATCCGGATGCCCTCGACGTGGTCGCCGCCGAGAACCTCGACCGGCGCTCCGTCGAATCGCAGCGTGATCCGCCGGCGGCCCCGGCCGGGAACCCGTCGCGCATAGTCCGCGATCGTCCGAAGCTTGACCGAGGCGCCCTCGGGTGCCTCGTACCCCCCGTGCACGGTGACGTCGACCTCCGGCAGCGACCCCAGAGCGAGCAGCTCGGGGGTCGTGAACGCCGCGTGCTCGGGACCGCGGCGACCGAGCACGACCACTTCCTCGATCGCACTGTGCCGCAACGCTTCCAGCGCGTGCTCGGCGATGTCGCCCGGCACGAGGCGTTCGGGGTCGCGTGCCAGGATGCGCGCCACGTCCAGCGCGACGTTGCCGTTGCCGACCACGACGGCCCGGCGTCCCGACAGGTCGAACGTGCGGTCTGCGTGGTCGGGATGCCCGTTGTACCAGGCGACGAATTCCCGTGCGGCCACACTGCCCGGCAGGTCCTCGCCCGGAATTCCGAGCTTCCGGTCGTCGGACGCTCCGCTCGCGTGGATCACCGCGTGGTGATGGTCGAGCAATTCGTCGACGCCGATGTCGCGGCCGATCTCCACCCCGAAGAAGGCGCGGAACCCGGTGCGTCCTGCGGTACGGGCGAACACCCGCTCGACCGCCTTCGTCGTCTGGTGGTCCGGGGCCACCCCGTAGCGGACGAGCCCGCCGGCGACGGGGAGCCGTTCGAACATGGACACCTCGACGTCGACGTCGCGCCGTTTCAGCAGCTCCTCGGCCGCGTAGAAGGCCGAGGGTCCGGACCCCACGATCGCCACCCGCAGCGCACCCGGCCGGTCGGTTGCGGTGACGGGTTCCGCCGGTACCTCTCGGGGGCCGGACGCGGTCGGGTTGTCCGCGAAGTACGCGGCATTGAGTTCCCGGTAGATCTCGGTCTCGGCGGTGAGGTCACCGTCGGGAACGATCGCGTCCACCGGGCACACGTCGGCACAGGCGCCGCAGTCGATGCAGGCATCGGGGTCGATGTAGAGCATCTCGGTGCGGGCGTACTGCGCTTCGTCGGGGGTCGGGTGGATGCAGTTCACCGGGCACACCGCGACACACGTCGCGTCGTTGCAGCAGGATTGGGTCACTACGTATGTCATGGCCACTCCGGTTGTTCGTTGAATTGCGGACCCGGCTCGGGCGGGAGGAAACGGTCGCCGTAGCGATCGGCGAGTTCGTGCGCGCGGGCCGTGAACCCGTCGATGCCCCCTGGGTAGGCGCGGGCGAACGAGACGACCCCGCCCGTGTGTGCGGGAAACCCGATGCCGAGCACCGAACCGCTGTCCGCGTCGGCGGCGGAAGCGACGACACCCTCGGCGAGACACCGCAACGCTTCGACCACCTCGACGAAGAGCAACCGGTCGCGCATGTCGTCGATCGGGATCTGCTTCACCGGACCGAACGACTCGCGAAGGCCGGGCCACAACCCGATGCGCGCGCCGTCGGCGTCGTAGTCGTAGAACCCGCGGCCCACCGATCTGCCGCCACGGTCGTGGTCGTCGATCATGCGTGCCCGGACCCGGTCCGCACGGGTGCCGTGCCATGTGCCGCCCGCGTCCTCGACTGCAATTCGGTTCTCGCGCTGCACGTCCCGGTTGAGCGTCAGCGAGATCTCGTCGAGCAGCTGCAGCGGTGGAACCGGGTATCCGGCGTCGGTTGCCGCGCGTTCGACGACGCCCGGATCGATTCCTTCCCCGACCGCGATCATCGCCTCGTCGAGGTAGAGTTCCATCACCCGGCTGGTGAAGAATCCCCGGCTGTCGCGCACCATGATGGGTGTCTTCCCCAGCAGCCGCGCATAGGCCAGCGCACTGGCGAGGGTGCTCTCGGCGGTGCGCGCGCCGACCACGGTTTCCACCAGCGCCATCCGGTCGACCGGGGAGAAGAAGTGCATTCCCACGAAACGCTCCGGGCGCGCCAGCGCCGACCCGATGGTGGTGATCGGCAAGGTCGAGGTCGTCGAAGCGAGCACGGCGTCCGGCGCGGTGACCGATTCGACCGCCCGCAGGACCTGCTGTTTGACCGCGACGTTCTCGGCGACCGCTTCGACGACGAGCGCCGCCTGCGCCAGATCCTCGGTACGTGCGGTGGGCCGGATGCGGTCGAGCAGTGCCTGCGACACGGCTTCGCTCGTCGTGCCCGCACGGAGGGCACGTTCTTCCCGTCGCGTGGCGTACGACTTGCCCCTGCGTGCGCCGTCGTGCGTCCGCGCGAACAGGACCACGTCGGCTCCCGCCCTCGCGCACGTGTAGGCGAGGGCGGCCCCGATCATCCCCGCCCCGACGACTCCGATCGTGGTGCCCGCCAGGGTCCCCGGCTCCGCGGTCATGCCGGCACGCTCTCGATGCGGGCGACGTCGACGGCGAATCCGTTGAAGATCGGGGTACCCGTCAACGGCTCGACCACCATGTCGTCGACCAGGGCGTTGACGTTGGCGCCGGGCGCCGCGGCCGAGCGGGTGGTGCGCAGCCCCGCACCGTCGTGTCCCCACCCGTGCGGGAGGCTGACCACGCCCTGCCGCATCGAGTCGGTGACGTGCAGTTCCGCGACGATCGACGCGGTCTTCGACGTGACGCGCACCGTATCGCCGTCGACGAGGTCGCGCGCCGCCGCGTCGACCGGGCTCATGAACAGGGCGCACTGCCCCGAATCCGGTTGCGGCAGCGCATTGTGCAGCCAGGAGTTCATGCCGCGCCGTTGCCGCCGGTTGATGAGGACCAGGTCGGGAACGGGTTGCTCAAGTGCGTCGCGCAGACGGGACAGGTCGGCCACCAACTCGATGGGCGCGAGATCGATCCGGCCGTTCGGGGTCCGCAGCACCTCCGGCACTCGCGGTTCCAACGGCCCGTAGTCGATGCCGTTGGGGTTGCGTTCGAGCAGCTCGAGGGTCAGGCCGCCGGGCCCGGCACCGAACCGGTCACCGTACGGGCCGCTGCGCAGCCGCAGATCGAGCAGCCGTTCGGGGCCGGTGCGATCGCCGGTGGCCCGGACCACGTCGTCGAGATCGCGGCCGGCGAGTCTCGCGGCGCGTCGGATCGCGGTGGCGGCGACCTCCTCGTCGAGCTCGGCGATCGGGCGGTCGGGTTCACCCCTCACGATTGCCGTGAGCCGCAACAGAATCTGCCATTCGGGCATCTGTCCCGGGCCGGGCTCGAGCAGAGGCGCCGAATAGCGGGCCACGTTGCGCACCTGGAAGTGAGTGATCGCGAGGTCGTGGTGTCCGCGGGTGGTCAGCGGCGGGGGCGGCAGGATGACATCGGCGTGCCGGGTCGTCTCGTTGAGATAGCCGTCGATGCACACCATGAAGTCGAGATCGGCCAGCGCAGCCTCGACGGCTCGGCTGTTCGGGAGCGACCGGGCCGGGTTGCCGGAGATCGTGATCAGGCCGCGCACCTGTCCCGGCCCGGGGGTGAGGATCTCCTCGGCGAAACACACCGCGGGAATCTCCCCCATCGCCTCCGGCATGCCGCGCACTCGCGATCGCCATCGATCGAAGACACGTGGTGCCTTCGGGTTTGCGGGCCACGTGGTGGGTCCGCCGGCGGGCGGGACCGGGAACATCGCTCCGCCCGGCCGATCGAGATTGCCCGTCACGACGTTGAGAACTTCGATCATCCAGTTCGCGATACTGCCGAACTCCTGTGTGCACGAACCCATTCGGGAATGCGCAACGGCGGCGTCCGCAGCCGCGAACTCGCGGGCGACCCGGCGGATCTCGTCGGCGTCGAGTCCGCAGATTCCCGCGACCGCTTCGGGGGTGAAGGGCTCGGCGAGACGGAGAACGTCGCCGATGCCGTCAGTGTATTCGCTCAGGCGGCCGGGAGCGGCGAGACCTTCCGCGGCGATCACCGACACGAGCGCGAGCAGGAAGAAGGCGTCGGTTCCGGGCCGGATGGCAAGGTGGCGGTCGGCGATCTCCGCCGTGCGGGTGCGTGCCGGATCGACCACCACCAGCGTGCCGCCGCGCGCACGCAAGGCGTCGAGCCGCTTGCCGATGCCGGGCGCTGTGATCGTACTTCCGTTCGATACAAGCGGATTCGAACCGAGGATCAACAGGTAGGACGTGTGGTCGATGTCGGGGACCGGCATCCCCAGTCCGGTTCCGTAGAGCAGCATGTTCGCGTAGTTCTTCGGCAGGGTGTCGATGCTCGCGGGCGAGTAGACGTTGCGGGTGCCGATGGCAGCGATCAGCGGGTGCGCGTACAGCGACGGGTCGAGGTGGTGGGCGGCAGGGTTGCCCGAGTACACGGCACAGCTGTTCGGGTCCGCCGCGATGATCGGAGGCAGTCGTCGGCCGATCTCGGCGAAGGCTTCGTCCCACGTCGCCTCGCGGAAGCCGTCCCCGTCGCGGATCAGGGGCGTGCGGATGACGTCGGGGTCGTTCTCCAGCCGCGCGAGGCCCAGTCCCTTGGCGCAACTGTGTCCGGCGCTGAACACGTCGTCGGGGTTGGACGTCACCGACGTCACGGTGCGTCCGTCCAGTTCGAACAGCAATCCGCACGTGGCTTCGCACAACGGGCAGATGCGCACCCCGACGGTCTTGTCAGCGAGCACTTGCACACACCTCACGTTCGATGGTCACGGGTACTGCGGTCAGTCTGGGCATTGCGTTGATGGTCTGGACCCGGTCGTAGCCGGTCAGGTCGTTCACGTTGCTCCCGGCGACCCGAGGGTCCGCCTCGGTGTCGGAACCACCCCAACAATGGGTCATCGACACCGTGCCCGGGCCGACGCTCGGGTCGGTGTGCGCGACGGCCCGGATCCGTCCGTGGGCCGAGCGGATCCGGACGATGTCGCCGTGTTCGATGCCCAGTCGCTGCATGTCCTCCGGATTCACGCCTGCGGGGTTGTACCCGTGGCGTGGTAACCCGCCGATCTCCCGGCCCAGCGAGTTCATCAACTCCCGCATTCGCCGCACCGTCAGGCGCATCGGAAACTCGTTGATCCGGATCGATTCGCCGAGTGCAGCGGCGATTTCCCCGGCGACGTCGTCCGGGCACAGCGAAAGGCGATGTCCGGCTGCGTCTTCGGATGGCGGGCCCACCACCTTGTCGTCGGGAGGCGCAAGCATGCCACGTGGCGCTTTCTTCAACTCGGCCACGGGAATGCGCCCGCGCTCGGCGAACATCGCGAGCAGTTCCTCCGAGGTCGGCGGTGCAGCCGGATCCAGCACGCGCCCGGCGAATTTGATCGACCGACCGGACGCGGCGGCGAGGCGGAAGTAGAACTCCCAGTCCTCGATCACGCCTTCCGGCGGCTCCACGATCCGCGGGGTGTACTGCGCGAAGGGCCGCGCGAAGAAGAACTCCATCAGCAGCGTGTGGTCGGGACGCTCGTACGCCATGGTCGGCGCGATCACGTAGTCGGCGAGCTGCGCGGTATCCGACATGCGGGTGTCGACACACACCAGCAGGTCCAGCGCACGCAGTGCCTGTTCGGCTTTCACCCGGTCCGGCAGTGCCCGTGCGGGATTGCCTCCCGAAACCACCAGGGCCCGCACCCGGTCGGGGCCGGGCTCGAGGATCTCGTCCGCGAGAATCCCGGACGGCAGTTCCCCGTTCATCGTTCCGATGCCGCCGATGCGGCTGCGGAATCCCGACTCCCAGGTACGAGCTGCAGAACGAGCCTCGGCCCGCGCCGGGACGTCCCGCGCGAGCACGTTGTGGTTGGGCGTCGCCTCGCCTTCGCGCAGGTACCGGCCACAGACGACGTTCAGGCACGCCACGAGATGCTCGGCGAGGTTGGAATGGGGGCCCATGCACACCCCGGTGCCCGTCGTCGCCATGCCCCGGGGTCCCGCTGCGAACAGCCTGGCTGCCCGGATCACGTCGACGGCGGGAACACCCGTTGCTTCCTCGGTGCGCTCGGGGGTGGCCGGCGCGACCGCGGCGGCGAGGGCGTCGAGGCCGTCCGCGAAGCGGTCGCAGAACTCCCGGTCGTGGCGGCCTTCGGACAGGATCACGTGCAGCAATCCGGCGAACAGCGCGGCATCCGTCCCGGGCCGCAGCTGCAGGTGCAGATCGGCGCGAACTGCGGTCTCGGTGCGTCGCGGATCGACGACGATGAGCTTCAGTCCGCGGGCCCGCGCGTCGCGGATCGAGACCGACGGGTTGCGGGTGATCGCGCCGTCGCCGTCGCCTCCGTTGAGGGAGACCATCGGGTTCGTGCCCGCGAGCAGCCACACGTCCGCCGTGTCGAAGCGCTGTCTTCCACCGAGGTACTCCCCCATCCGCGCCTGCACGACCCACTTGGCGGACTGGTCGATCGTCATGGTCGAGAAGAGTTTGCGAGATCCGGTGGTGCGGAACCACGCTCGCGCCATCGGTCCGGTCAGCGCTGCGAAGTTCTGCTGGGTGCCCATGAAGAGACCGAGCGAGTCCGGGCCGTGCTCACCGGTGATTGCGGCGATCCGCTCGGCGATCTCCGCGATCGCGGTATCCACCGGAACGGGCTCGTAGTCGCCGTTGCGGGTTCGGCGCATCGATGTGGTGAGCCGGTCCGGGCCCTGGAGGAAATCGCCGCCCCGACGGCCCTTCGGGCACGAGTAGCCGCCGGACAGCGGGTGCAGGCCGTCGCCGACGATGCCGACGATGCGGTCGCCGTCGACCTCCACACGCACCCCGCACGACGCGGGGCACAGACGGCAATAGGACAACTTCACCGGCACCGGTTGCTCCCTCCGCGGTTTTCGGGCAGAGACAATCGCCCTGCAAAGACGTGACCACCACCACACATCGGGCTTAATCTAACATCTGTAGTTAAACACTGCAAAAGGTGTCGGGCGGGCAACGTCGTCGTCGACACAGCACAAGGCCGTTCACCGACAACGTGGTGTCGGTGAACGGCCTTGTGGTCCAGTTCTATTCGGCTTCGACCAAGCTTGGAGTTGCGGCCGCCGCGACGCTGTCGTCACGCCCTGGTCGCCGACTTCGGAGCGCCAGGACGCCGAGCGTCACCACAGCCAGCAGCGTCGGCACGATCGTGAGCAGGAAGATGCTCTTGGCATCCAACCCGGCCGCGATGAGCAGCGCACCGATCGCCGGCCCCGCGATCGAACCGACTCGTCCGATGCCCATCGCCCAGCCGACACCCGTTGCGCGGACCGCGACGGGATACACCGTTGCCGCGATCGCGATGATGCCTGCCGAACTTCCCGACATGCCGAACCCGACGAAGAAGACCGCCACCAGGAGAAGCCATCCGCTGCCGAGCAGCAATGCGACCGCTGCGGTGAACACGGCGCCGAGGGTATAGCCGGCCATCACGACGACGAATCCGTTGCCGATCCGGTCGGTGATCCGCCCGAACGTCAGCGCACCGGTCATCCCACCGAGATTGAACAGCGACGCCGCCACGAGGGCGGTCGATGCACTCCGGCCGCCCTCCCCGAACAGGGTCGGCATCCAGCTGAGCAGGAAGTAGATGACCAGGAAGTTGATGACGAACACGCCCCACAGCAGGACCGTGTCGGCCGCGCGGCCGGAGCGGAACAGGGCGCCCACCGGCGACTTCGTCGCGACCGCCGCGTCCTGGATGAACCGGGTCGCGGCGTCGATACGCGCCTCGGGTGCGATCTCGCCGACGATCTGCACGGCCTCCTCGTGGCGCCCGCGGGCCACCAGGAACTTCACGGATTCCGGCAGCCATCGCAGGGCCGCGACCACCAGGATCAACGGCAGCACACCACCGAGGACGAACAGCGACTGCCAACCGAACCTGGGGATGAGGAATGCAGCGCCGAAGCCACCGATGAACCCACCCAGCGACATGCCCGCGATCGTCACCGTCACCATCGTCGCGCGGATCCGTGCAGGGCTGTATTCACTCACCATGGCAACAAGATTCGGTGTCACTCCACCGAGCCCGAGGCCCGCGATCACCCGCAGCACGATCAGCGCCGGCATCGAGGTCACCACCGCAGTGGCCAGCGTGAACACCGCGAAGATGACGGTGCACGCAATGATGATCTTGCGCCGACCGTAGCGGTCGGCCAGCGGGCCGAACAACAGACTGCCCACCACCATCGCGCCTGTGCTCAGCGCGAGCGCGAAGCCGAACGATGCCGGTGCGATGTCCCAGTCCTTGGAGATCGCCGGAATGACGAACCCGATGAGTTGCGCGTCGATGCCGTCCAGGATCGCGAGACCCAGGCACAGCGCCAGCACACGCTTCTGCAGGGACGACAGAGACGAACGGTCGATGAGCGCGGTGATGTCCACATCGCGAGTACCGCTCACGTGCGTGTCCTCTCGGAGAAGGGATGGAGCTCAGGACCGGGACGTGGCAGCGTCCGCGGTGGATACATCCTTGGGCACCGGGATGGCGTCGACCGGCGGCGTCTGGAATCGCTCCCGCAGAACAGCTTTCGCCAGCTTGCCGGAGAAGGTGCGGGGCAGCGGCTCGTCGAGGGCCACCGCGTGCACCGGTCGCTTGAACTTGGCGAGGTTGCCGCTCGACACCGAGGTGATGTCGCGGACGATCTCCTCCGCCGGACGTTCGCTGTGGAAGACGACCATGGGAACCTCACCCCACCGGTCGTCCTTGACGCCGATCACGGCGAGATCGACCAACCCCTCGATGCCGTGTAGCACCTTCTCGATCTCGGCCGGGTACACGTTCAGGCCGCCGGAGATGAGCATGTCCTTGCTGCGATCGACCACCTTGAGGAAGCCCTCCTCGTCCTGCAGGCCGAGGTCGCCGGTGTGCAGCCAGCCGTCGACGAGCGTCGCCGCCGTGGCCTCCGGCTTGTTCCAGTACTCCCGCATGACGTGCTCACCGCGCACCAGGATCTCGCCCACCTGGTGCGGCTCGGCGAATCCACCGTTCTCGCCCGCGATGCGCAGCTGCGTTCCGGCCAGGGCCAGCCCGGCAAATCCCGGACGGGTTCGAGCATCCTCGTAGTTCAGCGTCGATGCCATGCCGGATGCTTCGGTCAGTCCGTATGCCTGCGTCATCGGAACGCCACGGCTCTGGTAGAAGTCGAGCAGGTCCAGGCTGATCGGTGCGCCGCCCGCGCCGGCGAACGTGAACTTCGCGAGCTTGCGCCTGCCGAAGTCGGGCAGCTGCGTCATGCGCTCCCAGATGACCGGGACGGTGGTGGTCGCGGTGATCTGTTCGCGCTCGAACGTGTCGAGGGCGATGGCCGGGTCGAACTCGCGGAGCAGCACCATGGTGGATCCGGGCAGCACCACGAGTTGCGCGAAGATGGACAACACGGAGCCGGTGTAGACCAGCGGAGCCGAACACATGACGCGGTCACGACCGGAGATGCCGTGACTGAGCACCTGGGCGATGCCCGGGGCGAGCGCACTGCGGTGCGTGATGAGCGCGCCCTTCTGGACCCCGGTCGTGCCCGACGTGTAACAGATGAACGCCGGATCCGAGGGGTGAATCTCCACGCTGGGAGCCTCACCGGGTTCGAGCAGCTCGGTGTACTGCCGATGATCGGTTCCGCCGATCGCGAAGATCTCGAAATCCGTTTCGGATGCCGCGACTTCGAGCAGGGGCGCCAGCTCGTTCTCGACGATCACGACCCGAGGGGCCGAGTCGACGATCATCGGCGCCAACTCCTTGCCGACCAACCGGAAGTTGAGCGGGACGCTGATCGCTCCGAGCTTGAGCGTGGCCAGGACGACGTGTGCCAGCTCGGGACGGTTGAGCATCATCACGGCGACACGATCGCCCTTGCGCACGCCACGGGCTGCGAGCCCCCGCGCAAGCGAGTCGGTGACCGCATCCACCTCGGCCCAGGTCTGGGAAGTGTCCCCGAAGACGATCGCTTGCTGGGTGGGACGAGTCTTGCCCCAGTATCGAACCAGATCGGCCAGATTCATTCTGTCTCCTCGTGCCGGCCGTGGCGGCGTAGCCCGCTCTCGCTCACGACTGTCGAAATGTGCGGCTCCTGCCGAGCCTGTCCACCCGTCCAAGATCCCCGGGCGCGGGATGCACACTCACCGAGAGTGTGAGCGCGGTCACCGGGGACGGGACGAATCTAACATGCGTAGGTAAACGGTACAACCGAATCTGCCGGGCATTTTCTCACCTAACCGCGAGCGGCCGCGCTCCTGCCGGACGGATCGCCGGAACCGTCGTGGCACGACAGGCCGGCGAGCACCTCGTCGGTGTCCGCGCCGAACTTCGGAGGCAGTGCCGGCGCGAATTCCTCCCCAGACACCCGGATCGGGCTCGCAACGAATTCGAGTTCACCCACGCCCTCGTACTCGACGCGGTAGGTGTTGGAACGGCTGGCGAAGTGCGGATCGGCGATCATGTCGCTGACCGAATTGACTGGCCCACCTGCGATCTCGTGCTCGAGGAACAGCGCGAGCCATTCGTCGCGCGTGCGCTGCAGGAAGATCTCCCGAAGCTCCCGGTACACGTGATCAGCGCGCGCCGACGCCTCGGCATCGGTACTCACGAGATCTATCTCCAGCAGATCCGGGCGGTCCACCGCGAGACAGAAGTTGCGCCAGAACTTCTCGACGTGCGAACCGAACAGCATGGCTTCGCCGTCCTTCGTCCGGTACGCCTCGAGACGCGGCCAGTCGGGCAGGCGCCCGTCCGGCAGCCAGGTGGGACGCGGGATCGACCGGTCCTTGTTGAGTTCGGCATCGATCAGATCGGGCATCCACGCTGCGGCGACGTCGATTCCCGCCACCTCGAGCCGGCAGCCCTCCCCGGTGCGGCCCGCCCGGTGTACCGCGGCCAGCAGGCCCATCGCGCCGTACGCACCGAGCGCGTACATCGCCATCGGTGGCGTTGTCCCACCGGCGATCCCGTCGATCGGCGGCTCCTCGGGCGTGCGAACCTCACGGAGCCCCGCATAGGCGTCGAACACCGGCCCGCCGGTGCCGAGTTGGCTGTACGGGCCGTCCGACCCCATGCCCGACACCGTGCAGAAGACGATCCTCGGATTCACCTGTCGCAGTCGGTCGTATCCGACGCCGAGCCAATCCAGGTAGCCGCCGCGCATACCTTCGACGACGGCATCGCACGTGCGGGCGAGTTCCAGGAATGTGCGTTTTCCCTCGTCGGTGCGCAGATCGAGCGCCACGCTCTTCTTCCCGCGGTTCCACCGCAGATGCATGAACGAGGGTCCGTCCTCGTCACCGATCGCGCGGCTGCCGCCCACCCGCACCGGATCTCCCAGCGGCCCCGACTCGATCTTGATGACTTCGGCTCCCAGATCGGCGAGGTGACCGCCGACCGACGAAGGTGCCAGTTGCGCGACCTCGAGGATGCGCATTCCCTCGAGGAGGGAGTATCCGCTCATTCCGTGCCTCTTTCGGAAATATTCAGTGTCTGTTCGGGTTTCAACTCGACCCACAGGCCTTCGGCCTCTGCGACCAGTGTGTCGCCGTGGTACATGGCTCCGCGCATGAACCGCTTGCGACCGTCCTGTCGCACGAATTCCGCCTCCACCCGCAGTTCGACGTGGAGCGGAGCAGGCGCCCGGAAGTCCACATGGAGATAAGCCGTGCGAGCCCACGGACGCCCGAAACCGTTCGCGAGCCGAGCCATGATCTCGTCGAAGATCAGCGGCGTGACACCGCCGTTCATCGCGTAGCGGCCGGAATGGAAGCGGCCGACCGTGACCCGTCCCCGAGCGGTCGTTTCCGTCACCTCGTCGAGATGCAACGGGGGCGCAAGGGCCTGGCCTCGTCCGGCCAGATCCCATCGATGGCCCGGGATCTGGTCGTCCTCGCCGACCTCGTGTTCCTCCAATTCCGTTGCTATGGAACGGAGTTTTCCCGCCATTGCCGATGCCGTCGCGGGGTCGGGACGCGATCGCGTGAAAGCCTCCTGCACCGCACGCACTGCGGCAACCAGTTCGGCGAACTCGTCGTCGGCCTCGGCCGTCGGGGTGAACGGATCATCCCAGTTCGGATCCCAGATATCTATCGATGCGCTCGCACGGTTCAGAACGTCCATGATGTCCCTCTCACACGGTTTCCTCACGGGCACCGAAGAATTCCGTGAACATGTCGCCGACGGCGCGCGGCCGCAAGGTGGTGCGCGCGACCGTGTTCTCGCGGTCGTAGCGACTGCGCAGATCGCGTCCGTGTCCGGCGAGCAGGAGCGATTTGATCTCCCTGATCGCCTCGGGCGGTTGCGCCGCTATCTGCGCTGCCGCCTCCAACGCGGCCTCGAGCACGTCGCCGTCCCCCGCGTAACGAGTGAGCAGGCCGATGCGGTAGGCCTCGTCGCCGGCGACCGCGCGCGACGTCATGAGGAGATCTCGCGTCTGCCCCGCTCCGATCAACGTGTCGAGAATCCACGTCAGATTCGCGCCACCGTACTTGGCGGCGGTCACCGTGAACCGCGTCGACGCGCCTCCGACCCGCAGGTCGGAGCACGCCGCGAGTAGGGTTCCCCCGCCGTACGATATGCCCTGAACTGCAGCGATCGTGGGTTTGGGAAATTCGAGGTATCGCCACAGCAATTCCTCGCGCTCGAGCATCGCCTCCAGGTTCTCCTCCGACGACAGCACGGCGAGTTCCTTCAGGTCGTACCCCGCAGAGAAGGCACGATCCCCCGCCCCCGCGATCACGACGACCCGGACGGTGTCGTCGGCTGCGGCCCGCGTGAGCGCCGCATCGAGTGCTCGTTGCATCGACAGGGAGATCGCGTTGTGCGCCTCCGGACGATTCAGCGTCAGCTGCAGCACGCCCGGCCCGGGCGACGACTCGAGTAGTTCGCTCGTGGTCATGCCGCTCGGGGTCATGCCTTGGCGCCGGCGTTCTTCCGGCGCTCCTCCGCCATCGCGGCGGCATCGCTCATGATCATCTTGTGGAACACCTGTCCCGGAAGTTCGTTCCGCCCGTAGACCAGTTCGTCCACCTGCCCGTGCGAGACATTGTCGGTGATGGTCTTGGTCACGAACCAGTCCTCCGCGTGGAGCGTCTCCATGAGGAGTTCCCAGTTCTTCTCCAGGACCCGCTTTTCACGAGGAGTGGCGGGCTCGGACGGCGAGAGCAGCCGGATCGTGCAGTACGACACGTTGGGATCGTCCACGTCGGGGACGATCGTCCAGATCTCGAAGTGATTCGGCTCGGTGACGAGCATCGTGCCGGGATAGATCGTGTAGTTGGCGAGCGAGTAGTCGCGCACATCGAACGAATCCGGATCGGCATCACGTACGTCGGTAATCGACCTGCGCGCCACCACGATTCGCCACGAACGGTCGACGAGATCGAACGCGGTGATGTTGCCCTCGAGGTAGTTGCACACCGTCTTGGTGTGCAACTGGCACAGGTGGTACGAGTCCTGCACCCCGTCCACCGCGATCTTCCAGTTCATGTCGAGCTTCCAGGTCTCCTTGCGGACCTGGAACGAGTCCCCGATACCGGTATCCGCGACCTCGGCGTCGTGCTTGTCTCCGAGTACCTGGGCGATGTCCAGGTCGGCCCCGACCGTCGGCACGACCCAGACGAGACCGTGCCGCACCTCGCACGGAAACTCCACCAGACCGTATTGCGAGCGATCCATCCCCTCGAAGCCCTCGGCGTGCGGCAGGCCGCGCAGCGAACCGTCTCGGCCGTACGCCCACTTGTGATAGGGGCAGCTGAAGATGCGCTTGCATCCCGAGTCGTCGAACTCGACCTTGGCTCCGCGGTGCCGGCACACGTTGGAGAACGCCTTGACGGAGCCATCGGACTGCCTGACCACCAGCAACGGCGTGCCGATGAGGTCGGTGGTGATGAAGTCGCCCGGCTGCTTCAGCTCGTCGACGTGCGCCACGATGTGCGGAAACCGACGCACGACGTCGCGTTCGAGGCTTGCCAGCTCGGGGTCGTTGAACACGGAGAAGGGCACATGCAACAGGTCGTCCGCGTAGTCGGTGGTGTTGTTGTCCTTGTGCGCGATCAAGCGCCGAGTGAGTTCGATCTTGTCTTCACGCTGCATGCCCTCAGGATGGCACATGAGACATCAGGCGTCTAGTGTCTCAGTGAGACTACTCGGCGGTATTGTTCATGCGTGGCACAGAAGACCGATGCAGAGACCGTGGACGTCACCGCGGCGATCCTCGTCGCTGCCGAATCGTGCTTCGAGCGGTTCGGTATCACGAAGACGACCATGGCCGATGTGGCCCGAGCAGCGAACATCTCCCGGGCGACGCTCTACCGATACTTCTCGGACCGCGAAGCGCTCATCATGGCCTCGATCGTCCGCCGCGCACGCATGAACATGGAGCCGTGGCGAGCTCGCATCCGGGAGTACCCGACCTTCGGCGAACGGATCGTGGAGGGCCTCTGCGCCAACATCCGGCGAGGCATTCGGGATCCGATGATCCACCTGCTCGTGTCTCCCGCCGAGGCCACGCTCGCCATCACGCTGCTCGCGACGTCCGGCAGGGCCGTCGAGCTGACCCGCGAGCTGTGGGAGCCGATCCTCACCGAGGCACAGGAATCCGGCGAGTTGCGCACGGACATCGACCTGGACCTGCTGTGCGAATGGCTGTCCGAGCTCGAGATGAACTACATCAGCGCCCTGGGCGCCGATGCCGGCTCGCTGGACCGGCTGCGGGACAAGCTCCGCATGTTCGTGGTTCCCGCCCTGGTGGCACCAGGGCACTGACACTGGATCACCGACAACGCCGGGTCGCCGATCCCGCACGGAGGTCCTGCAATATGCGGGACAGTGGGATTCATGAACGCATTCGACCTGAACCACTCGCTGCGTGAGCAGTGGGAATTCCACTGGAACCATCAGATCCGAGCCAGGCTCGATGGCCTCACCGACGACGAGTACTTCTGGTCCCCGGTACCCGATGCGTGGAGCGTGCGACCGCGGGGCACGTCGACGGCGCAGATTCAGGCGGGATCGGGTGACTTCACCATCGACTTCGCCTTCCCCGAGCCCGTGCCGGCACCGTTCACGACGATCGCGTGGCGGCTCGGCCACGTCATCGTCGGGGTGCTCGCCGTCCGCAACGCGGCGCACTTCGGTGCCGCACCGGCGTCGTACGAATCGTGGGAGTACGCCGGCGACGCCGCCACCGCGCTCGACCAGCTCGAAACGCAGCTCGACGTGTGGCTCGCCGGCGTCCGGGATCTCGGCAACGACGGGTTACTGGTCCCCGTTGGCGACAAGGAACCGTATCCGGAGCTGACGAGGGCGGATCTGGTGCTTCACATCCACCGCGAGCTGATCCACCACTTGTCGGAAGTCTCGCTGCTGCGCGACCTGCATACGCACACGCATCGCTCCTGAGCCGGGGTCAGAGTGACCATGTGGGCTCGGTCCGATCCACGACTCGAGTCGGAATCCGCCCACACTGTAGCGTGAGCGAATCCGCACTCGCCCGCGTAGATCGTCGGGCGGCCGCGCTCGAATCGCTGTGCGGCTGTCCGGCCGGCGCGCGAACCCCGCCCTACGAAGGCACTACACCGGCCGCGCGATATACCGTCCGCTCCCCCGGCGCGGAGATCTCGTCGACAACACCCTTGGCGACGAGGTCCTCCAGCACCGCAAGCACGATCGTCCAGTCCACATCGAGCCTGCCCGCGAGTTCGACGACCGGATGCGACTCGTTCCCGAGTGCATCCACGATCAGTTCGGCGAGCCGCGCCGACACCGCCATCGCAGGCGAAGCAGCGAGTCCGGGGAGCTCGAGGGACGAAATCTCGACCATCGGAATCGGCTCGGTGATCGCAGAGTCGACACCCGGTGCCGGAATGACTTGGGTCTCAGCAAGGTTGGGCGTGATACCCCGCCGCTCGAGCTCGCCCCACAGGCCCGCCATCGACGCGACCGAATCGAAGTAGTAGTCGGATTCGCGGATCCGCCAGAACCTCCACCCGGACCGTTGCAGTTCACGTTCCCGTTCGAGCTCGGCGCGCTGCCGGTCGGGGCCGGCATGCCAACGATCGCCGTCGCACGCGACCGCCAGCCTGCCTGCTGAACCGGTCACCACCAGATCGATGAAGTGGCCGTTGACCTCGACCTGCGGGTTCACGTGATATCCGCGAGCAACGATGTCGAGGAAGACCTCCTGCTCGAAGAGGCTGCCGAACGCCTCGTGCCGCTCGTCGCGTGTCACGCCCTCCGGCATCGGCGCGGCGGGTGTCGGGGACGTCGACTGCATGTAGGAGAGCAGCGAATGCCGCAGGTCCGTCGGCCGCAGCGTATCGACCGTCCGCGAATGGAACAACCACAGCTGGTCCTGCGCCCGCGACGCGGCAACGTTGAACCGCCGCTGGTATTCGGTCCGCGTCATCGCCGCGATGTTCTGTTCGGGTGCGACGACCATCGACAGGAACACCACGTTCCGCTCGTCGCCCTGGAAATCCGGGGGCGTGCCGACGCGGAGCCGGCGTTCCTCCCACTGCTCCGGGGTGAGCCTGTCCAGCAGTTCGTTCTGGATGACGTCGACCTGCGACTGTCCCTGCAGAACCACCACACCGAACGTCTTCCCGTCATAGGCCTCGTCCTCGAGGCACTGCACGAGCGTGTCGACGAGGGCACGTGCCTCGACGCGGTTCGTCAGCGACGAATTCTGCCCGGTCACGAAGCCGTCTTCGACGAAGGTGGTGCGCAGCGGCGGCAACCGGTCGGACCCGAACTGCCGCACCGGAACCAGCGGGTCGTCCGCATAGAACTGGTCGCTGGACCAGGCGATGATCTCGGGCATGGACCGGAAATGCTCCCGCAGCCGGACGACGCTCCCGAATCGCGATCGCAGCAGCGAGAACATGCTCGACCGCGGAGTGAAACTGTCCCGCAGATAGTTCGGGATGTCCGGCAGGTAGGAGTCGAGACGACTGAACACACCGTCGAGCGCACCCAGCGACACCGCACTCGGCGCACACTGCTTGTCGTCGCCGACCACGATGACACGCGGCGCCAGCCACAGCAGGAACAGGCTGCTGATGTCGGCCTGGCTCGCCTCGTCGACGATGACGACGTCGAACGAATTCTGTTCCGGCGGAATCGAAGCCAGCACCTGTTGCAGCGGCATCACCCACGCGGGCACCGCGCCCTGCGCGACCTGCATGGCCTCACGTGCCGCGGCACGATAGCGCTCGGCGTACCTGCCGGTGCCCTTGCCGATGCTCGCCACGTGGTCGCGGTACGAATGCAGCGCCTGGACCTGCTCGGCGGTCGTGCGATCGAGGCACGTGCTCCACGCCTTCTCTGCGGCGAGCTGGGCGGTGAGCCGCGCGATGTCCTGCTCGACTTCATCGAGGTCACGGTCGAGCTGCAGGTCGTCGCGGTTCTCGTGACAGTCCCGCACCCATTCCTCGGCGCGACGCCACGCCCACGCGTTCTCGATGTCGGCGAGGCGGGCCGGCCATTCCGGTATCGACGGATCGTTCCCGATGGCGTGCGCGAGGGACGGTGCGGCGTCGGTCAATCGCGCGTGCAGGGAGACGAGGTCCAGTTCCTCGCGGTGTTCGCCGGCCGCACGGTCCCACGCGTCCAGAGCCGCGTTGATGCCGTCCAGGTCCGCGTCGTGAAAGGCCCGGGCCAGGGCGCGTCCCTCGGGTGACGCACCTCCCGAAATCTCACCCCGCACATACATACCGATCGATTCGAGCCAGGCCTTGCTCGCCTCGGCGGTACCGGCCGCGGCGATGGCCCGCGCCGACTGCGCAACGGACCGTGCCTGTTCGACGCTCGCGATCCGCGGCGCACCGGGGTTGATCTCCCGCAGCGCCGACTCGACGTCCCGTGCCCGGGCGACGAGGTCGGCGACGATGACGCGGTCCCTGTCGATGAAGGCCAGCGCGCCGACGGCACGGCTGCGCGGCTCGTCGAGCGGGATGTCGATACCGAGATCGCGGAGGGCGATTCCCACCACCCGGACCGCGTCGAGCGCGCGTAGGTGTTCGGCGACGATCCGGGCCGTCTGGGCGGTGGTGGCCGCGACGCCGTCGACGGTCGCGAGCTCACCGAGTTCCTCCACCGCGGATTGCTCGTCGCTCCTGCGGAATCGGGTGAAACCGCTGCGCCACGTGTCGCCCGCTTCCAGCTTGTTCGCCAGCGCGTCGTAGGCCTCGAAGGCACGCTGCCCCGTCACCGGTGTCTCCACCGTGTGGGCGCCGACGAACCGGTCGGCCTCCTGCGCTGCCTGCACGAGTTTCGCGAACTCGGCGGCCTTTCCCCACAGATGCTGCGCCTGCCCGGACAGGACGTCGTCGGCGAGGCGCTGGAATCGCGGGTCGAGCCGTTCCGCATCCTGCAGGGCCCCCTGCAGTTGCCGGCAGAGTTCGTTGATGCGGGCGAGCGCCTCGGGTGACGCGCCCTCGAGAACCCACAGAAGTCCCGACGCGTGACCCTCCGTCGCCTCGGACGGTGCCTGGGCGACCGCGTTGCACGCGTACTGCAGCTCGCGCTGGGTGGGAAGGCTCAGTTCCGGGAAGACCTGGAATCGGCGCCGCGCGCGGTCGACGTTCGACCGCTGGTGGAGCATGAGGAGGATCTGGAATTCCTCGGGGGTCAGCGGTGGGGTGTCGGTGAGGAGCGGGCCGGGCAGCCATCCGTACCGCGTTTCCTGTGCCCGGACCCGCCGGACGATCGACGCGACGGTCCCGCCGTAGCCGGCCGGGACCTCGGGGTGGACGACCGTCTCTTCCGCGCGGCTCTGCCGGATCTGTTCCGTCAGCATCGCTCGACGGTTCAGTGCCTCGTCGCGTTGCGCGGTGAGGTCACCGATGCGCTGCGCCGCGCGCCGTGGGTTGAATTGTGCTTTGCGCGTGGCGATCCCGCTGATGCTGTGGGTGAGCTCCTCGGACCCGCCCCGCGCCGTGTCGGTCACCGACACGCACAGTTCCTGCAGTTCGGGCGGGAGCATGCCGCGGAGCACGCGCAGTGCCTGCGCCTTCTCACTCGTGACCAGCACGCGCTGGCCGCGAGCCAGCAGGGCGGACATGAGGTTGGCGATGGTGTGGGTCTTGCCGGTGCCGGGCGGGCCTTCGACCACGACGCCGATGTCGCCGGTGAACCGGTCGATGATGTCGCGCTGCTCCTCGT
Source organism: Rhodococcus sp. NPDC003383 (assembly GCF_053589115.1). NCBI lineage: Bacteria > Bacillati > Actinomycetota > Actinomycetes > Mycobacteriales > Nocardiaceae > Rhodococcus > Rhodococcus sp. NPDC003383. The sequence goes on along the minus strand of NZ_JBSFRG010000008.1, from coordinate 31,986 downwards.
TCGCGGGCAGCGGGAACAGCGGATCGTCGGCGAGCAGGGCGGACGGGGTGGCTGCGCGAGCACCGTCTGCGGCGGCGATGCGGTCGAGCCATGCGACGCGGTCGGCCGGTTCGATCGTCTCGACGAGCTGCGCCAGCCCGAGCGGCACGGGGTTCGACTCGTCGGCGGCAGCCCTGATCATGCGGTCGTAGTACTCGACGAGCGCATAGGCACCGCGCTTGCGCAGCACCAGGGCGGGTGAGGGCGTCAGGAACGCCTCGGGTGACGGCGCCTCCTCGGCACGATCGACGACGTCGACTCGGACGGTGAGCGCACGATCGGCCCACTCCTTGAAGAATGCCCGGGTCGCGGGGTCGACGGGCGACGCGACCTGCAGGGCGAGGGATTCGTGCAGGTTGCGGGTACTGGACGGGTCGAACACCTCCAGCCCGGTGAGGAGCTGGGTGTCCTCGAGCGACGGACCTGCGTCGGAGTTCAACCGGACGAACAGGTCGCCGGACTCCGCGTCGCGCTCGACGAGGGCGGACTGCGTGATGAGGTGGGTGCACACCCGCTCCCCCGCCACGCCAGTGGAGAGCTGCAGCAATCCCGATGCGACGACGAGCTCCAGCGATTCCGGTTGGCCTTCGAGGTCGAGCATCGCGCGCTGCAGGAACGTGTAGATCTGCGACTCGGCGCGGCGTTCGCGGTCTGCAGCCGCCCACGCCCGCCATTGCGCGAGCCAGGTGTCGAAGCCGCCGGTGTCCCCCGGGGTCCGCGGGTGGAGAACCGGTTCGACGCTGGAGTCGTCGATCGCCCCCTGCACGTACCTCGCGAAAAGCTCGGGAGGTTGCGGCGGCGGCTCCTCGAGGCGACCGCGCGGAACGCGGAGGACGACGTCGCCCGCTGCGGCATCCGCACGGAGACTCACCTCGTCGAGAGGCATCACGGCACGGTGCTTTCCCAGGACCCGGACGGGCGCGCTGCGCGCTTCGACGAGCTCGGACAAGAAGGTGAGCAGGCGTTGCACGCGATCCCTCAGCTGGGGATCGCTCTCCCTCGACTCGACACCCACTGCACTCACCCTGCTTCCACCCGTCTGACGGAAACGGGCAGTACCACCTTAGGAACTGTCGCCGACATCTTCATGTCCGGTCCCCCTTCGAATCCCCTCACCGAAATGACAGAATCCCACGTCCGGAACGTGCGCGGCTGAACACCCGGCGAGCAACCTCCACGATCCCGGCCACTCCCGGCGTTACGGTACGAAACAAGCCCGACCCGAGGAGAAGCATGAGCGAGTGGACCGACCGCCCGACGGCGGACATCGTCGCCGACCTGACGCTGGGGGAGAAGGCGTCGCTGACGAGCGGTCTGAACTTCTGGTTCACCGAGCCCGTGGAGCGCGCCGGGATCCCGTCGATCATGCTGACCGACGGTCCGCACGGGGTGCGGAAGCAGACCGGTGGCGGCGACCATCTGGGCCTCGGCGCCGCGGAGCCCGCGACGTGCTTCCCGCCGGCGGTGGCCTTGGGTGGCACCTTCGATCCGGACCTGCTGGAGCGGGTCGGGGTCGCACTGGGCACCGAGGCCCGCGCCGCGCAGGTCGGGGTTCTTCTCGGGCCGGGTATCAACATCAAGCGAACCCCGTTGTGCGGACGCAACTTCGAGTATCTCTCCGAGGATCCGTTGCTGTCGGGTGTCCTGGGCGCGGCGCTGGTGCGGGGCCTTCAGTCGCAGGGCGTCGGTGCGTCGCTCAAGCACTATGCGGCGAACAACCAGGAGACCGACCGGATGCGGGTGTCGGCGGACATCGATCCGCGGCCGTTGCGCGAGATCTATCTGCGCGGGTTCGAGCGGGTCGTCGAGGACGCCCGTCCGTGGACGGTGATGTGCTCGTACAACCGCATCAACGGGGTGTATGCGTCGGAGAACCGGTGGCTGCTCACCGACGTGCTGCGCGGCGAGTGGGGATTCGACGGCCTCGTCGTCAGCGACTGGGGCGCGGTCGCCGACCGGGTCGCGGCGCTGGCGGCGGGGCTGGATCTGGAGATGCCGTCGACCGGTGGCCGCACCGACGCCGAGATCGTCGCCGCGGTGCGCGCGGGCACGCTCGACGAAGCGGTCCTCGACACCGCCGCGGGGCGGGTCGTCGACCTGGTGCGCCGGGCCGTCGCGGGCGCGCAGCCGGACGCGACCTACGACGCGGACGCACACCACGCGCTGGCGCGGGAAGCCGCGGCCGCGTCGGTGGTGTTGCTGCGCAACGAGGGCGGCCTGCTGCCCCTCGCCCCGGACGCGAAGGTCGCGGTGATCGGCGAACTCGCCCGCAGCCCGCGCTACCAGGGTGCCGGGTCGTCGCGGATCAACCCGACGCGGCTGGACAACGCGCTCGACGAAATCCGGGCGCTCGCGACCGTCGAGGTGCCGTTCGCGGCGGGCTACTCCGCCGAGGGATCCGGGGCGTCGGAACTGACCGCCGAGGCGACCGCGGTGGCGGCCGCCGCCGACACGGTGATGCTGTTCCTCGGGGTGCCCGCCGAGCTGGAATCGGAAGGCTTCGACCGCGAGGACCTGGAACTTCCCGCCTCGCAGCTCGAACTGCTCGACGCGGTCGTCGTGGCGAACCCGAACACCGTCGTCGTGCTGTCCAACGGTGGCGTGGTGCGGCTCTCCGGTTTCGCGGACCGGGTACCCGCCATCGTGGAGGGCTGGCTGCTCGGACAGGCGGGCGGCGGCGGAGTCGCCGACGTGCTCTACGGGGTGGTCAATCCGTCGGCGCGGCTCGCCGAGACCGTGCCGGTGCGGCTCGAAGACACCGCCGCGTACGGGAACTTCCCCGGCGAGCACGGCCACGTCCGGTACGGCGAGGGCCTGCACGTCGGCTACCGCTGGTACGACGCCCGGCAACTCGAGGTGTCGTACCCGTTCGGGTTCGGCTTGTCCTACACCACCTTCGACTACGGCGACGCTGTGGTGACCGGTAATGCCGAGGTGACCGGTAGTGCCGAGGGGACCGGGGGCGGCGACCTGACCGTCACGGTCACCGTCACCAATACGGGTGACCGGGACGGCGCCGAGGTCGTGCAGGTCTACGTGAGCCTGCCGGATTCCGCGATGACGCGGGCGCCGCGCGAACTGAAGGGCTTCGCGAAGGTACACCTCGCCGCGGGCGAGTCCCGGGAGGTCCGGATCCCGGTGCGCCGCGCCGACCTCGCCTACTGGGACACCCGCGTCGACGCCTGGGTCGTCGAGGGCGGCACCTACACCGTCGAGGTGGGGGCCTCGAGCCGGGACATCCGCGCCGTGTGCACGGTCGAGGTGACCGGCGACGAGGTGCAGCTGCCGCTGTCGCTGGAGTCGTCGATCGGTGAGGTCCTCGCGAACCCGGTCGCGGCCGGGCTCGTCATGGAGGCGTTCGCATCCATCACCGGGGCGGGCGACGGTGGCGCGGCTCCGGTGCTGGACGAGAGCGTGCTGAAGATGGCCGAATCGATGCCGCTGAGCCGGATGGTCGGGTTCCTCGGCGAAAAGTTCGATCGCGACCGGCTTCGGCAACTGATCGACGCCGCCAACGCCGCTCGGTGAGTGCGCCGTGTGAAACGTGTGGATCGTTCGGGCGATTGTTCGCCACCGCCCCAATGTGATTGAGTGGGCGGCGCCGGTGGGGGCCGGCGTTTTCACTCGACGATGTGGGGGAATGTCCGTGGCGGATGAAGCAGCGCTACCGGAGCCGAGTATCGCGCTCGACGACCGGAAACCCGGGTCGATGGCGATCGACCCGGAAACGCACACGATCTACGTCGTGACGCGGCGCGGTGTCGGTGGCGACAGCACGATCGACGTCGTCGATCCGGCGCGCGGCGATGTGGCGGCGACGATTCCCAGCGTCACGAATGCGAGCGCGGTAGCGATCGCGCCGGATCGTCACGAACTCTACGTCGCCAATTACGCCCTGCGCACCGTCTCCGTCGTCGACACCCGGACCCGGGCCGTCACGGCCACGATTCCGGTCGGGAAGGAACCGTGGGCCGTGCGAGCCGATCCGTCGGCTCCCACGCTGTACGTGATGACCGGGGACGAATTCACCGTGATCGACGCGGACCGCAGGGTCGTCACCTCGAACTTCCGCATCGACAACGAGTTCCCGGAGATCTCCCGGGGATTCGCCGTGATCGCGGGACGTCTGTACGTTCCGATTCCGATCGCCGGTGAACACGACTGGGTCGGAGGCAAGGTCGCCGTCGTCGACATCGCCACCGGCGGCGTGATCACCGAGATCACCGTCGGTCGTTCCCCCGACCTCGTCCTCGACCCGGCCGGTCCGACGATCTACGTCGTCAATCGGTACGACGAGACGATCTCGGTCATCGACCCCGCCACCGGCACCGTCACCGGCCCGTACCCCGTCGACTTCGAGGGCGGGGGCGACTCGGCGATCGACCCCGCACGGCAGACGCTGTACATTACGAACTTCAGCAGCGACACCGTCTCCGAAATAGACCTGGAATCAATGGAATTGGTGCGGACCCATCGGGTCGGCGATGCTCCGCGCAGCCCCGTCGTCGACCCCGCGACGCACCATGTCTACACGTCCGACAGCCACTCCCACAGCATCTCGGTGATCGAACCCGCCGAAGCGCCGCACTGAGCGCACGACGCGAGCGCAAGGCGGCCCGCCGGTGCAGGCAGGTCGATCGGCGACAGTTCCACCCGGACCGTGTCGGTGCGGTGTGCCAGCATGGGCTTGCACTCGACACCGAGGGGAGTTCCGTGACCACAGCCGATGTCCATCGCCTGGTCCGCTTGCAGCGCGATCACCAGGCATGGTCGCTGCTGCGGGCGGACAACGCCGCCGTGGTCCTCGCACTGCTGGCCCGGCATTTCGACCATGGGACGCGGCGGCTCCCGGCCCCCGAACTGTTCGAGTTGCTCGACACCGATCTCCAGGAACTGCGCGACGAAGGTTTCGATCTGCCACGCACCGGTCAGGCCTACTGCGCGGACTGGGTGCGCGCCGGCTACCTGCTGCGCCGGCCGAGCACAGACTCGCGCGAGGAAACCCTCGAACCGACCGAGTCGACGTTCGCCGCGCTCGCCTTCGTGTCCGGATTGACGAGTACGACCAGTTCGGTGACCGAGTCGCGGCTGACGACCCTGTCCAGCCAGCTGCAGGCACTGGCCCGCGATTCCGATCCCCGCAGCGAGTCGCGGTTGGCAGCGCTGCGCGCCGAACGCGACGCGCTGGACCGGCAGATCGCCGCCGTCGAATCCGGGGATTTCCCGGTCCTGGACGGCACCCGCGCCGCGGAACGGGCGAAGGAGATCCTCGCGCTCGCCGGGGAGATCCCGGGCGACTTCGCGCGGGTGCGCGCCGAGCTCGACTCCCTCAACCGGGAGCTGCGCGCCCGCATCCTCGACGACGAGGGCGACCGCGGCGATACCCTCGGGGAGGTGTTCCGGGGCGTCGATCTGATCGGCAACTCCGACGCCGGGCGCAGCTTCACCGGGTTCTACGACATGATCATCGATCCGGAGCGCTCCTCCCAGCTCGACGCATGGATCGAGGTGGTGCTGCAGCGGTCGTTCGCGCAGCTGCTCGACCTCGCCGAGCGGCGCCGGTTCAGGTCGCTGCTCACCGAGATGGAGACCTCGGGCAGCGAGGTGCACGCAACGATGACCTCGTTGTCGCGGTCGCTACGCCATTTCGTGCAGTCCCGCCACTACGAGGAGCATCGGCGGCTGCAGCGGCTGTTGCGCTCGGCTCAGCAGCAGGCATTGGAGGTGGCACGGCGCCGCAAGCCCTACGACCTGCTCGACCTCGAACTGGTCCGGATCGGCATGAGCATCGACTCGGTGGCCGCACTGCAGCTGCACAATCCCGCCGACGACCTGGTGGCCGAGCCGGTGGTATCGCAGCCGGCCGGTGAGGTCGACCTCGACGAACTGCGCCGCATCGTCCGCGAGTCGGAGATCGATCTGGACGAGCTGGCCGGGAACGTCGCTGCGACGCTGGGTGCGCGTGGCCGCGCCACGATCGGCGACGTCCTGCAGGATCATCCCGCGACGCAGGGACTGGCGAGTGCCGTCGGACTTCTGGTGCTGGCGGCAGAGCACGGACATCCCATGGACGGCACCGAGGACATCTCGTGGACTTCACCGCGCGGCAATGTCCGGATCGCGTCGATCCGTCGCTACCTGTTCGACCCGACCGACGCTGCGTTCGCACTCCCGCAAGAGGACGCCTGATGACCGAATCGATCCCGCTCTACCCCGGCGACACCGGCGAGCTCGGCCTCGAAACCCGCCGTGCCCTGGTGCAGCTGCTGAAGGGGCCACTGGTCACCGCGGAGAAGCACCCCGAGATCTGGCGGACGATCATCCGGGACGAACGGGTGCTGCGCTCACGGCTCGCCGACGTGTTCCTCGACCTCGTCGTCGACGAGAACGACCTGCTGGCCTTCACCCGTCCGGCCGACACCGGCGACCACAAGACCCCCACGGTGCTGCGCACCGAACGGCTGACGTTCATGGACACCGCCATGGTGCTGGCGCTGCGCCACCGGTTGTTGCGGGCACAACCGGGCGAGCGGGTGATCGTCGACTTCGACGAGGTCACCGCCCAGCTGGAGATGTATCGCGGGGCGACGAGCACCGATCCGGCCGGTTTCCGGCGACGGGTGCATTCGTCGTGGGAGAAGCTGAAGAAGTACTCGCTGCTGGCGTCGACATCCACGGAAGGTCGCATGGAGGTGTCACCGGTGCTACGGCAGTTGTTCGATGCGGATCAGGTCGCGGCCGTCGAAGCGGAGTTCCGGCGCATCGTCGAAGGGAGCCCGATGTGACCGGCGAGCCGATCCACCCCACCCAGTTCCGCCTCGCACGCGTGCAGGTCGTGAACTGGGGAACCTTGCACGGGCACCACGATATTCCGGTGGCGCGCAAGGGTTTCCTCATCACCGGCGCTTCCGGATCGGGCAAGTCCACGCTGATCGACGCGATCTCGACGGTGCTCATGCCCGCGGGCAATGTCCGATTCAACGCCGCCGCACAGGAATCCGCGGCCGGCTCGGGCCGCAACTTCGTCAGCTACATCCGCGGTGCGTGGCGGCGCGAGGCGTCCGCCGACACCGATTCGCTCACCGCGTCGTATCTGCGGCCCGGGGCGACGTGGAGCGCCGTCGCACTCACCTACCGCACCGGCGACACCACCGCTCCGGTCACGCTGGTCAAGCTCATGCACTTACGACGCGGCGCCAATACGAACAACGACGTGTCACATCTGCATCTGATCCTCGACATCGACGTCGACCTGACCGAATTCGAGCCGTTCGTCGCACGGGGGATCGACACTCGCGCGATCCGCAAACAGTGGCCCGATGCCGTGGTCAATCCCACCTACGCGCCGTTCGCCCGCGCGTTCCGGTCCAGGCTTGGCATCTCGTCGGAAGCTGCGCAGCGTCTGCTGCACCGCACGTTGTCGGCGAAAGGCCTGAACAGCCTCGATCAGCTGCTGCGCGACTACATGCTCGACGAACCGGGCACGTTCGCGATGGCGGAGCGAGCCACCACCCAGTTCCGCGATCTGCGGGAAGCACACCGAGTCGTCGTCGATGCGCGCCGGCAGGTGCAGACCCTCGACCCTCTCGTGGATCTCGCCGCCACCCGCAACGGCGGACTGCGGGCGCAGCGCGAACTCCAGGACGAGTCCGACCATCTCGACGCCGTCCACGCCGCGCTGACCGTCGACCTGCTCGAGGACAAGCTGGAGGAAGCCAAGGCGCAGACCGGGCTGTTGCTGGCCGCTGCCGACAAGACCGCCGCCGAAGCCGACCGTGCTGCCGAACGCACCCTCGATCTTCGGGTGCGGGTGGAAAGCGCGGGCGACGGCAGGCTCGCCACGCTGCGCACCCAACGGGCGGCAGCGGAGACCGACATTGCACGGATCACCAAGCAGCGCAGTCGGTTCGAAGCATCACTCGGGCCGTGGGAGGCACAGGTGCCGAGCACAGCCGAGGAATTCGCACACCTGCAGGCACAGATCGAGACCGAACTCCGCGAACTCGACGCCCAGGCCGACACCCGCCGCCGCGAGCTGTACGAGGTGGCGAGCACACTCGCCGAGCACCGCAAACGCCTGCGCGAACTCGTCGCAGATCGGGAGGTGCTGGCGCGGCGACGGTCCAACCTCGACCCCGAACTGCTGCGCGCCCGCGAGCTGGTGTGCTCGGCCGCCGGCCTCGGGGAGGACGCGCTGCATTTCGCCGGCGAACTGCTCGAGGTCCGTCGCGAGGATGCCGCGTGGACCGGGCCGATCGAGCGCGTACTCGGCGGATTCGGCCGGACCCTGCTGGTGCCCGACGAGTTCTATCCGCGCGTGGCCGCCGCGGTCGACGCGCATCACCTGGGCGCACGGCTGGTGTACCGGCGGGTGCGCGCCGCCGCCACGCCACCCGACACGCCCGCCACCGCCGAGAATTCCCTGGTCCGCAAGCTCGATGTGCGCGCCGGGTCGCTCACCGCGTGGGTGTGTCACCATCTTGCCGAGCGGTTCGACTACGTGTGCGTGGACACCGCCGACGATCTGCGCCGCGTCTCCCGCGGTGTCACCCGGGCCGGGCAGGTCAAACACGGACCCGACCGTCACGAGAAGGACGACCGGCGCCGCATCGACGATCGCAGCCGGTGGGTACTGGGCTTCGACAACGAGGCCAAGCTGATCGATCTGCGCGGACGCATCGACACCGTCGAAGGGGACATCGCCGGTCTGGAACGACGGCAGAAGGCGCTCGAACAGTCCGAGGACAATGTGCAGCAACGCCGCCAGTCCGGCGCGGCGATCCGCGAATCCTCCTGGGCGGAAATCGATGTCGAATCGGCCCATCGGGCACTCGACGCGATCGATACCCGGCTGCAGGACTGGATGCAGGACAACACCGAGTACACGACCCTCACCGCCGAACTGGAACGCGCCCAGGCCGAGGACCGGGCCGCGCGGCAGGCCCACACCGCCGCCCGCGCCAAACTCGACCAGCACCGCGACGAACTCGCCGCGGTACAGCAGCGCCTCGACGACGCGCGCACCCACATCGGTGGCACCGTCCCGGACGTCGTCGCCGCCCGGATCCGCGCGCGATTTGCCGCCTCGGTACGACGCGTCACCGCCGACAACGTCGACCGCACTCTGAGCACAGTGGGCCGGGCCATCAGCGACGAGTTGCGCGCGGCCCAGCGCGCCACGGCCGATGCCGAACAGCACATCACGCGGATTCTCACGGCGTACCTCGCCGAATGGGAGGCGCGGCGGGCCGAGATGCGTCCCGACGCCGAATACGTCGACGACGCGATCGCCGTCCTGGCCCGGCTGCGTTCCGACAATCTGCCCGCCTACGAGGACGAATTCTTCCGGCTGTTGCGCGAACAGTCGCATCGGAACATCGGTGAGCTCGCGCGGGCGATCCGCAAGGCTCCCGGCGAGATCCGTTCGCGCATCGAACCGGTGAACGAGTCGCTGCGCCGCTCCCCGTTCGACACCGATCGGATCCTGCGCATCGATGTGAAGGACCGCCGCTCCCCCGCCGCCTCGGAGTTCCTCGCCGAGCTGGTGCGAATCACGAGCGGGTCCTGGAAGGAGGAGGATCGCGGCGAAGCCGAACTCCGATTCGAGCAGATGGCGGCTGTGCTCGAGCGCCTCGACTCGGGCGAACCCGCGGACCTCCGGTGGAAGCGCCTCGTGCTCGACACCCGGCTGCACGTCGGATTCATCGGCGTCGAGGTCGATTCGGAGGGCAACGACGCGAACTACCACGATTCGAGTTCGGGATTGTCGGGCGGGCAGGCACAGAAGCTGGTGTTCTTCTGTCTCGCCGCGGCCTTGCGCTATCAGCTGGCGGCGGACGGCGACGAACTCCCGCGGTACGGCACGGTGATCCTCGACGAGGCGTTCGACCGCGCCGACCCGGCATACACCCGGCGCGCACTGGATGTGTTCACCCAGTTCGGTTTTCACATGGTGCTCGCGACCCCGCTCAAGCTGCTGCAGACTCTCGACGACTACATCGACGGTGTCGCGTCGGTGAGCATCCGAGACAAGCGGTACTCGCAGTTGGCGTTGCTGCCGATCCGTGACGGCGCCGAGGACACGGAGTGAAGTGGGTGCCACCCGGCGCGGTGAGCGCCAAGGCACTGGCCGCGTACCGGAACCGGCGGGCACGCTGGATTGCCGATCCCGTTGCGGCCGAGTCCGATGCGCTGTCGATCGCGCTGCATCCGCCGTCCGAGGTGCGGGTGGCGGACGACCCCGACGCCGCGGTCGCGTGGGTACGCGAGTGGCACCGGTATTCCGGTCCGGGGCGCGTCGACTGGGAATCCCGCCGCTGGCGCGACTTCGGCACCCAGCAGGTTCCGGTGCGACTGGTGTTGTCGTCGGCCTCCGAGATCGCGGCCGCGGCGGGACGCGCCTCGGAGTGGGCACTGCTCGGGATGCGGCAGCGGCGGCTCGTCACCGGACTCGGTCCCGGCACCCCGACGCTGGCCGCCGCGGTCGCGTCGACCCACACCCGCTGGATGGATTTGGAGGAGCAGGACTTCGCCACGCTCGTCGCGGTGGTGCGGTGGCTGGCCGATCATCCCGCATCGGGGATGTTCATTCGTCAGCTTCCGGTGCCGGGGGTCGACACGAAATGGGTGTCGCGGCACCGCGGTCTGGTCGAGACACTGCTCGACGGAGTCCGCGGCGACCGCGACCTGGGCGTACGCTCACTGCCGCGCATGTGCGAGGTCGCGGTGTGCGACCGCTCGCTGCTGCCGGCGGCGCCCCGCATCTTCGCGACACCGCTCGCCGAACTCGCCGCGCTCCCGCTACACCCGGCGATCACACTCGTGCTGGAGAACAAGGAAGGCCTGCACGCGCTGCCGGACCTGGCGTCGACGGTTGCGCTGCACGGCGCCGGTTATTCGGTGCACGAACTCGCGGACGTGCCGTGGCTCGCCGCGTCGGACGTCGTGTATTGGGGTGATCTCGATACGCACGGGTTCGCGATCCTCGACCGATTCCGCCGGCACCTGCCGAACGTGCGCAGCCTGCTGATGGACCCGGTGACCGTCGAGAACTGGCGGCACCTGGGCGTGCCCGAGCCGACCCCGAACTCGAACGTCCCCGAGCACCTGACCGAATCCGAACGCGCGGCTTTCGACCTGGTCCGGGCCGACAACCTGCGGATCGAACAGGAACGGATCCCGTGGCCGTACGTCCTCGACCGGCTCCGCGGGTGATGGGGAGCCGGTTTTCGGTCGGACCGGGCCGGCGCCGCCACACGGTGGTTCGGGAGGTTGCTCAGGCGGTCGCAGGGCCCGTTTCGACGGGGTTGGTCGGATCCGACGACCACTGCGACCACGAACCGGGGAACAGCGCGAGATCGATGCCCGCGACCTCGGCCGCGGCGACGACCACCGCGGCGGTGACCCCGGACCCACAGTAGGTGCCGGCGCCGCGTTCGCCGTCGACGCCGTGCGCCGCGAACAACGCGCGCAGGTCGTCGGCGGGCGCGAACCTGCCGTCCTCCCCGAGCAGCGCCGTGGACGGCAGGTTCGCCGCACCCGGGATGTGCCCGGCGACCGGGTCGATCGGTTCGACCTCGCCGCGGAAACGTTCGGGGGCGCGGGCGTCGAGCAGCACACCGGCCCGGGCCAGGTCCGCCGATTCCGAGGCGGTGAGGGTTGCGAGCGCGCCCGCGTAGAAGTCCCTGCGTCCGAGTGTGATCGAACCGCACTGCGGCCGAACCGCTTCCGTGCTTTCCGCTCCTCCGGCCGCACGCCACGCCGCCCATCCCCCGTCGAGAATGCGCACGTCCTCGAGCCCGGCGGCACGCAGCAGCCACCAGGCGCGGGCCGACCCGGCGCGGTTCCAGTCGTCGTAGACGACGACGGTGTCGCCGTTGTCGACACCCCACCGGCGCAACGCTGCCTCGAGTGCGTCGGCGGACGGCAGCGGGTGCCGGCCGCGACCGGGCACGGTGTGGTCGCTGAGGTCGGATTCGAGATCGACGTAGACGGCACCGGGGATGTGCCCGGCGGCGTACGCGGCGCGGCCGTCCGGTTCGGCAAGTGACCACCGGACGTCCAGGACGCGGACGGGTTCGTCCGAGGCGAGGAGGTCGGCGAGTTCTGTCGCGGAGACCAGGGTCATGGCGTGTCCTGTCGGTCGAAGAGGTCGGGGCTCGGGGTCAATCTTCCTCGTCGACCTCGACGCCGTACCGGGCGACCAGCGCGGCGAGGCCGTCGTCGTAGCCCTGCCCGACCGCGCGCACCCGCCACTTGCCGGCGCGGCGGTAGATCTCGGTGAGCACCATCGTGCGTTCGGTGGTGCCGGCGTCGAGGACGAACGTCGCGGCGGTGGTGTCGTCGCCGTCGACGCTCACCGACACGGCCCCCAGCTCGCCGAAGGTGCGGTCGCCGTCGATCGCGGCGGCGATCGCGACGCGGTGGCAGTCCTCGGGGAGCCCGGCGAGGTCGAGGCGCACGCACTGTTCGCTGGGCCCGTCGACGGTCAGCTCGACGACACCGTCGTCGACGAGGGGGTTGTTGTAGAACACGAAATCGTCGTCGGTGTCGACCTTGTCGTCCGGCCCGAGCAGGAACGCGACGACGTCCACGTCGTACTCCTTGCCCACGGCCTCGGCCTTCCACGCGACGTTCACTGCCCACGACGTGTTCTTCGCGGGCAGGTCGATGACCTCGCCGCGGGCCAGCACGGGTGCGGACAGTTGCGCTTCGAGGCGCATGTGCGGCGGCACGACACCCCGCTCGAGCGCGGCGTCGACGTCGTCGCGGGTCAGGACCGGGAGTTGCCGCGCGGTGACTCGCGGCATGCGCTTGTCGTCGTGGCCGCCGTCGAGGACGAGCACGTCGGTGACCGCGGCGGTGAAGTTGAGCGCGGGCCGGGCGCCGAGCTGGGTGATGCGCGAGCGCATCAGTACCCCGTCGAGGTGCGTGCCGCCGAGCAGCAGCACGCGGCGTCCCGACCACAGTTTCGGCTTCCGCCCGGCCAGCGTCCATGTCGGGGCCGGAGCCTCGGCCGGCGCGGCGGGCTGCTCGATGACGATCGGTGTTTCGATGTGCGCGACGGGTTGCGGCACCACGTCGATGACGGTCGCGACCTTCGGGACACCGGGCCGCACCTCGGCGAGCAGCCGATCGAGTTGCGGTTCGTCGATGATCGGGATGTCCAGGGCCATGGCCTTGCGGACCTTACCGGTCTGCACGAGCGGGTCGTTGCACACCAGCACACTGGTCTGGCGGCTGACCTGGTTCATCACGTCGAGGCCGGCGTCGGTCATGCGGGCTGCGAGCGTCAGGCGCGGGGTGGTGGTCGAGCCGCTGATCACGACCTTCATGCCCTGCACGAGCCCGGCGTCGGCGAGCCGGCCCGGGTTCTGCCAGTCGCACGCCACGCGCGGCACCGAATCCGGATAGACAGCCTTGCGGCCGCGGCAGTTCACGACGGGCAGCGGCAGTTGCAGGCTGTCCGCGAGCGCGGCGCTGTGCACGAACACCTCGGACAGGACGCGCGCGTCGTCGTAGGCGTCGTGCTCCTGCAGCTGCTGCACCTGCCAGTGCTGCGCGAGGGTGGAGAGGCGGAAGTTGGGGACGTCCAGTTCGAGGCGCCGCGACAGCGCCATCGTGCACAGCCGCTTCTGCACGGGCAGCGACGTTCCGGCGCGGCGGAATTCGGCATCGAGGAAGCCGTAGTCGAACGTCGCGTTGTGGGCGACGAGGGTGCCGCCGTCGAGGACCTCGGCGAGGTCGCGGGAGATGTCCTCGAATCGGGGCGCGCCGGCGAGCCGTTCGCGGGTCAGGTTGTGCACGTGGACGGGACCGGGATCGCAGTCCGGGTTCACGAGGGTGGAGAACTCACGCTCGACGGTGCCGTCCTCGCTCAGGACCAGCGCCGCGACGCTGAGCACGCGGTGGGCGTTGGGACGCAGACCCGAGGTCTCGACGTCGACGACGACCCACCGGTGGTCGCGCGGCAGTGTCGTCGTGTGCGTATCGATCACGTTCTCTCCGGCCTTTCGTCCCCGGCCGGGCTGCACCCCGGCACAGTGAGACATTCTGGACCGACGGTCCGACACGATCGGCGACACCCCCGGCGCCTGACTCCCGGGCCGGCTTTCCGCTCTATACGGCTCTCAGCCCGTACAGGTAGGTGGTGAGGTACTGGTCGATGAAGGGGGTCCGGATCTCGTCCGAGTCGGGCATCGTGATGAGCAGGGCGTAGAGACCGACGAGGAACGAGACCGCGTTGTGGAACGTGTCGACCCCGGCGGGAATCTCGCCCCGTTCCTGTGCGCGCGCGAATTCGTCGACGAACGCCACGATCACCGGATGGTGCGGCCACTCCTCGGACGGCGGTCGCTTGGTGGAGAAATGCAGGGCCAGAAAGTCTTTGAACAGCCTGTTGCCGAGGCGCCGCTCGAGCGCCTTCAGGATGCGGACGGCTTCGGCGAGGGTGTCGCGCACACTGTGCCCGGTCGCGAAGAACCGCTCGAGCTCGGCGGCCATGCGCTCCTCCTCGCGCTTCTCGAGCTCGAGCAGGACGTGTTCCTTCGTCGGGAAATGGAAGAAGAACGTGCCGTGGGCGACGCCTGCGGCCGCGACGATCGCCCCGGTGTCGGCCGCCGCCATGCCGTCGCGCTTGAATTCCGCGATCGCGGCGCCGAGCAGCCGCTCCCGCGTCTGAAGCCCCTTCGATCCGCGCGTCTGCGGTTTGCTCGTCGCCATCCACAACCCGTTTCCGCCCGCCTAGGGCTGATCGTTCTCGACTCTGCGGCGAGTTTACGACAGCCGAGAAAAACTGACTCAACTCAGAAAATCCCTTCCGCCGAGGTCGATCGCGGGTTACCGTTCACCGGAAGCCCGTCGGGCGGCTCGCGCACGAATCGACTGAAGTCAGTCTGTGGAGGTTGCGGTGCAGATACTCGAACAAGCCCAGGACTCCCCCGCGGCGGGCAACGTCAAGGCGCAATGGGTGAGCCTGTGGACCGCACCCGCGGTCGCGGCCGTGCTGCTGGTGGCATGCCTGGCGTTCCCCGGCTTCCGGCCCCCGATGTCCCCCACCCTGCCCACCGACGAGGTCGCCGCGTTCTACCGGGGGAACACCGCGTGGATCCGGTTCAGCATGGTCACGTTCAACCTCTGCGGAATCATGATCCTGCCGCTGTTCACGGTGATCGTGGTCCAGATGAAACGCATGCGGCAGAGTCACGTGTTCGCCTACTGCTACCTCACCGCGATCGTCAGCGGCGCAACGATCTTCGCGCTGTCGAACATCTTCTTCCTCGTCGCCGCGTTCCGCCCGGAACGCGACCCCGAACTGGTGATGCTCCTCAACGACCTCGCGTGGATCGTGTTCATCGCCCCGATCGGCATGGTGGTCAGCCAGTTCCTGCTGCTGGCGGCCGCGATCTACTTCGACCACGGACCCGACCCGGTGTTCCCGCGCTGGGTGGGGCACTACTCGCTGGCGACCGCGGTCGCGATGATCCCGGCCGCCGGTGCCGCGGTCGTGCAGACCGGCCCGCTGGCGTGGGACGGACTGCTCTCGTTCTGGTTGCGCAACGGCGCCTTCGCCCTGTTCATGATCGTGATGTTCTTCGTGCTGCGCCGGACGCTGCGCCGGCAGGCCCTCTCCGAAGGCCTGATCCGATGAGCACCCTGATCCCGGACCGCGACGTCACCCCACGGCCGGCACGCGGCGGCAGGCCCGACGTCCGGTTCGTCTACTGGATCTTCCCGGGCTTCTACGCGGCGTTCGGCGTGATCATCTGCCTGCTGACGCGGGTGACGCCACCGCCGCGGCCGGACGTGTCGACCGCGCAGAAGGTCGAGTTCTTCGCGCAGCATCACACCACGATCCAGATCGGATTCTGCCTGCTGCTCGTGCTGCTCGGCGGCGCCGCGATCACCAACGGACTGGTCGCCTACCACATGACACGCATGTCGGTCGGTTCCGTCTTCGCCTACGGCTACATCGGCGGCATGGCGGTCGGCGCGCTGCCCGGCTTCCTGCTCGTCGCCGCGTGCTTCCTCACCGCGACCTTCCGGCCCGACCGCGACCCCGAACTCGTCGGCCTGCTCTACGACCTGGGCATGCTGTCCTACAACGGTTCGCTCGGCTGCTTCTCCGCCGCATATCTGGTCCTGGCGATCGCGATCCTCTACGACCGGAACAACATCTTCCCGAAATGGTTTGCGTACGTGAGCATCTGGCAGATCGTCACCGAGGTGATCGCGACCCAGATGTTCGCCTTCGCGTCGGGGCCGTTCGCCTGGAACGGCTCGATCGCCTTCTGGCTTGCCGTCGTCGTGTTCTGCGTGTGGCTGGGAGCGCTGATGGTTCTGCTGAAACAGGCGACCGCACGTGAACCCGCCTACTCGCCGGGTCGGACCGAGGAAACCGCGTCATGAACCGTCCGAGTTCGATACCCGTACCGGCACAGACCGCCATCCCGGTCACCGCCCGCACCGCCGCACCGAGCCGGCACCTGCCGGGCGATCGCGACATGTGGGTCATGGTGCTCGGCGACATGCTCATCTTCGGTGGCTACTTCGTCATCTTCATGATCTACCGATCGATGACGCCGGAAGCCTTCCTCGAAGCCCAGCAGCATCTCGACGTGGATATCGGGGTGATCAATACCGTTGTGCTGCTGACTAGTTCGTGGTTCGTCGCACTCAGCGTCCCCGCGGTCCGGAACGGCCGGCACGAACACGGGATCCGGCTGGTGTACGCCGCGGGCGCGTGCGGCGTGCTGTTCACGGCGCTGAAGCTCTACGAGTGGTGCACCAAGATCACCGGCGGGCAGACCAACTCCGAGATGTTCTACTCGTTCTACTACGTGCTCACCGGCGTCCACCTGCTGCACGTGCTGATCGGCCTCGTCGTCCTCGGGGTCGTCGCGCGCGAACTGCGCAATCCCGCCCGGCGCAGGGTGTCGATGGTCGAATCCGGAGCGGTCTACTGGCACATGGTGGACCTGCTCTGGGTGGTCATCTTCGCTCTGCTCTACGTCATGAGGTGACCGGTGACCACAACAACCACTCGACCCGGAACGTCGACGCGCACGATCACCGTCACGTGGCTCGTGCTCACGGCCGTCACGATCGCCTCGTGGTGGCTGGCACCCGGCCATTCGCCGACCGCGGTCGGTGCCAGCGCACCGATCACCGTGCTCGTCCTCGCCCTGGCCGCCGTGAAGTGCCGCCTGATCATCCGGACGTTCATGGAGGTTCGCGGGGCCCCGCGCTGGTTGCAGTGGGCGACCGACGGCTGGCTCGTCACGCTGATCGCGACGGTGCTGGTGCTCTACCTGATCTGATCGATCGCGACCCTCACTCGGGGATCACCTGGAAGCCGGCGGTACCGACGGTGGTGGCGCCGTCGGCGCCGATCACCGTCGTCGTGATCGTGTAGTCACCCGGTGCGTCGAGGACCAGTTCGTGTGCGCGGACGCGACCCGAGCACGCGGCACTCCGGTCGGTGTGGCTGTAGTCGCCGGGGCCGGTCACCGTGGACACGACCTGGCAGGTCTCGTTCCATATTTCGGCTCCGGACTCGTCGATGGATCGCCATCGGAACACCACGCCCGCGGTGCCGTAGGTGGTCGCCTGGTACATGTCCGGTCCGACCAGATGCCCGCGCCCGCCCCGCTCGGTGAACACCCGGACCTGCTCGATCGCCGGAGGTCCGGGAGTGGATGTCGTCGTCACCGGTGTGGTGGCCGGGGTACTCGTGGGCGGAGCGACGACCCGCACCGGCGAGGTGGGGGCGGTGACGGTCACCGTCGGGGCGGGAGCCGTGACCGTCACGGTCGACGGCGGTGCGGCCACGGGTTCCGGCGCTTCCGGTTCCTCCCGGAGAACGAGCAGGTAGAGCACCGACAGTACGAGCGTCGCCACCGATGCTCCCGCGAGGGCTGCGATCAGCAAGGCTCCTCGTCCCGATCCGTTACGCCCTGGGCCCGGGTTGATCATCCGGTGATGGTGTCAGGCGATCGGGCACGGGAACATCGTCCGACCGAACGAAATCCTGGTCGGCCACCCCACGAAGAGGTGTCCGTGGTCAGTCGGTGCCGTGCTCGCCGAACAGATCCGGCAACCCGTCGGAGATGCGGTTCGGGAACTGAGGTTCCCGCTTCTCGAGGAACGCCTCGACACCTTCGCGCACGTCGTCGGAGGTGCCGCGGACGTAGATGCCGATGGACTCCGCCCGGTGCGCGACCTCCGGGCTCGACGCACCGAGCATCCGCCACATCAGTTGCCGGGTCAGGGCCACCGAGACCGGCGCGGTCCCGGTCACCAGTTCGCGGGCGACCTCGAGGGCACGGTCGAGAACGCGCTCGGCCGGGACGATTTCGCGCACGAGGCCACGCGCGAGCGCTTCGTCCACGGGCACCATCTTGCCGCCGGCCGTCCACTCGACGGCGGTGGAGATCCCCACGACGCGGGGCAGGAACCACGTGGAGCAGGCCTCCGGTACCAGCCCGCGGCGTGCGAACACGAATCCGAATTTAGCTGTGTCCGAAGCGATCCGGATGTCGGCGGGCAGCGTCATGGTGACGCCGACCCCCGCGGCGGGACCGTTGATCGCGGCGATCACCGGCTTGGTGGAGCGGAAGATCCGCAGCGAGACCAGACCGCCCGTGTCGGCGGGTGCGCCACCGGTGTCGGGATCGTCGTCGAGGACGAACGTGTCGCCACCCGCCCCGAGGTCCGCGCCGGCGCAGAAGGCACGACCGGTTCCGGTGAGCACGATCGCGCGCACGTCGTCGTCGGCGTCGATCTCGTCGAAGGCCGCGAGGAGCCGGTCGCACATCTCGGTGGTGAATGCGTTGAGCCGATCGGGGCGGTTCAGACGCACGATCGCGACGGCTCCGTCGCGCTCGACTACAACGGATTCCTCGGTACCGGTCTCGGACACGGGCGCCCATCCTTTCAGAGGGTTCGAGCCTTCTGGGTTCGGCCCAACCTACCCGTAGGCTCCCGTCGGGACGCCCGAAGGACTAGTGTTCGGTTGTATGCGCAGGACGGCGAAGATGTTCGCGACGGCTGCGGCACTGACGACGATCATGGTGGGACCCCAGTCCGCATGGGCAGCACCGATACCGGTCCCGACCCCCGACGGGACGGTGAGCGCCCCCGCGCGCACGCAGATCTCGTTCGCTCCCCTGTCCGGCGCCCGCACCGGAACGGCGAACGAACACGAATCCCGCACGGCGATGTCGATCATCAAGCTCTACCTCGCCGAGTACGTGGTCCGGCACGGTGATCCCGCGGATCGTGACGCCGCGGTCGAGATGATCCGATCGTCCCACGACGGGATCGCCGAGCGACTGGCCTCGAAGTACCCGGGCGCGATCGCGGCGACGATCGCCGAGTTCGGGCTCGTCGACTCCTACGCCTCCGGATACTGGGGAACCGCGACGACCTCGACCTACGACATGGTCACCTATCTGGATACGAAGATTCGGACCGACCCCGGATCACCGGTGCTCGCGGCGATGTCGTCGGCCAATGATCGGGCGGCGGACGGAACCGCCCAGAACTTCGGTACCGCGCGGTTGCCGGGAGTGGTCGGCACCAAGTGGGGGTGGACGGACGATCGCAGTTCCGCGCACGCGTCGGCGTCGTTCGGACCGGATTTCGTGGTCGCCGCGTCGACCTACGGTTCGGCCGAGCAGCTTTCGTCCGACGTGACCGCCGCATTCACCGACGGTCCGGCCAACCCATCGCCTTCGGATCCGTTCTGCATTCCGATCGCGCCGCCGCTGTGCATACCGGGGACAGCGGTGGCGAGTCCCTAGTATTTTTGCCGCCATGACCAGTTCGTGGCAGGACCCCGATGCCGTCGAGTTCATGCTCGACGAGTGCGACACGTGGGCCGTCGTCGGGTTGTCGGGTGATCCGAGCCGGACCGCGTACGAGATCGCGGAGTTGTTGCAGTCGCGCGGTAAGCGAATCGTGCCGATTCACCCGTCGGCGCCGACGGTCCTCGGCGAGCAGGGCTACGCGACCCTCGCGGACGTCCCGTTCCCGATCGACGTCGTCGACGTGTTCCGGCGTTCGGAGGCTGCCGGCGAGTTCGCGGACCAGGCGGTGGACGTCGGCGCGAAGGCCGTGTGGTTCCAGCTCGGCGTCGTGGACGAGGACGCGTTCGACCGGACGATCGCGGCGGGTGTCCCGATGGTCATGGATACGTGCCCGGCGATCGAGTGGCGCAAACGCGGCTCGCGGTGAGTCAGCCGTTCAGCGGAACGCGTCGCCCTTTGTCCACGCAGCCTTGACGCGTTCGACGATCCGGTCGTGCAGCTTCGACGCTGTGCGCCACCGCATCGCGAGCCGGTCGTAGTCCATGTTGTGTTCGGCCACGATGTCCTTGAGCTGCTCGAGTTCCAGAGGAGCCAGCCGCGCGCGCAGTCCATCCTCACCGTCGGTGCGGTACACCGCGAACGGGTCGAACGGGCCCGGGGACCGCTTGCCGCGCCGCGCAACCGGTTTCCTCTCGGCCGGTTGCTTGTCGACCGGCGTCGCCGCGACCGGCGCCGGCTGGGGGCTCGCCGGTTCTGCCGCTGCCGCAAGGACACCGGAGAGTGCCTTCGCGAATCTCGGTGTGCGCGAGGCCTCGTCGGCGACGACCTGGACGAGCTTGATCAACGCGGTCGCCACGGCCGGTGTGCTCTCGCTCAGGCGCAGCAGGGCCGCACCGGCCTCCCCGAGTTGCAGGCGTAGTCGGGCCTCGCTTCGGTCGATGTCGGTCACAGCATTACCTGCGCATTCATGAGCACGTCCTCGGTGAGCATGCGCAGTGCGTCGTACTGTCCGCTGTTGCCGTACTTGCGCTTGAGCGTGCCGTACGGCACGAAGTCCGCGGACTGCGCGATCTGCGTGGCCTCCGGGATCCACGACGGTGCGACATTGGCGGTCTTCTCGTCGCGCTGCAGTCGCTCGATCGTGCTGCGGTGCAGATTCGACGCGCTGCGGTACTTGGTGATGACCAGCCCGATCTCCTTGATCGGATGACCGACCCGCTCGGCGAACTTCTTCACGCGGGACTGGAGTTGCGGAATTCCGTAGGTGGACAAGATGTCCGGGATCGTCGGGATGATGTATCCGTCGGCGAGCCGCAGGCCGTTGAGGGTGAGCATACCGAGGTTCGGCGGGCAGTCCACGAGGATGTAGTCGTAGCCGTCGGCGATCGGGGCGATCGCGGAGGACAGCACTTCGATCGGGCGGGTCGAGACCGGATCGGCGTACTGCTGGTGGCTCAGTCCCTCCTGGATGTCCATGAGATCGAGCGACGATGCGAGCAGGTCCACGCCCTTGACCGTCTTGACGGACGAGACGTTGCGCTGCAGCGCCTTCTCGATGTCGAAGTCGGGCGCCGACGGATCGACGGCCTTGCGGAACAGTGTCGCGAGGGTCCAGCCGAGTTCGTTGAGTTCCTGCCAGCGTTCCTCGCCGACCATCATGGTGGTCAGGTTGGTCTGCGGATCGAGGTCGATGAGCAGCACCCGCTGCCCGAAGTCGGCGGCCATGAACTCCGCCAGTGCCGCGGTCGTCGTGGTTTTCCCGACGCCGCCCTTCAGGTTGATCGTCGCGATAACCCGCGCCACCACCCGCTCCCTCCGCAAGAACCTCTCGTTGCGCGGGCAACTATACGTCGGTGTGGGTGTGTGGCTTCCGAGCAGGTCAGGGGAACTCGATGATCGCGCGACCCACGATCTCCCCGCGTCCGAGGGCCCGGTATGCCTCGTCGACGTCGTCGATCCCGTAGCGGCGGGTGATCACGCTCTCGGGACGGACCGTCCCGGCGGCGACCATCGCGAGCAGGGCCGGCATGTCGGTGCGGGCGCGGGCGCCGTAGGAGCCGCGAATCTCGAGCTTGCGCCGCACCAGCCGAGCGAGGTCGATCTCGCCGGTCGACCCGGCCGGGGCGATACCCACCACGACGGCACGTCCGCCGTCGTCGAGGACGTTGAGGGCGGTCGCGAACGTGTCGGCGCGGCCGAGCGCTTCGAAGGCGACGCGGACACCGGTGCCGCCGGTCAGTTCGCGAATCGCCTCGACGGGATCGGTGACCGAGGAGTTCACGGTGTGCGTCGCTCCGAGTTTCGTGACGGCGTCGAGTTTGTCGTCGCTGACGTCGACGGCGATGATCTGCGTCGCACCGGCGGCCTTCGCGAACTGGACGATGCTGGAGCCGACCCCGCCGGCCGCGATCACCGCGACGCGGTCGCCGACGACAACCTGCGCGACGTTCGCGACCGCGCCGTACGCGGTGAACGAACTGCACCCGAGGATCGACACCTCACCGAGGCCCACACCGTCGGGGACTCGGAACACGTCGGTGGCGGGAACGACGCAGTATTCGGCGAGTCCGCCCATCGAGTACATGGCCAGCGGAGTGCCGTCGGCGCGGGACAGCCGCGTCTCGCCGTCGTAGAGGGTGCCGCCGAGCCGGTTGTACGCGAAGAACTTCTCGCACAGGTCCTCGGCGCCGCGCACGCAGTGACGGCAGGTGCCGCACGGCATGATGAAGCTGCACACGACCGGGTCGCCGACCGCGAGTCCCTCGACGTCGTCACCGAGTTCGGCGACGGTGCCCGAGACCTCGTGCCCGAGGACCGCGGGCACCGGGAACGCGACCTCCGACCGGAGTACGTGCAGGTCGGTGTGGCACACCCCGCACGCGGAGACCTTCACCAGAACCTCGCCGCGGCGCGGGGCCGGGCGTGGGATGTCCTCGACGACGAGGGTCGGTGCGTTTCCTTCGAACACAGCAGCTTTCACGGCGTGGCGCCTTCCGTTCGGTGTCGTCGGACACGCTCACGCTAGTACTACATCGACGGTCCCCGCGGCAAGAGTCGCCGGACTCTGGCCGATTCCCTCCACCCCGCTGTAGGACTACAGTGGAAAGCAACTGACTACGGTCGTAATCAGATGGAGGGGGCGTATGCGCACCATCGACACACTCGGAGATCTCGTCTCTCCACTCGGCGGCTCGATCAACGCCGCCAACGTGATCATGCAACTCGCTCATCCCGGTGTCGGGCAGGGCGTGGTCGACAGCAAGGTCGACTCCGGCCGGGCCGACCTGCACCCCGTCAAACGTGCCCGCACCACCGGCACCTACCTGGCCGTCGCCGTGTTCGGCACCGAGGACGACCGCGACTTCATCCGTGAATCCGTGAAGAAGATCCACGCGCGTGTCACCTCCGAGCCCGATTCCGTCGTGCGGTACAGCGCCAACTCCCCCGCGCTGCAGCGGTGGGTGGCGCTGTGCCTGCTCAAGTACTTCATCGACCAGCACGAACTGCTCTACGGCCCGCTCACCGAGGAGGAATATCACCGGATCCTGCTCGACGGCAGCACCCTCGGGACGACGCTGAACGTGCGCCCCGAGGCCTGGCCGACCACCCGCACCGAGTACGAGAGGCTCTGGAAGGAGGGGGTCGCGGAGATCTCGATGAACGACGAAGTGCGCGAATACCTCACCGCACTGTGCAATCTCGCTGTTCTCCAGGTGCGCCTCGGCCGGGTGGGTCGCGCGATCCACCGCACGCTCGGGACGCCGTTCGAACTGGTCACACGCGGCGCGCTGCCGCCGGAGTTCCGCGACGTCATGCACTACCCCTGGACCGCCGACGACCAGCGGCGATTCGACCGCTACCTCCGGGCGGTCCGCCGACTCCACCGGGTGACCCCGCACGTGTGGCCGCTGCTGTGGAAGGCCTACCTCGTGGACATGCGCACCCGTCGGCGCCTGGGCCTGCGCGTCTTCTGACCGCGCTATCTGCCCTTGGCTTCGACAGCGATCGTGCCGCGCGCCCCACCGGGCGCAGCGGTCACGGCCGAATCGGCGGTGGCGTAGCCGTGCAGGTCGAGGCTCGGGGCATGGTCGAGGACCGCTCGCACGACGGAGTTTCCGGACAGGAAGATGATGACGCCGTCCGCGCCGGCGGTGGGCAGGTTCTCCCAGAGCGTGCTCTCGGTGCCGATGCTGCGGTTCACCTCGCTCATCAGCAGCGGCACACGGAAGTAGTACATGCGGTCCCATCCGCTGATGCCCGCGGCTTCGGCGACCTCACCGAGTGTGCGGGATTCTCCGTCCGCCAGAACCTTTTCGAAGGCGGTTTCGAGGACCGGGTCCTCCACGATCTCGACGGTGTTCGGACCGCCGCCGCAGGCCGCTCCCGTCGCCGCCACCGCGGCAGCCAGCCCCAGAATCGTCAGCTTCCGCGCCCAGCACGACGCCACTCCGGTAACTCCTGTCACTCGCCCCCCACCACGACGGCGAGAAAGCTATCACCCGGACCGGAGCAAATCCACGGGCGGTCAGACCGGAGGCCGCTCCCTCGCGGTGAGCACTGCGATGTCGCCACGCAGGGCTGCCTGCAGGGACCGGATGGAGCCGGCCGCGGCGTCGACCTGATCCCCCACGAAATGCGTGTTCTCCGCGGACAATTCACGAGCTCCCGAACGTCCGATGAGGCGGTCGATGCGCTCGTCCAGGCTGGCGGTACGTTCGGCGATCCGGTCGTGACGCAACTGCTCCTCCGCCGTGGTGAGCAGATCACCGATGCGCGCGAGCGCCGCGACGCGGTCGACGAGCTGATCCCACACCGCCTCCAGCGCTGTCGCCCTCGCCTCGAGCCCGGCGCGCGCGGCCGGCGCGCTACGTGCCGCGTCGGCGAGTTCCGCGAGCAGCCCGCGCAGGGCGACGGTGTCGACGGCGATCTGGGTGAGTTCGTCGGCCAGATCCAGTTGTGCGCGTTGGACGACGAGTTGCTCGGAGTTCCACGCAGCAGACATTTCGATGCGGTCGTAGAGGCTGCCCGCGAGAAAGAGAAGTGTGTCGTAACGGTCGACGAATCGATCGTCGTCCTCGGGAACCCGGCGGGACAACGCGTCGGCGGCCCGGCGACCCACAGCTTCGGCGGGGGTGCCTTCGGACCAGCGGGCGACCCGCTCGACGGCGACGCCGAGCACGGCGCCGCGCGCCTGGGCGGTGACCGGCACCGACACCGGTACGGGGGTGCGCTGCAGCGCGGCGAACAGCGCGTCGCGCTGCGCCGGATCGAGGTGCACGCCGTCGCGGCGGTCGCGGCGCACGGCCCGGACGCCCTGCGCATAGTGCGCCGGGGAGTGCACGAACGCGCGGTGTGCGGCGCGCAGGCGCTTGTCGAGTTCGAGTGCGCGGTACTCGAACACGAGCCGTGTCGCGCCGGGGCGCAGTTCCGCAGCGCGCGACGCGATGCGCGCGTGTTCGTCGGTGAGCCGGCGCAGGTCTCCGAAGCCGTCGAGGGTGGGCAGGGGCCGGCCCGTGCGGCGTCGGACCGCGAGGATCTCGCGGGTTTCCTCGTCGAGGTGCCCGGCGGCCAGGCACAGGGCTGCGGCGTCGCTCAGCGGCGCGTGCCGGCCGTCGATGCGGGCGCGATCGCACCACTGCCGCACCTGGCGGTCGATGCGCTCGCGGCGCAGCGCGGGCGAGTCGAACGTGTGCTCGTCGGACATCATTCAGGGCCTCCTCGCGGTGTCCGGACCCTTCCACTGTTCCAGAATCCGTGACGGTGCGACACGGACACCGCCCGCGAGCCACCGAAAGCGGCCCGTCGACGTGCCGTCGTTTTGCAGACCGCCGGGTCGGATTGCGTGAGATGGGTCACAGAAGTCGCGGATTCCGCCCGATTTGTCGTGCTCTTTCTTGACAGATGGATGAATTTGTCAAGTTGCCGACGGCATGTGACGGCGATACCGGCGGGTAACCTCCCGATCGGCACCGGCCGCGTGGTTACCCGTCGGTGTTACCCCGGAGTACGTGCGTGACGCTCGCCACACTCCGCATGGTTGACCCTTCATCGAAAGTCCAATTCGCGCTCTGCGCAACGCTTTCCACCACACGAAGGGTGGATGCGCAAGACCCCCAGGGTGTCGACATCCAAAACGTGACAAACCCTCATGTTTGGTCCATGCTTGTTACCGGAAGGATTACCCGTGCAGGGGCGGTCATCGACGACGATGGCCGAATGTGGCGGGAAACCTGCCGCAGAGCCGTCCGCCGGGCCGGGGTCGTCCTGGCACTTCGGACCCATGACCTGCCTTGCCCATCATGAGGAGTCGATCGATCACATGCACACGTCCGCGTTGTCAATTCGTGACATTGTCGGCGTTCTGATCGGTTAATTTGTCTTCCTCATCGGGGCGGAGTTTCGACGAGCGTCGCTACGAGCGCGCACAACCTTGGAGAACGGTGGCAACGAGTATGTTCAAGCGGATCGCAGTGGTCAACAGGGGTGAGGCGGCAGTCCGTCTCATCCGCGCAGTCCGGGAGCTCAACTCCGAGCACAACTACGACATCAAGACGATCGCGCTGCACACCGACGCCGAACGGCGGGCCATGTTCGTCCGCCAGGCCGACGAAGGCGTCACCCTCCGGCCGTCCACCACGGCCGCGACGTCCTACCTCGACCACGCCGAGCTCGAGCGCGCCCTCATCGAAGCGAAGGCCGACGCCGTGTGGGTCGGCTGGGGCTTCGTCGCCGAGGACCCCGCGTTCGCGGACCTGTGCGCCAAGCTGGGCATCACCTTCATCGGCCCGTCCGCCGAAGCCATGCGCCTGCTCGGCGACAAGGTCGAAGCCAAGATCCTCGCCGAGAAGGTCGGCGTGCCCGTCGCGCCGTGGTCCGGCGGTCCGGTCGAGAACCGCGCCGACGCCCGCCGCCACGCCCAGGCCATCGGCTACCCGCTGATCATCAAGGCCCGCTCCGGCGGTGGCGGTCGCGGCATCCGCAAGGTGTACGCGGAGGACGAGCTCGAACTCGCCCTCGAACGCACCCAGGGTGAGGCCGAGCGTTCCTTCGGCGACCCCGTCGTGTTCATCGAGCGTCTCGTCACCGACGCCCGCCACGTCGAGGTGCAGGTCATCGCCGACAACCACGGCAACGTGTGGGCACCCGGTGTGCGCGACTGCTCCATCCAGCGCAAGAACCAGAAGGTCATCGAGGAATCCGCGTCGCCGCTGCTCACCAAGGAGCAGTCCGATCACCTGCGCAAGGTGTCCGCGGACCTGGTGCGTGCCGCCGGATACAGCGGCGCCGGCACCGTCGAGTACCTGTACCAGCCCGACCTGAAGATCTTCACGTTCCTCGAGGTCAACACCCGCCTGCAGGTCGAGCACCCCATCACCGAGGCCACCACCGGCATCGACCTGGTGAAGCTGCAGATCCTCGTCGCCGCCGGCGAGGCCCTGCCCGGCGACTGCCCCACCGAGTTCGGGCACGCCGTCGAGGCCCGCCTCAACGCCGAGGACGCCGACAACGGCTTCGCTCCGGCGCCCGGCACCGTGCAGCTGCTGAAGTTCCCGCTCGGCTCCGGTCTGCGCGTCGACACCGGTATCGCCCAGGGCGACGTCATCCCGCCCGACTACGACTCGATGGTCGCCAAGATCATCGCGTGGGGCCGTGACCGCGACGAGGCCCTGGCCCGTCTGCGCACCGCGCTCCGCGAGACCACCGTCGTCCTCGACGGTGGCACCACCACCAAGTCGTTCCTGCTCGAACTGCTCGACCGCACCGAGGTCATCGACGCCTCCGCCGACACCGGCTGGCTCGACCGCACCGGCGCCGGCACCGCCACCGGCCCCAGCCGGGTCGCGGACGTCGCGCTGATCTCCACCGCCATCGACGTGTACGACGCCGACGAGGCCCGCGAGCGCGCCGCGTTCCTCACCTCCGCGCGTGGCGGCCGCCCCCGCGCCGGCCACACCGTCGGCCGCAAGATCGAGCTGAGCTACCAGGGTCAGGCCTACGAGCTGTTCGTCGGCCAGGTCGGCCCGCACCGCTACCGCGTCGAAACCGGCAGCGGCGAACTGGATGTCGACGTCGATCGTCTCGGCGAGTACGAATCGCGCGTGACGGTCGCCGGACATCGCCACCATGTCGTCTCCATCGCCGGACCCGCGCACTTCCTCGTCGAGGTCGACGGTGTCAGCCACCAGATCAGCCAGGACGAGGCCGGTGTCGTGCGCACGCCCGCACCCGCCGTCGTCGTCGCCGTGCCTGTCGCCGTCGGCGACGAGGTCGAGGCCGGCCAGACGCTCGTGGTGCTCGAGTCCATGAAGATGGAAACCGCCGTCCGCGCACCCTTCGCCGGCAAGGTCCGCGAAGTCCTCGCGGTCGTGAACTCGCAGGTCGACGCGGGCGCTCCGCTGCTGCGCGTCGACCAGGTCGCCGAGGAGACCGTCACCGCGGTCGTCGAACGCGTCCAGTTCCCGGCCCCCGCGCCCGCGATCACCGGTGACGCCGGTGCCGACGCCCTCGCGCGCATCGACGCCCTCGAAGCGCTGATCACCGGCTACGACGTGTCCGCCAAGCGCACCGCGACCCTGCTGAGCGAGTACGACCGCCTGCGCAGCGAGGCCGGCAAGCAGTGCGATCTGGTCCGCGCCGAGCTGTCGCTGCTCACCACGTTCGCGGACGTGTGCGAGCTCTCGCGCAACAGGCCCACGCAGGACGAGGAGTCGGGCGACAACCGGGTGCACAGCCCCCGCGAGTACTTCCACGGCTACCTGCAGTCCCTCGACGTCGAGGTCGGCGGCCTGCCGGACAGCTTCCGCACCCGCCTGTCGCGCGCACTGCGTCACTACGACGTCGATTCGCTCGACCGCACCGGCGAACTCGAGGAAGCCGTCTACCGGCTGTTCCTGGCGCAGCAGCGCATCGAGACCGCGGTGCCGGTGGTGTCGGCGCTGCTCGAGCGGTGGCTCGCGAACGTCGAGACCCCGCGCCTGTCGCACGAACTCAACGAGGTCCTGGACCGGCTGATCGTCGCCACCCAGGTGCGCTACCCGCTCATCGGTGACGCCGCCCGCAACCTGCGGTTCCGGTTCTTCGAGGAGCCGGTCATCCGCAAGGCCCGCGAGCAGGTGTACGACGGGGTGCGCGGCAGCCTCGCGTACCTCGCCGACAACCCTCAGGCCGCCGACTACGCGCAGCGCATCGAGACCCTCGTCGCGACGCCCGAGCCGCTGATCGACCTGCTCGCGCAGCAGATCACCCGCCCGGAATCGGTGCCGGGACCGCTGCTCGAGGTGATCACCCGCCGCGCCTACAAGATCCGCACCCTCGAGGACGTGCAGTCCTACACGGTCGACGGCCGCCAGTTCGTCACCGGAAACTTCGACCTGCGCGGCACCCGCCTGTACCTCATCTCCGCCGAGGCACGGCATGCCGAGCTGTCGGCCGCGCTCGACTCGGTCGAGGCCGCTGCGAAGCCGCTGCCGAGCATCGAGAACCTCGTCGTCGACCTGTACGTGGCGTGGAACGACGCCCCGGCCGACGCCGACGCCCAGGCCGAGGCGCTGCGCACCGAGCTGCTCGCCCGCCCGGTCACCGCCACGGCTCGCCGCGTCACGGTCACGGTGTGCCACACCGACACCGCCGAGGAGCACGTCTTCACGTTCCGCCCGTTCGCCAGCGGATACGCCGAAGAGCACAACATCCGCGACATCCACCCGCTGACCGGTCAGCGACTGGATCTGTGGCGGCTGAAGAACTTCGTCGGCACCCGCCTGCCCGCGAACCCGGACACGTACCTGTACCACCTTGTCGCCAACGAGAATCCGTCCGACGAGCGGTTCATCGCGCTCGCCGAGGTCCGCGACATCGCGCCGCAGCGTGACGAGACCGGTGCGATCGTGGCGCTGCCCGCGTTCGAGCGGGCGCTGGCCAGCTGCCTCGACGGCATGCGCCGGGCGCAGGCCGCCCGCGGCAACCGCCGCCTCGACTCGAACCGCGTGGTGCTGTTCGTGTGGCCGGTCGTCGAACTGACCCTCGACGAGCTCAAGCGCGTCGGGCAGGGTGCGGCGCCGATCACCGTCGGTGCCGGGCTCGAGGAGATCACCGTCATCGGCTGGCTGCGCGACAACCCGGAATCCCCGGCACGCGAAGTGGCGCTGCGGTTCTCGTACCGCTCCGGCGCCGGCGTCGTCGCCCGGGTGACCGAGCCGCCGAAGGAGCCGCTGAAGCCGCTCGACGAGTACACCCAGAAGGTCCAGCGCTCCCGGGCGCGCGGCACGGTGTACCCGTACGAGCTGGTTCCGCTGCTCACCAAGGGCAACGGCAGCTTCGTCGAATACGACTTCGACGCCTCCGGCGAGCTCGTACCGGTGGACCGCCCGTACGGCCGCAACACCGCGGGCCTGATCGTCGGCGTCGTCACCACCAAGACCGCGCGGTACCCCGAGGGCATGACCCGTGTCGCGCTGTTCGGCGACCCGACCAAGGCGCTCGGCACGGTCGCCGAGGCCGAGTGCTCCCGCATGGTCGCCGCGATCGACCTCGCCGAGAAGCTCGGCGCCCCGGTCGAATGGTTCGCCCTCTCCTCCGGCGCGACCATCTCGATGGACTCCGGCACCGAGAACATGGACTGGGTGTCGCGTGGCCTGCGCCGCATCATCACGTTCACGCAGAACGGCGGCGAGATCAACGTCGTCGTCACCGGCATCAACGTCGGCGCGCAGCCGTACTGGAACGCCGAAGCGACGATGCTCATGCACACCAAGGGCATCCTCGTGATGACCCCCGACAGCGCGATGGTGCTCACCGGTAAGCAGTCGCTCGACTACTCCGGTGGTGTCTCGGCCGAGGACAACTTCGGTATCGGTGGCTACGACCGCGTCATGGGCCCGAACGGGCAGGCGCAGTACTGGGCACCGAACGTCTCGGCCGCCGTCGAGATCCTGTTCGGGCACTACGAGCACGCGTACCTCGCACCGGGAGAACGCTTCCCGCGCAAGGCCGAGTCGAACGACCCGATCGACCGCGACGTCCGGGTGTACCCGCACGTGCACCCGTCCAGCGACTTCACGACCGTCGGGGACATCTTCTCCTCGGAGACGAACCCGGATCGCAAGAAGCCGTTCGACATCCGCACGGTGATGCGCGCCGTCGTCGACCAGGACCACGCGGTGCTCGAGCGCTGGGCCGACATGGCCGACGCCGACACCTCCGTGGTGTTCGACGCCCACCTCGGTGGCCACGCGGTCACGGTCGTCGGCATCGAGTCCCGCGCGATCGCCCGCAAGGGCTGGTTCCCGACCGACGGACCGGACCAGTGGACGTCGGGCACGCTGTTCCCGAAGTCGTCGAAGAAGACGGCCCGCGCGATCAACGCGGCGAGCGGTAACCGGCCGCTGGTCGTGCTCGCGAACCTGTCGGGCTTCGACGGTTCCCCCGAGTCGCTGCGCAACCTGCAGCTCGAGAACGGCGCCGAAATCGGCCGAGCCATCGTCAACTTCGACGGCCCGATCGTGTTCGTCGTGGTCTCCCGCTACCACGGTGGCGCGTTCGTGGTGTTCTCCGGCGCACTGAACGAGAACATGGAAGTGCTCGCGGTCGAGGGCTCGTTCGCGTCGGTGCTCGGTGGCGCACCCGCCGCGGCGGTCGTGTTCACCCGCGACGTGAACAAGCGCACCGCGTCGGACCCCCGTGTCGTCGAACTCGAGGCTCAGCTCGCCGCCGCCGAGGACGGCGAGAAGGCCCGCCTCGGTGTCGAACTCGCGACGCTGCGCACCGCGGTGCGGTCGGAGAAGCTCGGTGAGGTGGCCGCCGAATTCGAGGCGATCCACAACATCCAGCGCGCCCAGGAGGTCGGTTCGGTGCACCGGATCGTGCCGGCAGCCGAACTGCGTCCGCAGATCATCGCCGCCATCGAACGAGGCATCGCCAAGACCCTCGCGTAACACGGCAGTAGCCGAAGGGCCCCGCACCTATGCAAGGTGCGGGGCCCTTCGGCGTCTCGTGCTGTGGGTCGTGGGTGTGGTTGTGGCCCGCGGTTTTCCGAGCGAATGTACCGCTCGTCTCCTCAGACGGGCTGTTGCGAAATAGCCGAAGGTCCGCGACCGCGAACCACAGCGCCGGTCCCGGGGCGGGGTCTCCCGCCCCGGGACCA